>NZ_CP037452.1:1387500-1687500 GCF_007754425.1 Gimesia fumaroli
TGCGCGGATGCTGGTGCTGCTGGCTTCGGTACTCTGGAGCTTGAGTGGCGTGTTTATCAAGTCGCCTCCCTTCGAGTCGATTCCCGAAACAGATCGCGGCTTGATCCTGGCCTGTTATCGCGCGTTGTTTGCCGGTTTGTTTCTGCTGCCGTTTGTGAAGTTCAAATACGTGCGCTGGCGACCCGGTCTGATTCCGCTGTTGATCGCCTTTGCTTCGATGAATTTACTGTTCATGACCGCAATGACAAAAACGTCTGCCGCGGCTGCGATTTTTTTGCAGAATACCAGCGTCGTCTGGGCGATGGTGTTTGGTTTTCTGTTTTTAAAGGAACGCATCGAACGCGGATCAGTTCTAGCGATCCTGATTGTGCTGGCTGGCATTTTTTGTATCGTGGCCGGCGACTGGGCGAGTGAGAACTTTTCCGGAAATTTGATCGCGCTCACTAGTGGTGTGTGTTACTCACTGGTTGTGCTCTTCTTTCGCGTCCTCCGCGACGAACATCCTGCCTGGCTGGTCGCGCTCTGCCTCTTAACCTCAGCGGGCATCGTGGCTCCCTGGGTGGGGAGTCTGGGGGTTTCTCTAACCGGCCAGCAGTTTTTTCTCCTGGCTTTGTTAGGTGTGGTCCAGTTGGGAGCTCCCTATGTCATCTTTTCGCATGCGGTCAAAACGGTTAATTCACAGGAAGCCGCTCTGCTGGTACTGGCTGAACCGATTTTGAATCCGATCTGGGTCTGGCTGTTCTGGGGCGAGACCGTTTCGATGGAGACGCTCATCGGCTGTTCGCTGATTATTCTGGGACTGCTCGTGCGGTTTCTGTTTTTCCGACCGAAACAGATTCTGAAACCGAACAATGCTTAGCGTGCCGCAAGCTTTACCGTCTGCATTTCATGATAGTGTGCCCGCTCTGTTTTGAGTTCGGACTGATAAAACTTGAGTGTGTCTACCGTAGCCTCTCCCCATTCCGCATTTTCGCGATCCCGCAGAATTTCAAACAGATCTTGGGGGGGCTTGGCTTTGACGCGGGCCAGTGTCAGGTGTGGATGGAAGCCTTTGCGTTCGCGGGGATAACCCAGTTTTTCCGTTTCCCGTTCCAGAAATTCCGCCATTTCTGTCAGCACGCTGGCATCACTGATGCCGGCCCAGATGACGTTTGGTCGTTCTACACGCGGGAAAGCACCCAGGCCTTTGAACGCTAGTTTCATACGCGGGAATTCCGTTCGCATCGTTTTCAGAATCGAGCTGATGGGCATGATGTCATCGAGTTCCGTTGGCCCCAGAAACTTCAGGGTGATATGCATCTGGTCCACAGGAATCGGTCTTACGGCGGAGCCGAGCTGTTCCAGCTTTTGCATTAATTTCTTAAGACCCCGTGGCGGTTCAATGGGGACGGCGATAAATGTGCGTGTGCGTTGGTTGGCGTGCATTATTATAATTCATCTGGGATTCCGTTTGCGAAGCGGAATATCGATTTCCCTATTTCTTCTTCTGGTTCCAAAGCGCTTTGAGTTGGTCAAAGCCCTGCAGGGGCTGTTCTCCGGTTTTCATTTCATCCGTCAGTTTAGGTGGCGGCGACCCCTTTTTGCCAGATTTTTTTCGCTTTTTTCGGGGCGGCTTGTTTTGATTACCGGGGGCAGCGGCTGCCGATTTGGCTTTCTCGGTTTTTCCCGGTTGTTGGGGGCGCTGTGCTGGTTTGGATTGATCCGGCTTCGGTCGTTGTGCCTTTTTCGGCTGGCGATCGGTGCCCGGTTTGATCAATGTCAAAGAGACGCGGCGGCGTTCCAAGTCGACACCCAGTACCCAGGCAGTAATCACATCACCAACTGAGACAAACTGATACGGATTTTCGATGAAGTGATTGGCCATCTCGCTGACGTGAATCAAGGCACTGTCTTTCAGGCCCACATCCACAAACGCACCAAAGTCGACCACATTCAAAATCGTGCCTTGCAGTTCCATGCCTTCAACCAGTTGCTCCAGCTTGAGCACTCCCTGTTTGAAGATCGGACCCGGCAAGTCAGAACGTGGATCGCGGCGGGGACGCACAATCGCTTCCAGGATGTCTTCCAGTGTTGGCAAGCCGATGTTTAAATTTCGGCTCAGATCCTGTTTGTCGAGCTGGCTGACTTTTTCAACGATCGAAGCACGATCGCTGGCCGTTGCTTTCAAGCTATCTTCCGGTAGATCAAGTTGTGTGAATACTTTATGAGCGTGCTCGTAGCTTTCGGGATGAATCCAAGTGGAGTCGAGCGGCTCATCACCGACATCGATTTTCAAAAAACCGGCGGCCTGGGTGAACGTGGCATCGCCGATCCCCGCGACATCGAGCAGCTGCTTACGATTCTGAAATGAGCCATGCTTGTCGCGCCATTCGGTAATCCGGCGGGCGATCAACTGATTCATTCCAGAGACATGCCGTAACAGTGAAGCACTGGCGGTATTCAGATTCACGCCCACATAATTCACACACGATTCAATTACTTCATCCAGTGATTCTTTCAGACGCTTGGAATTCACATCGTGCTGATACATGCCGACCCCCAGGTGTTGTGGGTCGATTTTGACCAGCTCGCTCAATGGGTCCTGCAGACGGCGGCCAATCGAAATGGTGCCACGAATGGTTGCGTCCAGATCGGGAAATTCTTCACGGGCAACCGGACTGGCAGAATAAATACTCGCGCCCGCTTCATTCACAATTAAGTAACGGGCCTCGGGTTGGTTCTGTTCAATCATCTCGGTGATGATTTCTTCTGTTTCCCGGCAGGCAGTCCCGTTGCCGATCGCGACCAGTTTACATTGATGCTCGGTCAGCATGTCGGCCAGCTTGTTGCGGGCGTAATCTTTTTTCTCGGCTGAACCGGTGACATACACCAGATCGGTGGCAACGCAGTTACCCATCTCATCCAGCACGGCAAGTTTACAGCCTGTGCGTAAACCGGGGTCGATGGCCAGAATCCGCTGACCTTGCAGCGGCGGTTGCAGTAGTAAGTTTTTCAAATTTTGTGCGAACACCGAGACCGCATGTTTTTCTGCTTTTTCCGTCAGTTCGCGACGAATTTCACGATCGAGGCTGGGCAGAATCAAACGTTGTAACGCGTCGGTAACCACTTCTTTTAAAAACGAATTGAAGCGGTGATCATTCAGATTCAGATGACGGATAATAGACAGGCAGGCCGAGTCTTCCGCCCATTCGAACCGAATACGCAGAGCGCCCGATTTTTCTCCCCGGTTCATGGCCATCGTGCGATGATGGGGCACTTTGACGACCTGTTCCGAGTAATTGAAATAGTCGCGGTATTCCTGACCGGATTCTTCTGCTTTCTTGGTGGCAGTCACTGCCAGACGGCCGGACCGCCAGGCGATCTTACGGGAGATATCACGCACATCGGGGTCTTCACCAATTTTTTCTGCCAGGATATCGGAGGCCCCTTTGAGCACATCTTCTGTTGTGCGGGCGCCTTCTTCTGCCTTGGTATATTGTTTTGCCGCTTCCGTCAAATTCTGAATGCTGGGATCGCCGGCCCAAATGGCATCGGCCAAAGGTTCGAACCCATGCTTACGCGCGGTGGCAGCGCGGGACGTTCGCTTCGGGCGATAAGGGCGGTAAAGATCTTCCAGACGTTTCAGGGTATCGGCTTTTTCGATTTCTGCTTTCAGCCGGGGAGTCAGTTTCTGCTGCGCTTCGATCAATCGCAGGATTGTGGATGCTCGTTCCCAGATTTGCCGTTTCGATTGCACTCGCTTTTGAATATCACGAATCTGAACTTCATCCAGATTGCCCGTCCGCTCTTTACGATAGCGGGTGATAAAGGGGACTGTATTTCCTTCGTCCAGCAAAGCAATCACATTCAGGATCTGCTGTGATGTGAGATTCAATTCCGAAGCCATCTTCTCTGCATCTTGTGCAGAGAAGGGCGTGCTGGAATGATTCTTTTGTATCTCAACCGCATCCATTTCGATCTCGATTCGTCCCGATCAATGGTTTCGAAAATATATATTTGGATTCTGAAAAACTACAGGGTCTATTACACGACTCTCTATAAGAATAACTGTTTTAAGAAAAAATAGAAATGCCCGTTCCACAACCTCGGAGTCGATCGAATTGTTTCACCTGAAAGTGTAGTGAGCCCGGCGTGTATTGGATAGGCTCACGCAGATCAAAACAGGACACACATAACGCGAATTTTAACACCAGAGAATTTATTAAAGGTCTTTTTAATCTGTATTTTCTGACGGATCAAAACTGATCAACAAGCAATTTATCCCGCACATGATTCAGGTTGAATCCTATTCCTTTCAAAAGCCTGACCAGGCGGCAGTGTTCATTTCTAATTTTGTTTGTAGCACAGGCAAGAATGACTTTGATTACGAATTGGAGTGCGCTGGTGTATGAAATTATCTCTCTCATTCTCTCGGCAGAATCGTTTTTCTCGTTAGGACCGGACCTCTCCTCTGCCGATAAGAGACAAAAGGACAATCTCGAGAAATCATCGGTCTGGGTTGCGCAATCACGAGTTGCGCGAATAGACGAGGATTCCAGTACAGTCATTTCATGGGGGGGATGGCATGACGACTGCCGTCAAAATTAATACGTATCTGCTTATCTTGTTTATGGTTAGCCTGGTAAATGGCCTCGACGCGCAGGCGGGGTGGCCTTTTTGTTCCAAAGAGGAAAAAGAAGCAAAATGGGCGGAGCGCGCCGCAAGGCCTGTCGGGTCGCGTCAGAAATATAAGTTCGGCGAACTCTGGCCTCCCTATCCCCGACCAACCGGTCCACCACGACGCTTCTGGAATAAATACCATAGCGCAACCTATTGGCCTTACCCTTATAACTGCGAAGATAAGGCCTACGTCCGCGACGTCATGGAACGGCAAATTCACAATGGCTGGACTGACCAGACTACCTTGTATGCCTATCACTTCGAGCAGGATGGAAACAAACTAACCGAGGCTGGTTTATTACATCTGCGCTGGATTCTGGAACATGCTCCGGAAAGCCGTCGCACCATTTTTGTGCAGACTGCCAATAAATCGATTGCCAGTCAGGAACGTCTGGCAAATGTGCAATATGCGGCTTCACAAATGGTTGGTGACCAGCGTGTTCCTTCTGCGATGTTAAGGCTGTCACCCACTTATGGTCGACCCGCGCGTGAAGAAGATCTGAAATACCGTGCGTATGTCGGTTCGATTTTACCTCCGCGCATTCAATATACGGCGGGTGGTGGCACAGCAGCAAACGGCGGTAATTAAGACCGGCCTTTTTTGTGTTCATTCCGATCGAATTCCCTGTTCAAGTTAGCTTAATCGTAAACCTGTAATGATAGATCGCCCGACCGACGAGGAATCTCGCAATCCATCCGAGGAGTCATCCCTGGAGTACGAAGAGTCTTCAGAACAGGTGATTCGTCCCACGACGAATCACCACGACCTGACTGACCTCTATAGCGATCTGTTTCAGAAAAAACAGACCGCAGCAGATCCGGGCAGTGTTGGACAGCCAGAGCAGACAGCGGATAAAGTTCCCTTCCCGGGAGCCAAAAACGAAAGAGGAGTGATTCCCGCGCCGCAAACGCTGGAAGAGACCGGTTTATCATTAATTCAGCTGTGCAATCTGGTTTTGAAGCAGTTGTATTTACAGGGGAGCGCACTGGGAATTGAAATTTCCCGCAGCGCGCATCTGCCGTTCAGCATTATCGATGTGGCGCTGGCTTTCCTGAAAGATGATAAGTGCATTGAAGTCACCTCAGGGAATATGATCGGCCGTTCTTCGTATCGTTTTAATCTGACTGAACTTGGTCGCATCCGTGCGCGAGAAGCCTTTGAACAATGTCGTTATGTCGGGCCCGCACCGGTACCCTTAGACGCTTATGTGCGCCAGTGCCAGTTACAGACCGTGGTCGGCATCGAGTGTACGCCGGAACGGCTGGAAGACTCGTTTTCGGATTTCATTATCCGCGAAGGTCTGTTGGATGAATTAGGCCCTGCGGTCTGTAGCGGGCGATCTATTTTTATCTATGGACCGCCGGGGAACGGGAAAACCTTAATCGCCAAAGGCCTGGGCCGGTTTCTGAATCGTCAGGGGGGCGAAATTTATGTTCCCTATGCGATCCAGATGGAGAACAGCATCATTACGCTGTTTGACCCGACCATTCATCAGACGACCGACGATCACGAACTGGAAGCACGCAATAATACCGATCCGAAAACTTCCGGCAGAATGCCGGAAATGGAAGACTGGGTCAAACCGGATACGGACTTGCGCTGGCGTCGTATCAGGCGTCCGGTCGTGATAACCGGCGGTGAGCTGAATCTGGACATGCTCGATTTGCGGTATAACAAAACCAGCAATTTTTATACGGCTCCGCTTCACATCAAAGCCAATGGGGGCGTCTTTCTGATTGATGACTTCGGGAGACAGTTGGTCAGTCCCAAAGACCTGCTCAACCGGTGGATTATGCCGCTTGAGGATCGGGTTGACTATTTAACACTGGCGACCGGAAAGAAATTTGCCATCCCCTTTGAACAGCTTATTGTATTCTCGACCAATCTGGATCCCAAAGATCTGGTCGATGAGGCATTTCTGCGTCGCATTCGTCATAAGATTGAAATCAGTGCGCCGTCCCGTGAAGTCTTCACAGAGATTGCCCAGCTTTGTTGCCGCCAGCGGGGGGTCGAATATAGCCCAGTTTTTGTAAGTTATCTATATGACACCTACTACAACCAGGGAAAGTCTCCCAGATCGAGCGACCCGCGAGATTTACTGGAGATTCTTCAATCAATCTGTCGATTTAAAGGACAGGAACCCATCATTTCTACTCAACTCATATCAGAAGCGGCGCAACGTTTCTTCTGTCAAATATAGCTTCTCTCCTGCAATATCTTTAGTAAGCCTTTTATTGAAGGCCCCTTAAAGCAAATAGATTCATTCATGATCACTCTTGTCCTGGCTCACTGTTCTGTCATCACTGATGGCGGCATCAGACAGTACAACGCCAAGAGTGACCGCCATTGGAAGGCCAACATGAAGAATTCAGAATTCAAGTTTTGTAAGTGCACCTCATGGAGGTAATAGAATGTCAGTACGGATGACAAAACAGACATGGATCGCTGGAATTGCTTGTGCATTACTGGTATGCACCGGTTGCTCTTCCATGCGAGAGAAATTTGTTGCCAGTACAGATGAAGCACCCACAACTTTGAAAGAGAAGGTGTCTGTTGCTAAGCAGAAGCTGAAGAATCCGGATAAGTTTTATATTACGCATGGACAACTCCAGGAAAAAATGGGTGATATGAATGCGGCCCGTTCTTCCTACGAAGTGGCTTTGGGTGAGAACCCGAAATCAATTGAAGCCGTTCTCGGTCTGGCGCGTCTGGATCAGGTCGCCGGTCGAAAAGTCGCTGCTGAAAAAGGATTTCAGAAAGCTCTGGAGATGGCACCGGAAGATCCGAAGGTCCGTGCCAGTATCGGTCAGTTTTATGCGGCTGAGGAAAAGTGGGATCAGGCAATTGCACTGTTAAAAGATGCTGTGAAGTCGGCACCCGCTGATAAAAACATTCGCTATCAACTGGGTATCGCCATGGCATCCGCGGGCGACTATCAGGGGTCCATGCCGCATCTGATTCGTGCGGTGGGCGAAGCCGAAGCCCATTATAACATTGGTTACATTCTGAGGGACCGGGGACAACTGCAGGCTAGCGAGCAGCAGTTTCTTCAAGCCGTTCTGCTGAAACCGGAGTTCAACGAAGCACAGTACTGGCTTGACGAAATCCGTCGCGAAAAAGAGAACCGTCTGATGCTGGCTGGTGTAACAACCGGCGGTGCCACCGGCAAGATTGGAGGAGCACAACAGGCCTCCTATTCAAAAACGAACCAGAAAAAAACAGCACAAGTCAAACGGCAAGCACCGGGTATCTCTAAGGGGATGAGCCCGGCCGGCATCTCGACCGCGCCTAAGTCGGCAACGAGTGCGGGGAATACGCCGCCGCCTAATCTGACTGCCGAACAGTTAGAGCAGTGGCGGAACCAACGACAGTTCTAGTTTTTGCAATGAGTTTAATCGAATAAAAAAAACAGGCCCCGATGTGAATCGGGGCCTGTTTCGTTGACAGTCTTTCATTTGGTGTTAAGCAGAGGCGGTTGCACCCTGCAGTTGCTCTGCCAGTTTCACGCACAATCGTTTCAGCAGTGCAATCGATTCTTGTGCTTCTGTTTCTGTCATCGTCATTGGTGGGCTGACGCGTAAGACATTGCCGGCGAGTGCTCCCAGCAGGTGAATTCCGTCTCCGCCTTCCTCACCCAGGTAACAGGTTTTGACGAGTTCAATGGCGACTTCCTGGCTGGTTTTGCCACCCAGCTCGGCACATTCGATTCCAAAGACCATGCCTTCACCGCGAACTTTCGCGATCACACCGGTTTCTTTCAGGCTCTGCAAACCATCGATGTACAGCTTCGAAAGTTTCTGGGTGTTTTCCATCACATCCGTTCCTTCGAACTCATCCAGCGTCGCCAGGACCGCAGCAGAGGAGAGTGGGTTGGCACTCCAGGTATCAGATGCTTCGCCGTATTTCAGGCTGGCGATGACATCATCCCGACCAACGGCAGCCGCAACGGGAACGCCGTTTCCAAGACCTTTGCCGAGCACAACAAAATCGGGCTCGACCTGATAATTCTCAAATGCGTACATGCAGCCGGTACGACCGAAGTTGGCCTGCACTTCATCGAAGATCAACATGATGTCATGGGCACGGCAGAAGTCCTGCAGGACTTTATGATACGCCACTTGCGGATGATAACTTCCCCCGCCACCCAGGTAGGGCTCGGTAATCAGGCAGTTAATCCGTGTACCAAATTCGGTCCAGAGATCTTCCAGTTCCTTTTGATAGACAGAGGTATCCAGAGTGTCATTGCATTTGGAAATGTCATCGCATTCCGTGCGGGGGAAGCTGATGAACTTCACGCGCGGATCTCGATCTGCGTCTGTTTCGGAACCAGTGACGGCCCCTGCCAGCCCTTTTTTGCCGTGGAAACCATATCGAGTCGCCAGAATGATATCCCGCTCGGGGTCACGGTGCAGACATGCCCAGAGTGCTTTTTGAACAGCTTCCGATCCGGAAGCGGCCCACATGACTTTGTCGCAACGATTGCCCCCTGTGAAGGATTGAATGTTCGCGATCAGGCGTTTGCTGGCTTCCGTTTCAATTTCCGTCACCGCGTTATACGCCGTCAGTGTCGCTGCTTCGAAGTAGTCGCCTTCTCCTTCGCCGGTAATGTGTTCCGGTTTCCAGCCCAGGTAGTCGCTGAAGCGTTTCATCCAGCGGCGAGGGTTGTGACCCAGGTTGGCAACCAGCACGCCTGAAGTGAAGTCATACAGGCGACGACCTTCCGGTGTCCAGTGATAGCAACCTGCAGATTTCGCCAGTACTGCCTGACTGGGAGTGAAGGTTCTTAATGCCAGTGGTTCTGTCTGAAACAAATCCTGGCGAATGTCATTAGATTGATTTTCGTTGTCAAACTGAATGGCTGTAGTCATGGTTTTCTCTTTTAGATGACAGAGTGTGATAAAAAATGGGTTACAAAAATTGTTTCAGGTTGTTGTGAGTTAAACGGTTCCGTCGTAAAGCACTTCTGCTTCTGTTGAGCCGGGACGATAAAGCACCAGGCCTCCCTTGTCATCGTTGACACGGACCACGCAGTCGGGCTCGCCTTGTGCGTGTTTTTCCAGAATCGCTTCCAATGCCTGCACGGTTGCGACGGTCTGGCGGTCTGCGGATAAATCGTTGTAGCTGAAAGAGCGAATCTGTTCTAAGCGTTGTTGCCGTTCTGATTCCGGGCCGCCAAACTCAATCTGCGCGACTTCACGGGCAAACTGTTCAATAACTTCAATTCCGTAGCCTCGTTGTGAACGCTCATTCCACGGCTCAACGAAGGTTCCGTTGAAGTGGTTGTTCATCGAGTTTTTAATCTCAAAGGGAGTCTTGTCTTCGACCGTGCATTCCACACCGCGTTTGCGAGAGTGTCCATTCCATAGTCCATTGTCGAAACGGAACTGAACTTCCTGTTCGACGTACCCGGGGAAGTTATCCGGTGTGACCCAGGATGTATGAATGTCAAACGCGGCTTCACGACCGGATTCATATTCATAGATCATCCGCAACTGACAACTGTCCCAGGTTGGACCGTCTTTATCGCCGACTAATCCACGCTGACCGGAAGCAGTGAGTGTTTTCAATTTTCCGCCGAACGTGAAATCGATCAACTTGATATAATGCACGGCGACATAGGTTCCGGGGTTGCGTCCCGTGATCCATTGGGCAAACTGTTTTCCGGAAATTGCTTTGGGTTCCAACAGAGAGCAATAGCCACTATTCACATGCTTCAGAACATCATCGTACACGAGTGTGCGGAGTTTTTTGTGATCGGGATCGAAGAGTTTGTGGTAGACCACTTTGGCGGTGACATTATTTTTCTCGGCTAAAGCGACCAGTTCGTCCAACTCTTGCAGTTTTAAAACCGAAGGCTTTTCCACGATCAGGTGTGTGCCTGCTTCCAGCAGCTTTTTACAGGAATCAAAGTGCCGATCATCGGGAGACGCCACACAGGCAAAATTCAGACCAGCCGCCGCCATTTCCTCAATCGCGTTGTCACCGGCGTAACTTTCGAAACCGCCTACTTTTTCACTCCGTTCTGCCAGATACTTTTCAGCTCGGGAGCCGGTGCGAGTTGCGACCGCGTCCAGTGATACTTCAACGGGGCCCGTGGCGCGTTGATAAAGGCCCGTTTCGTAGACCGTTTCAAAAAAAGGACGGTAAGTCTCGTCGACAATCATTCCAAATCCGACCAGACCTGCTTTAAGTTTGTTCTGGTTTGTCTCGGTGCTCATAAGATATCCTTAAGTGAATTCAATATATGGGATTTTATTGGCTGGTAATTTCAGTTATATTGCTATAATAAAGATGGATAAAACTTAATAAAGCTGCGAAAATCGCAAAAGTGAATTCACTTTAGGCGTTGAAAGAGGAATTGTCAAGCCTCTTCTCCCCTGTGATAGCCGAAGAATTCCGGGTTTCCACGCGTCGGTCTGCTATGAATCGTATCCTGGATTTCACCCCCTGGTTCCAATGGAAATGAGACTCTTGTGAATAAAGATCCTTCTTCAGTCGTCGAAACGAATGGACAAAATGTCATTGAGGATGAAGAAAGTCCATCGCTCGTCGATGAGGTGTATCAAAAGCTTTTGTTGCGCATCATCCGTTGTGAACTTCCCGGCGGGACCGAATTAAAAAGCACGCAGCTGGCCCGTGAAATCGGCGTCAGTCGGACACCTGTGGTGCAGGCACTGGCACGGCTGCAGGCGGACGGCATTGTGATTCAGCAGAAAAATCATCGGGCTGTTGTCAGAGAAGGGGCCGAGAACTGGCTGGTCGAAATCCATGAACTGCGATTACTGCTGGAACCTTCTGCTGCCGGAATGGCTGCTAACAGGATGGATGCAGAAGAGGTAATACGATTACAGGCTCTGGCGTCTGAGGTCAAAATCTGTCAGCAGCAGTACGAAGATGGTGATTTATCCAGCGCTCACTTGCAGAAATGGGGGGCCGCTTCCCGCGCCTTCGATTATGCCTTACATCTGAGTATCGCAGACCATTGTGGCAATTTGCCGATTTGCGAAGCGATTAACAAATGCTGGAGTTATAAACGCGTTTCCTATTCTGCAGCCGGTGAATCTCCTGAAATTATGATTCGCGGGCTATATGATCATACTGTTCTCCTGGACTCATTAAACAACGGCGATTCTGAGACGGCTGCAGCGGCTATGACCATGCATTTGAGAAATGCGGCCCGAATGCGGCCCGACCGTTTGATTGTGTGACAGATTCTGTTGAATTTGTGAAATGCCGTTGAAAAGCGAGTCGGATCTTCTCTTAGCTCTTGAAACTTAGCTGAAACCTGTCAAAAATGACTTCGATCTGGTGCAAACCAACAGCGCAGTCGTATCTTCTTTAGATTTAGAAATAAAAGGCAAACAACCGTCATGTCAGATAATCCACGTGTGATTTTAAGTGCATTTGCAGATGAAGCAGCCAATCATAAAACAGCCATCGAACAAATGGTGGCACTTTCTGCTTTGGGGCTGCGATACTACAGCCCTCGATTTATCGACGTGAATGGCGATGGCAACGTCAAGCATGTGGTCGACCTGAATAAATCAGAGTACAAAGCTCTGCTCAAGCTGCATGATGAATATGGCATGAATGTGACGAGCATCGGAGCACGTGTCGGTAAGATCAAACTCGTCGACAAAGATGATGGCTCGCACAATGTATTTGTTCCCTTCAAGGAATATTTGAAAAAAGAAGTTGCGAATACCATCAACGCAGCAACAACGCTGGGAACGAAACTGATTCGCGGCTTCTCGTTTTATCCTCCCAAAGGCGAAGATCCTAAACCATATATGAATCAGGCCGTCGATCAGATTGGTCAGATTGTGGACCTGTGTGCGAAAGAAGGCCTGGTTTATGGTCTGGAAATCGAACCGAACCTGATCGGAGAAACAGGCCCGCTGCTGGCGGAACTGGCTCGCAAAGTCAAACGGCCGAATATGGTCACAATTTATGATGGCGGAAATATTGCTGCACAGAATAAAGATGCAATGCAGTGCTTGAGCGAGTTTCATGATATGAGCAAATCAATGGGTTGGCTGCACATCAAAGATTACGCCGTCGATAGGGATCTGGAATGGACGGGCGTTGTCGATGAAGAACGCCTGAAGAATTTTGTGCCGGCCAACGTTGGTGATGCCGGTCACGAGTTTGTCTTGCGTGAGCTGCGCGAAATGCTGCCTAAGATGGAAAAGAAAATGAAGAAACTGGGTGTGCCTGGTGTCTTTCTGGAAGTCGAGCCGCACTTGAAAGGTGGCGGCCAGTTTGGAGGCTTCAGCGGCCCCGATGGAATCGGTGTCGCAGTTCGGGCACTCTGTTCCGTGCTGGATTATGTGGGCATTGATTATGATCTGCGCACGTTCAAAGACATTCAGGAACTGCGTGGTTTCTAAATCACAGTATGCAGTCAGCAGGGGGCGAAAGACAGGAAGCATTGGTTTCAGAAAAAACTGTCGTTCGCCCCATTTCTTTGCTACAATAAAAAAATAAAGTCGTTCAAGAGTACAAAACAATGTCGTTTGATCCACAAAATCTGCAGGACATCATTGCCTGCCCGAAAACAAAAACAAAGCTCATCTGTGACGGTGACTTTCTGGTTTCGGTCGACCCAGCCACGCGGCTCAAGTATCCGATTAAGGATGGCATTCCCGTGATGCTGATCGATGAAGCAACCGAAGTTCCACAACAAGAGTGGGCCGACATCATGCAACGTCACAACCGCCATCCGGAAACGGGAGAACTCGTTTCCTGATCTATGTACCAGCCAGAGGATTTACCATGCAGAGTTCGTCGAAGAAATGGTCATTACATATCACTTTCATCGGGTTTCTCTGTTTTTCTCTTGCAGGTATTTCGTTTACATTACCCGCCAACGCACAAGAGCCAGCGGGTACCGCTTCCAAGTCCGATCCAAAGTTTGATGAAAATCCGCTTTATTCATATAAGCGGGATCACGATCCCAATGGGATTGGAAAATTCTATCGCGGTCGCGAAATTGCCCGTGTGATGGGGTATCAAGGCGCGCCCTGGCTCGAGCGGATTTCACGTGAGCGGGAAGAACGACTCTCTCTGCTTCCCAAAGCACTGAAATTGAAGCCGGGCATGGCGATCGCAGATATTGGCGCGGGTAGTGGTGTGATTTCCGTCATTCTGGCCGAGCATGTGAGTCCGGGCGGTAAAGTCTATGCCGTCGATGTGCAACAGGAAATGCTCGATCTGCTGGCGAAGAAGCTCCAGAAAGTGGGGGTGGAAAATATTCACCCCGTTTTGGGAACTCAGAAATCTCCCGGCCTCAAACCCGAGTCGATTGATCTGGTGATTATGGTCGACGTCTATCATGAGTTTGAATTTCCCTACGAGATGATGCTGGAAATTTCCAAAGCCCTCAAACCCAAAGGGCGGGTTGCGCTGGTGGAATATCGCAAAGAAGATCCAACGGTTCCGATTAAACTTGTACACAAGATGTCCGAAGCACAGGCCAAAAAAGAAGTCTCTCGCCCGGAACTGAATCTGAAATGGAAAGAGACCATAGGGGTTTTACCTCGCCAGCATATCCTGGTCTTCGAGAAAACGGTTGAGGAATAAACCTCATTCTCTTTGCATAGACAGTTGTGATTGGCCCCGGCAAATATTGAGTGACAGATATCAATCTATGCTGGACGAAGTTGACTTCTCTCAAAAATTTAGCACAACAACGGGCTGTGCTTTTTCTTCATTTCAGGATAATTCCTCCTGAGGTACCCCCTGTCAAGCCGTTTGAGCTGGAAGAGCAGGGAAGAACGCTTCTGCAGACAGGTGCATTTAACTCGCGTTTTTTCTTCTCCGCGCCGCTGCGCGTTCTATTTTGTCGTAATTGATTGGATTCCCAGAATTGTTGACCCGATTCAATAGAGATGAATGACTCAAGCCAACTGATGATCTACACCCGACATAAGTCAAGACGCGTTGGTGAACATGACTAAGTCCTTCTATGATTTTGGCACTGATGATTAGACAGGTTAGGTTTAAAGTATGCAGTTTTTGAATTTGCTGGAACAGCAAAGGAATTGGGCTCCCTGTATTCTGTATGTCGATGAGAACATCAATCACTTTCGCGAATTTGAGGCAATCAATGCTGATCAAGGATATGAAATCCATTTCTCATTGAACGCAAAAGCCTCGCTGATGCTGGGACTGAAAATTCAACCCGATGTCATCATTCTCAGTCTCGATCTACAGGAAGCGGATCCGATTGAGATGATCCGGTTTTATAAATCTCAGGATGCACTCTCTAATACCGCGATCCTGGCGACGTCTCAATTTCAGGAGTCGGAAAAAATTGAACGCGCCTTAGAGCACGGCGTCGATGATTTCCTGATACGGCCTTATCGTGATTCTCTCGTCAACAAACGAATTCGAAACACGCTTCAGATTATCGCGATTCAAAAGTCCGACCGGATTCAGATGGCACTGAGTAATATTCTGGAAGAATCGCTGAATGAGATTTATATTTTCAGCGCAGAATCATATCGGATTTTCTATGCCAGTCGCGGCGCCACAAATAACCTGGGGTACCCTGTCCCGGAATTGCAGATGATGTCTCCCTTTCAATTTATGGAAGAGGACTCGGCATCTGAAATCAAAGCAGCCGTTCATTCACTTCTGACAGGTTCCGATTCACAGGCATTTTTAAACGCCGAATTTACCCGAAAAGATGGAACCAACTATCCGGTTGAGATCTATCTCCAGAAGACAATCGTTTTTTCTAAGCCGGCGATTGTTGCTTTGGCGACAGATATTACCAAGCTGGTACAACAAAGAGCAGAGGTGGAACGACTGGCACGTGCCGTTGAATCCAGCGCGGAAGCCGTCTTCATTACGGATACACGGGGCGTGATCAATTACGTGAATGCCGCTTTTTCCGAACTATATGGCTGGTCGGCAGAGGAAGCGATTGGACGGACTCCCCGGTTCATCAAAAGTAAACTCAACCCGCAAGGAGTCTACAGTGAAATGTGGGGTCAGTTGCTGTCAGGAAATACCTGGCAGGGATCATTGATCAATCGCCGAAAAGCGGCACAAAGACTTTCCAACAGTCTGCCGTTGCTCGGGCAAGATACGCGCCAGCAGCAGAACTGGCTGGACGATTACCGGTGGGTGGATATGACGGTCTCCCCGATATTTGATCAGCGAGGAGATTGTATCTCCTATGTGGCACTGCAACGTGATATTACAGAGAAAGTTTTGGATGAGAAAAAACAGGCACAAAAACACATCCAGGCAGTTATTCGAGCCGGGGTGGCTAAGAGCCTGCAACAGCAGTCAACGTTGAAGGTCAAACTGCATGAGGTATTGAAGCGTTTGTTGGAAGTTCCCGAATATAAAAGTCTGAATCGAGGCTGTCTCTACCTCAATAATGACAAGACTCAGAAAAGCGAATTGATTGCGCAGTACGGAGAATTTCTTACTGGGCCTCCCACACACTACCATGGATTTAATTTCGCCGAGGAGTACGCTCCCTATCCCGTAACCGTTCGGTTGATGCAGATTGTGAATCAGTGTCATTGTGATTGTGCGACCAGACAGGAGCGACAGGAGAATGCATCTCATGGTCACTATTTAATTCCCATTACGCATCGCAAAGAACCGCTGGGAGCGCTCGTATTATTCAGCGAAATCTTTCCGGATGACGATCCGGACCAGATGTTGTTCCTGAATTCCCTGGGGGAACTGATTGGAGTAGCGATCGCGAACGACCACTTGACTCAGGAACTCAAATCGGCCCGGCAGGAAGCGGTTGAAGCCAATATTTCCAAAGATCTGTTCTTGGCGAATATCAGTCATGAAATTCGAACTCCCATGACGGCGATTCTGGGGTATTCCGAAATCCTGATGGAACAATTGGAGCCGGGCTCTCAGGTAAAAATGATTGATACGATCAAACAGAATGGGGATTATCTGCTTTGCTTAATCAATGATTTGCTGGATCTTTCAAAAATCAATTCCCAAAAGATGACTGTGGAGTTGATGTGCTGTTCTCCTGCAGAGATTCTGAATAATGTGGAAATCTTATTGAAGGTCAGAGCAGAAAAGAAACAGATTGAATATCTGACTGAGTATGACGGGGCTATTCCCGAGTATATTCAGACCGATCCAACAAAGCTAAAACAGATTCTGGTCAACCTTATTGGTAACGCCATCAAGTTTACCGACGAAGGTTCGGTACGCGTCATTTCGCGTTACCTGACTGAAGGCCCTTCTCCCTGCCTGGAAATCAAAATTGTAGATACGGGCGTCGGGATTACGGACGACCAGTTGAAAAAACTGTTCCAACCCTTCACGCAGGCTGATGCGTCCATGACACGCCGATTCGGCGGGACGGGTTTAGGTCTGACGAT
This sequence comes from Gimesia fumaroli, assembly GCF_007754425.1. NCBI lineage: Bacteria > Pseudomonadati > Planctomycetota > Planctomycetia > Planctomycetales > Planctomycetaceae > Gimesia > Gimesia fumaroli. The sequence continues at coordinate 1,404,535 of NZ_CP037452.1, forward strand.
ATGCAAAAAGCTGATTGAAATGTTAGGCGGCTCGATTTCTGTAAACAGTATTTCATCTGTAGGAAGTACTTTTGTTCTCAAGGTTCCTGTCGGGAATCCGGAAAAATTAAATTTGCTTCAATATGATTCTGGCAGGCAGGGGCAGAAAGAGGACGCGGATGACTTACCGGCGGATCTTACAGGTAATCTGAAAGACCATTTTGGTTTCTCACCACGAATTCTGGTGGCAGAAGATTCCGTCGATAATCAGAATTTGATTTCCTTCATTCTGCAGAAGTGGCAGTGTGAATTGAAAATGGTTGAGAATGGAAAGCTGGCTGTCGAAGCAGCACTGGCAGCCGAAGAGCAGGGCACACCCTTTGATATTATCCTGATGGATATTCAGATGCCCGTGATGGATGGTTATACCGCGACCAGAGAATTAAGAGGAGCCGGCTACACCAGGCCGATCATCGCGATTACCGCACATGCCATGACCTCAGAGCTGCAAGGCTGTCTGGCTGTTGGCTGTGACTCCTATACCAGCAAGCCGATCAATCGCAAGCAGTTGCTTGGTCTGATCTGTCAGTACACAAATCGAAAGCATGCTCACACCGTCTAGTGATGTGAGCATGCGACATACTTCAGTTGATCCGGACAAATGATTAATATTCGCCAATGACCTCTCGGCCGGAAATCGTTCCCAGCGCTGTATAAACGCCGAAATCGATACTGGCGCCGATCAAACGAACCGAACCATCACCCAGTAGAAATTGCGCGAGACCCACATGCGGGGCAGAAACATCGCGGTCATCACTGGTACTCGCGTTCGGAACATGGCCTGTCTGGAATAAAACCATATGGCCGTGGTCGTCTGTGGCATCAGTGATTTCCCGGACGGCACCCGCCCAGGTCGTTTCGTATTCAAAATGGTTCCCGTGTACGGCGCCATTTCTGAATTCGCCATTCTGACGCTCTCCCACACACAGCGTATTGGAAAGCCCATCAGTGACATCACGCGAACGTGTGGAACTATTGCGGCTGAACATTCCCGTACGTTGTTCCTGGTTCGCGTCCAGATCCGGCGGACCGAAATTGCCCACGTAGCAACCCATCGCATATCGCTCTGCCGAACTTCCCATCTCAACAAACCCGTTTTCAGAAACCGGGTCAGACGGGCATAACAGACCGGGGATGTGTCGCTCGCGTGGTACCAGATTCACCGCACTGAAAATTGGTTCTGACAGATCAAACTGGTTATACAGATTGGCTTGATCCAGCATCGGCAGCAGCATTGTCACCCAGCCAAAGCCGGACTGGTTGCCTCCCGTCCCCGGCTTATAAACATATCCCGGTGGAAAGCAGCCATGGGTATCGTGGTAATTATGTAACCCGATCCCCAACTGTTTCAGATTATTTTTACATGAGAGTCTTCTGGCTGCTTCTCGCGCCTGCTGAACAGCGGGCAAGAGTAAGGCAATCAGGATCGCGATGATCGCAATGACCACCAGTAGCTCGATCAAGGTGAACCCTCTTCGAAGTATTTGTTTTTCTTTCATGGAATGAAAATGATCTTTCTATTTGTAAACGACGATCGTTCCGCGCAAGTTCTGCGCAGACGGGAATCGTTTTCTGTTAAGAATCATTCTGTAGAGTTGCGCGCAGCATTACCCTAGTGGTATCAACAGAGATATCCGCAAGGGGGGAATGCGCGCAGATTTCGCTTGAAGCCGCTAACAGGCTTCGCTACAGAAATCAGGTGAAGCAAACAGAAAGAACAATTTCCGGCGGTGGTACGGGGGGCGCTTCAGAATACGATTGATAACAGGTGGCGGCAAGGAGATTCAGACTGATATGCCCCTGTTGAACAGGCAGTCTGTTTTTGTCAGGGGGAAGCACTGATTGCCAGGCAGAATACCATTCCGAAATGATCTGCGACCAGTGAAGTGAGCCAAGCAGCGGCTCCTGAGTTTTTATCGACTGTCGTCGTTCCGGTTCAGTTAAATCAGCCGACGAGTTTTCAGTTGAGGTTGCACCGTTCTGTTCTGCCACGGAGTCCGGCTGGGGTGAGCTGGTGTGCAATGTGAATTCCCACCAGAGCAGAGTGACGTGAATATGAGTCTGAGGCGGAATCGATTTCGAATGTGCATCGTGGCTGTGATGATGGTGGTCATGTCCATGATGATGCGAGTGACCGTGTGAGTGACTATGCCCGTGCGTGTGACTGTGCGGAGTATCGCCATTGGAGTGCGTATGTTCCACCTGTACCTGCAGAGATTGAAGTAGAATCCCCAACAGGCCTGCAATTCCCAGAACCCAGGATAATTTACGAAACGGCATCCTCATCACAATTCGACCATAATTCTGATCGACCCCAAAAGCAATCCTGGTTGGATAATCCAGATAGGAGCTTTATGGAATATTCATCAAGCATGCTGTGCAGGTAAGTAGAACCACTGATACACAGTCTGATGAGCCCTGCAGTTGCTGATGTAAATCCGGACACAGTCTAGTTGTCCGCGATGGTCGCTGGAAACAGGTTCTCTTTGAGCTCTGCGAGTGAATCGGCATACAGGTCAGCTGCCTGCCGATCCGGTGCACTCACCGAGTGTCCGGTTCCGACCAGAGCAGCAGTACCGATGCCGGCAGCTCGACCAGCGGCGATGTCAGACCCTTTATCGCCTGCGAAAATTGAGGCTGAGAGATCCAGGTCATATTTCCGAGCTGCATCCAGCAGCATACCGGGTCCCGGTTTGCGGCATTCGCACTGGCGGCAATACTGTTCTCCCCCATACTGTGGGTGGTGGGGGCAGTAAAGCACATCCGTCAGCGGCAAGTCGCGCCGGGCAAATTCCTGTTTCATCCATTCCGTCAGCTCCAGGAACTGAGCTTCGGTATAATACCCGCGCGCAATTCCTGCTTGATTGGTGACGACGATCAAACAGAATCCGTTTTTCACGGCGGCACGGCAGAGTGCAAAAATTCCGTCAACAAATTCGAAGTCTTCAATTCGATACAGATAGTGTTTCTCTTTGTTGATCACACCATCTCGGTCGAGAAACAATGACTTGTTAGGAACCGGCTTCTCCTGCATTACTGAATCAGGCTGCCCGTTTCAGAGAGAGAGGCTGGTCTGAGGTGGATGAACCCAGATCCAGTTTGAAGTTGAACAGAGCAGCTTCGACACATTCGCATAAAGTATGCTCAAGCACCAGATGCACTTCCTGAATCTGGCTTGTCAGTTCACCAGGAGCAATCACGCAGACGTCGCAAAGCGAACGGACTTCACCGCCGCCGTGTCCGGTAAAGATGATGCTGGGAACCTGTTTTTCCTTGCAGGCCTCTACTGCTTTCACAATGTTGGGAGAATTGCCAGAGGTCGTGATTCCCAGGAAAACATCATTCGCGGTCAGCTTGCCTTCCAGTTGTCGCGAGAAGACCACATCGTAACCATAGTCATTCCCAATGGCAGTCAGAATCGAACTATCGGTCGTTAATGCCTCGGCTGGTATTGATGCCCGATCTTTACTCAAGCGACAGACAAATTCGGCTGCCAGATGCTGCGCGTCTGCTGCGGAGCCTCCGTTTCCTGCCAGGTATAATCGGCCTCCGCTTTGATAGCTCTGAAGGATCAGATCGACGGCTTTCGAAAACTCCTGCTGCATTTGGGTATCTTCGAGCAGCTGTTGTTTGGCAGAAATGGATCGTTCCAAATTGCGGCAGATAATTTTACTGGCCTGATGCATGAGATCAGCTCTCCGTCCCTGGTTATGCGCTCTCAAAATCACGAGATTTCATAGTGGTCTTTCCTGCAGACCGGCTGAAAACAATTTTGACTGGTGATGATTTCAGTCAAGCTGCCAGTATACTGGAATTCGAAAAATACAGGCAAGATAAGTTTTCGCAGATTCAAGACTCTTTGATGCACATCAGCTCCAGTTATCATACGGAATAGCTGAGACTGTAAGTCGATATGAAACCGAGAGTTGGAGTGCTATGAAAGATGGATACTGATTGTAAATAGTACAATCGTAGCACGCAGAGATTCGCGTTTTCGTAAGGTTTGAGACTGCCAAAATAAAGCAGGAGGGGATGGCAGAAATCGCAATCGATTTACCTGAGGAGAAGAAAAAGAGGGTGAGTAACGGGATTTGAACCCGCGACCTCCGGAATCACAATCCGGCGCTCTAACCAACTGAGCTATACCCACCATATGGAACCAACTGGCTGATAATTCGACCAGTTTCTCTCAGAATTTTAATGATTCTAACCAATCCTCAGACACCTGAAAAGACCTTGGCTGCGAGAAATGATTCAATTGCTACGTTATCGAAGCTGATTTCGGTATGCAAGTATTCCAAGGCACGGAATCAAGAATATTTCCTCTATACGTGCATCTCCTGCGAACAATCTGTAGAATTGATACTTCAAAGTTCCCCGATGAATTTACATTGATTTTACTGATTAAAAACAGGGAAAAAGCGCATGAAAACCATTAGATTCACCTGCATGATTCTCGCGACTTTTGTATTGAGCCTTTCTCAATCAGAAGTTCAGGCTCAGGATTCGACCAATTATCCCACACTTGGAGAAATCGTTCGTCTTGATCCACGCCTCGATCAACTGATAGACAAGGATGCGAAGATTGAGGTTCTCTCTTCCGGATTTGACTGGTCAGAAGGACCGGTCTGGATGGGAGATGCCAAAGATGGATTTCTGCTGTTTTCAGATATTCCCCGTAACTCGGTCATGAAGTGGAAAGAAGGCGAAGGTGCCAGCCTGTTCATGAAGCCCTCGGGTTATACGGGAGTCACTCCCTATGGCAATGAGCCCGGCTGCAACGGACTGTTCCTCGATCCCCAGGGACGTCTGGTCTCCTGCGAACACGGCGATCGCCGTGTTTCCGTGCTGACCAAAGAGGGCGGCAAACGGACGCTGGTTGATAATTATATGGGCAAGCGGTTAAACAGCCCCAATGATGGTACCTTCAAATCAAACGGAGACCTGTATTTTACCGACCCTCCTTACGGTCTGCCCAATCGGTATGATGATCCGCGGCGTGAACTTGACTTCTGTGGCGTCTATCGACTGGCAACCGATGGCACGCTGACCCTGCTCACAAAAGAAATGACCCGTCCCAACGGAATTGCATTTTCACCCGACGAAAAAACATTGTACGTCGCACAGTCTGATCCGAAAGCGGCGATCTGGAAAGCATTTCCCGTTAATCAAGATGGTACGCTCGGAACCGGCAAAGTATTCTATGATGCGACGGAATCGGTCGGTAAACTGCCTGGCCTGCCCGACGGTTTGAAAACGGATTTGAAAGGCAACGTCTTCGCGACAGGCCCTGGCGGCTGTTATGTCTTTACACCAGCCGGCGAATTGCTGGGACGCATCAGCACAGGCGAACGGACTGCCAACTGTGCCTGGGGCAATGATGGATCGACATTGTATCTGACTGCAGATACTTACCTCGTCCGCATCCCGACCAAAACCAAAGGTCGAGTCGGTCCCGCAAAGTAGCGGCAAACGACTTCGCTCAATTCATGCCACTTCCTGGCACCCTCATTAGTTGGGTGCCGGGGTTGTGGCGGGAGTGGCTGTGCCCTTGAAGACAAAGAGAACTTTCACGGGCGAATTGGAAACGGGTGTCTTACCCAGATACTGCCAGTGGGTATTTGGGGGCAAGCTCGGTTTTGACGCTACCAGTGGTTGTCCATTCAATGCAGCGGTTGGTTCCCCGGACACAGGAACGCGTGGCATATTCCATTGAATCATTTTGGATTTTTGTCCCAGTGGTTCTGGTGGAAGTTGCATCCGGTAGCGTGTCTGGTAGGAGCGTTGTTTTTTTGATTCAGTTTGGAGTGATTGCTGCTTCAGGTCGGCTGCAGCAGTTTCCTTGGCGCGGGCGCCCTTTGCGAACGGCTTCACTGCATTACTCTGTTCGTTTAATGCCAGATCCGTGACGCCTTTGGCTTCTGCTTTTTTTGTTGCCGTTTTCGTTGACTGTTGTTGATATGCCAGCAGTTGAGGTAATTCTTCAACCGGATCTATCAAGGAAGATTCGTTAATGGCCGGTTGCAAGGTAAGACCAACAAGCTGATCCTGTTTGAGGTCGTTCTGGAATTCTTGCAGTGCAGATGCGAGTTGTGTGTCTGTGGCTTCCACATACACGGCAAATAGTTCATTGTCAGAGTTGCCTGCATCTTGGGCTTTTCGCACCTTTTGGCCGGCCGCTTTGGTTTTTAAATTGCGAGAACGTTGTAGCTGGCGCTCAACGTCAGACTGTTTCTTTAGATTCACCGGAATATTGTTTCGGGCCAACAGTAATTCCATCGTTCCCAGTGCCCGTTTTACATCCACCACGCGGACTTCAATCACGGCGACTTTTCCGTTGATTTCACTAAAATAAGGAAATGCATCTCCAATGCGAATGGAATCGACGGGAACATGGCTGGGAATTCCAGACGCGGGACGTGGTTGAACTGCCACTCCAAGTGTCGCAAGATGCTCGGCAGCTTTCTTCTCAGCGACAGAATTCGTGATCCGAAAATTCCCCTCCATTCTTCGTGCTTCGGGTGCAGGCATCGCCAGTCCTTCGTTGGGGGCGGGTTCTGAAGCAGGGGGGAGCTCGGCCGAACGCAGTGCGACCGAAGGGGCGGTCTCAGCAGTGATTGTTGTTTTGTCTTTCTTGCCAGAGGATATAGAATCTTCCAGAGCAACGTTGTAAGCATCTTGGGGGGATGTGTTTCGTGATAAAACGAGTGATTCCTTTTCAGCCTCAGCAGGAGCCCGCAATGAAAATCGACCAGTGTTTGAGAATTGTTGTGCAGGTTCCGGGATTTGCATCAATAAAATAAATAAGACCAGTGCCGCCATGGAAGAGCAGGCGCTAATCGCGACAGCAATTCGGTAACGCAGCAGGGAAGGGCCGTGTTTGACACCGGTTGAGCTGGTATCAGTCAGCAGGGTTTCCTGCTCAATACGACGGCGGATCGAAGCCGCGAGTTCGGGAGGCGCCGATTCTGTGGCAGTTTCCTGTAGCAGCCGGGACAGTTCGCCGAATTCATGCAACTCCTGTCGTGCTTCCGGAGAATCCTCCAGCAGCGATTCCAGTTCGCGGCGTTCCTCGGGCGAGACTTCATGATCGAAGTAAGCCGACAGGTTTTCGTTTGAAGGTGGTTGACTACTCATTTTGTTTCACTTATCGATGACTCGTGGTCAGACTCAGGAACATGCGATTGCGGTTGATCTTGAAAAAGCATGTTCAGTTTCTGTTTCAGTTCATTCCTTCCTCTAAAAATACGGCTCCTGACTGTTCCCAAAGGGATTTCCGTGATTTCGGCAATCTCCCCGTAAGACATCCCTTCCAGTTCTCTTAAGATCAAAGGGGTGCGATATTCTTCTTGTAGCTCATTCAATGCCATATGAACGATTTTTTTTCGCTCAGAAAGCTCTACGACATCGGGGGGATGAGTTTCGGGGTGTGAATCAACCAGCCATTGGCTGGCAGGATTGTCTTGTGTATCCAGTGTTGTGGACGTCCGTTTGTTTTTTCGTTTTTGTGTGATTGCCGCATTAAAGGAAATGCGGAACAACCAGGAATAAAAGGCGGCTGTCCCTCGAAAAGTCTTTAGTTTAAAGAATGCCTGTGTAAAACCTTCCTGGGCGGCATCGCGCGCATCGTCACTGGAGCCCAGAATCCGCACTAACGTTCGGTACAGACGATCCTGATATTTCAGGACCAGTTGATCAAACGCTTCAGTGCGACCTGCCAAACATTCTTGAATCAGGTGTTGATCATTGTTGGTCACAGTATGTAATGGACGAACAGAGGCCGAACTTAGTTCCCGCTCTTCTCTGGAAAAACGGGTTTTGAGAGAATCTACGCAAACGGTTGTTGACTATCTTCTTATTTTCGAAAGCGTTACGTCAATATCAGTTCGGCAGAACCAGCCAGAAAATATCGTTTTATTGCGTTGATTCGGCAGAGAGCGGGCAGTTATCGATCAAGCGGGTGGCGCCGGCATAGGCGGCGACCAACGCGACCATGGCTGGCTGTGGGGTGGAAATCTCTTCCAGTGTGTCTGCATCGACGATCGTGGCATAATCCAGTTTTAACAGCGGCGTTGTGCTGATCAGTTGCTGCATGTCCGCTTTGAGTTGATTCAGATCTGTCTCTCCGGCGTTCACTCGTTCCTCGGCCAGCTTCAGAGCACGTGAAAGCGATAAGGCTGATTCACGTTCAGACTCAGAGAGATAAGCGTTGCGGCTGCTTAAAGCTAAGCCATCCGTATCTCTGATGATCGGACAGGTTTTGATCTCCACGGGGATATTTAAATCGAGGCACATGCGACGAATAATCGCCTGCTGTTGATAGTCCTTGGCACCGAAGTACGCGACATCCGGCAAACAACTCAACAGGAGTTTGGTGACGACTGTGGTCACGCCTTCAAAGTGATCAGGGCGTGTTTTTCCTTCCAGTACCTGAGACAGCGTTTTGACGATGACACAGGTTGAGAAATTCTCCGGGTACATGATCTTAGTGGTAGGCAGCCAGACAAGGTCGGCTCCTGCCTCGTGACATTTGGCAAGGTCCTGTTCCACCACCCGAGGATATTGATCAAAATCTTCGTTAGGACCAAATTGTGTTGGATTGACGAAGATCGAAACCACCACAAAATCAGAGTCGCGTCGTGCCGCTTCAATTAGACTGACATGACCGGCGTGTAGCGCCCCCATGGTAGGCACAAAACCAATCGATGCATTCTGCTTACGCTGTGCATCAACCAGTTTTCTCAGTACCGGAATTTCTGCGACAGTTTCCACGGGAGAAGTAAATGAAGCTGACATTATCAAAACTCTTTCAGAACAGGCTGCCGTTTTGCTCCTGTAATCAAAGCAAGATGCAGCCAGGTTTCCTCAGGCAGTGATGATTACTTTTGCTTTGGAGTCTGACGGCGATTCCCACCTCCGCCCCGCTTATTGGACGGGCGGCGCGATGATCGTTTCGGTCGTCTGCGACTCTGGTCATCTGCAGAGGAAGAGGACGGAGAAGAACTTTTGTCTTCGTTATCGCCTTTACCAGACTTACTACCACCGACCAGTTTGGGATTCAGCAGGTAAGAAATCGCTTCTTCCCAACTCGGTACATTCGGGTATTTATTTTCCGATGCTTCTTTATCAGGATGAGAAGTTTCTTCGTCTTCCGATGATTCTTCCGAATCAGCAGATTCGGCTTCAACTGGGCTTTTGCGTCTGCGAGAACGTCGTCTTGAACGCTTGGGTTTACTTTCTTCTTCCGCTTCCTGAACATCAGATTCAGTCTCGGCTTCAAGTTCCGTTTCTTCTTCTGACTGCTCTTGTTCCTCTTCAGAACTTTCAGCAGACTCTTCACTTTTACGAGAGCGACCTCGTCTGCGGCGTCGGCGTCTACGGGGTCGTTTTGTTTCGACCGCTTTTTCGGTTTCTTCTTCCGTTTCAGTACTCTCTTCGGCAACGGCCTCTGATTCGTCTTCGAGATCATCTTCGTCATCATCGGAGTCAAAGGCGACTTCTTGAGAGATGAGACCAAAACCGAATGAGTCGTCATCATCGAGACGCTCATCGGTGCGCGCGACCGGTTTGCTTTTTGAAGGTTTTTTCTTTTTGGGTTTTTGAGATCGCGACTTTGCAGGCTTCTTTTGAGCAGGTTTTGGGTTTTCTGCCACTGCTACTTCTTCGTCCTCGTCGTCATCAGAAGCTTCGGGCTGATTCACTTTTGCCAGGGAAGAATCTTCTTCGTCCCAGTTCCAGCCATCCAGTGCATCCCAATAGGTATCTTCTTCTTCATCCTCTTCGTCAGCACTGGCTTTTTCTTCGGTCGTAGCAGCGGGAACGAAATCCTCTTCGATTTCTTCTTCTTCGTCCTCTTCGTCATCGTCTTCAAAAACGTCGAGAATGTCTTCTGTTACATCCTCGTCGTCTTCTTCAACTTCCAGCTCAACTTCAGCGGGACTTTCCTCTGTGGGACTGATCTCGTCTTCGTCAAACAGAGAGGCACCAAAAAAGTCGTCGTCCTCATCGTCGTCGACAGAATCATTGGGTGATTCTGATTTCGCTGAAATGGGAGCCGGTTCCTGCTCAACGGCTTCCGGTTCGTCGGGAGTTTCCTCTTCGATTTCTTCAGCTAGACTGTCATCGAAGTCCGTAGGCACCGGTTCGACTTGCTGGTCGAAATCGATGCCAAACAGATCACCTGCGAGGGACTCCCAGGAGTCACCTTCACCCGACGGATTGATGCCAAAAGGCTCTTTGCTTTTATTCATATGCGCAAAGTACACGTTCTTCGAAGATTTATCAAGATTTGCGCCTGTACGGAATAAGGGATATCAGGAGAAATCAGCGGCCTTCCGAGTACTCGATGTGGTGGATGACAGCCTGTAATTTACGGGCTTTTTCCAGCATGGAGTGATAACGGGGGACCTTGGAGTAGCCCACTTGGCGGGCCAGCAGGTCGGCTTCTGAACTCAGAACGACTGTGCAGGGAATCGATTTCACCTTCAAAACATCTGCAATTTTCCGGTCTTTATCGAAATCCAGATGAACAGGTTCGAACGCCTGATTCAGATAACGAGCCATTCGGGGATCAGAAAGCGTGTCTTTTTCCAGTTTTCGGCAGTAGGTGCACCAGCTGGCATCAAACACGATGTAAACCGGCTTGTTGCTTTTGAGTGACGCCCGATGCGCTGTTTCCAGATCGGCGTGCCATTTGATGTAATTGTCAGACGAACTCGCTGATTCGACTTTTGTTCCCGCTTTGGAGAGTTCGATCGACAAGCCGACTAATAAAACAGCTGAAAAGCCGATAATGCCCCATTGGATTCGCTTGGGAAGTCTTTTCATATCTGTGACTCCTTCACAAGTACAAACTGCAATTCCTTTGCAGCTGAACCTATGTAAATGATAACGGATTGACCCGGTAAAGTGTGAGCAACTTACAAAATTGTTATAAATCGTTCACTATGCTCTATCGGTAGGACAGGCGGAAGTTCTGTGAGCGATTCAATCCGAATCACCTGAATAACAGGAACATGGCCGGCAAAGTTTACCTAACCGGAACAGAGTCGACTCTCACTCCATAAAAAAAGCCAAAACTCCACAAAAGGCCTCTGATCTGAGGCCCGTCGCAGGTTTGGCTTGATAACAGGGGACTGGTTTAATGGTCAGTTGTTTTTGGGGGGAGCGTTCGGTGGCGTGGGTTTGGTTTTCGGTTTGGCAGCCTCTGGTTTACCAGCATTCGGTTTCGCGGCAGGTTGATCTGGCTTATCATTCGCGTCCGTTTTCGAAGGGGCAGGTTTTGGAGCTGGAGCAGGTGCTGGCTTGGTCGTGGGACCTGCAGGCTTGGCTGCTGGTTTTCCGCCGGTCGGATTTGCAGGGCCTGGCTTACCTGATTCTTCTTTCGGCTTCTCGACAGGCTCAATCAGTGCTTTGCGCGACATACGAAGCGTCTCGAAGCTGTTTGCTGAAATCACATAATACCAGTTTGCAAATCGTTCATTCAGCTGTTGAACCAGTTCATTCCCTTTCACCACTTTCTCATCATATTCTTTGAGCTGCTTCTCGTAGGTTTTCAGCTCAGACTGATATTTTTTCATGGCGATTTCATACTCAGCTTCAGGGCTGGGTTTTTCTTCCGCTTTGGCTTTGTCCTCTTTTTTATCCTGATCAGCTGGCTTGGTCTCTTCTTTTTTCTCGTTGTCGGTTTTCTCTTTGAGGCCAGCCGGTTTCTTGGGTTCTGCTGGTTTTTGTGGGGGATCACCAATAAAAGACGGGTCGAATGTCACCGTGACAAACAGGTAACGGCTGGTTTTCAATGCACCATCGTCTGCTTTTTCATCCGCTTTTTTCTCTGTCTCTTTTGCTGAATCAGCAGCCTTGGATTTCTCTTCCGGTTTTTTGTCTTTCTCTTTACCGCTGTTTCCTACTTCGATATCCAGCGCACTACCAGTGAAAATTTCTCCGAAGTACAACGAGTAGACGACTCCCTGATTTGTCGCTGCAATCACTTCCCCTTCATTCGAAACCAGTTGCTGATTTCCCTGAGGATCGCTGGCTAAAATAAATCCTTTGCTTTGCAGGTCGACAAAGTCGAGTGGATCCAGGCGCAGATTACCTGATTTTTTCAATTCGGCCGCAATACCTGCAGGTTTGGGGCGGATCCCCTGAATTTTTAAGTCATCCAGTGTATTGATCATCTGGTTGACATCACTGGTATTCAGCTTCTCGGTTTCCGGTTTTAACCCTTCCAACTCCCAAGGGGCCTTCGGATTTTTCCGAGTGAGCGTGGATAGTTCCCGATTCACAATCCGCCGCTTACCTTCATCAATTGAGTATTTATTGACGATGATTTCAACGAGGCGATCTCGATCCACTTTCAGCAGATCGGGTTCAATCCAGTCAGAAAAATTGGAGGAAAGGTCGACGTTGAGTTTGGTGCGATAGACCGAGTCTTCATCCACTTTACGCACGAAATATTCATTAGGCTCACCGGGAACCTGTTTTCCCACAATAAAGTCAACCAGCGGTGCGCCCCCTTCTTTCGAAAGAGTTAACCGCTGGCCGCGTCCTTTGAGATTCGTGTTGGATTCATCGAGTGGATCTATCACCCCAAAACGTTCATGATCACTTTTGCGCCGGCTTTCTAACGCACCACGCACAACGCCCACCAGTGACGCGGCTGTTTCAGCGAGTTCATCTTCTGCATCAGCCGGGTAATCGTGGTGCGACGGGATTTTCCAGACGCCGTCCTTAAATTCCACATTGAAGACTTTCAATGTGGCAGAGTCTTCGTTGTAGCTGACGACACGTAGCGACTTCGCCTGCGTCGGGTCAGCAAAGTCCGGGTAGAATTCTTCTCCCACATTCTCGTAGCCTGTCAACTCCGTGGGTTGAGATGTGCGATCGGTCACGTAAGCGGCGACGAGTGCTGCCACCGCAATCCCTACAAAGGTCAGTGTTCTGGTCGTTTCATTCATGGCAAACGATTTTACTTAAAACAATGGTTTAAATTGAATTCAATCAAGACGTCGTTTTATATTTTCAAATCAAAGGTGATTCTGAGAATCGGCCTCCGACTATTTCTTCAGTCTCCGGTCAGGAGAGATATTCTGGTTTTCATTTTTCATACGGAAAAACAGGAAGCAGATTCCCAGTAGAATTGCCGGGAAAGGCGGAACAAGAATCGCGTACCAGCGGATGCGATCTTCGATTTCTCGAATCTGACGTTCCGTCTGGGCTTTGATTTTCTCGATCTGCTGCTGTTTTTCCCGATCAATTTTGGCTTCATCCACTTCCAGGCGTCGGCTTTCGTTTTCCTCAGCCATTCGCAGCATGATCTGTTTTGTCCGATTATCAAGCGATTTATCCTGCTCAATTTTATCCCGCTCGGCTTTGAGACGGTCACGGGCTTCGGACAGTTTGGCTTCCGCGTCCTTTGTGGCTTTTTCCCGTTCTTCATTTCGTTCTTTTACAAATACAGACGTTTCCCGTTCCACCAGAGTCAGCGTACGGTGCTTTTCACGGCGTTTGCGCAGTGCGATGTAAGAGTCATCGCCCGCCAGTTGGTCGACACAGTTCAACAGGAATGTCACGTTGTCGATTTTTAAGCCAAACGCCTGGCGTTCTCGGATGTTGAACAGCTCGTCCGAAATCAGGTCAGCATCAGCAACAAAGATCACATTGATATTTTTCTCTTTTGATTTCGGTGTCGATGTGATATGCGCTGCCAGCACGTGAGCATGTTCGTCAATCACACGTGGTGGCTCCTGGGCGATCCGGATCGAATTGAAAAACGGACTGGTAATTTCACCCCAGGCCAGCAATCCCGAATTCGGGCCGGTTCGAAGTAACGGCTCAAAATTTAGATCTCTGTCTTTCCGCGGACGAATACTGCCCGGGAAGAAGGTCAGGATTTCCTGTAATCCACTGGTAATGTTGCTGTTCAAGCTGAACGCACTACGTGTGCCACTTTTCGGGCTGATGAAGATCAACTCGGGACGCACGACTTCGGCAAATTCCGGATGCGGATTAAAGTAATCAAAGACAACTTCACCATTATCCCAGGCAATCTGCAGTACGTTGAGTAACGAAGTTAAACGTCCTTCATCGGCTTTGGGTGTGGGCGGCGGTTGACGCATGCCGAACATCCCGCCTCCGGGACTCGGTTTGGGCATGCGGGGTGCGTTTTGGATTCCTCGACCGCCACCGTAGACAGGCAACGGGTCATCGCAGATTAGAGTCGGTTTTCCTTTTTTAACATAGTCAACCAGATTCTTCAGCTGTGGTTGTGTCAGCGAAGAAGGCAGAACCGCGATCAGAACATCATAAGCGGTATCGCTGATGGGGGAATCGGGCGAGACCTGTTCGACTTTGTATTGCTTCTTGAGCTCGCTGACAATCAGCCAGGGGGGCTGGTTGCCTCCCTGGCCCATATTCAGGCCACCGAAGATGCTGGCATCGGTGTTTAAAATTCCCACGGTCAGCCGCTCATCTTTTGAGACTGTACGAATTGAACGCGTTAATTCATATTCAATCGGAGTTCCTACGTTGAAGAAGGGGATCACGACTTCATCTGTGCCGCTTTTGACGACGGCTCCCATGAAAATGGTATCCACAAACGCCCGTCCGCCTCGTTCGGTTTGAACCCGCTGGGGTGAAATATTCAACAGGCGGGCTTCTTCTTCCTCTTTACTGAAAGGGACTACGTCGACAAAACGAACTTGCAGTCGTTTTCCACCCAGTTGATTGTATTCTCTTAGCAGGCCGATCAGTCGTTTGCGAATCGGCACATATTCTCGTGAGACTTCAGGGCTGATAAAGGCTTCGATCGTAATCGGGTTTTTCTCATCAATTTTGGCGATCAGATCTTTGGTGGTTTGGGAGAGACTGTAGACCTTTTCGCTGGTCATATCGATACGGCTACTGCCATAGGAGACAATCACGTTCGCACTGATCAGAATGACGGCCAGAGACACAGTACGTACCAGGTACTGCAGGCCCATCGAGTTTTGTTCCTGGGCGCTCCAGTGCCGACGTGTAATCAGAATCCGGTTCAAGTACAGCATCATGACAGCCAGCGAGATGAAATACAGTATGGAGCCCAGCGGAAGAACGCCGGCGCTAAAGTCCTGAAACTGTTCGACCAGGCTCAAACCCTGAATCAGATTACTGGAGGGCGCTACTTGCCCGATGAAGACCGGCACGGCGCAGATCACGGTTCCCAAGACAAATGCCACAGTGGTACTGCTGGTTAAGGCAGAAGCAAACATGCCAGCCGCCAGTAAGGAGGCACCGGCCAGCCAGTACCCAAAATAAGTGGTAAACATGACCCCAATATCAGGGTTTCCAATGCTCCATAAGACAAAGATATGGGTCACCGAAAACAGCAGGGCAATTGTATATACGGCAAGCACTGCCAGAAATTTACCCAGCAGGATCTCCAGATCTGAGGCAGGCATGGTAAACAGCAGTTCGTCCGTTCCCATTTTTTTCTCATCGGCCCAGGCCCCCATGGTAATCGCAGGGATTATGAACAGGAGCAGTAAGGGATACCACAGACTCAGCTGATCCAGGTTCGCCTGATTGTTGGCGAAGAATTGTTGATTGAAGGCAGCAAACGCGCCTGCTACCACAAACACAACAATAAACAGATAACCCAGCACTCCGGAAAAGTAACTTTGTACGTTTCGCTTGAATACGGCCAATACAACGTTGTTCCGCAACATAATGGAAGGGTCCTTACGTCAGCTTTATATGAAACTAAATTGGTCGGTGAAAAACAAATTACGCGTGTGTCAGTTTATGGAAACGGGCTTCCATATCATCCTGGCTGCTTCCCAGCTCATCCACAGATCCGTCAAACACGACCGATCCCTGATTGATCAGAATCACGCGGCTGCAGACCGCTTTGACCTCCTGCAGGATGTGTGTCGAAAGCAGAATGGTTTTTGTTTTTCCCAGGCTGCGAATTAAGTCGCGCACAGATTGATTCTGGTTCGGGTCCAGGCCACTGGTGGGTTCGTCTAGAATTAAGATGTCTGGATCGTGCAGCAAAGCCTGGGCCATGCCTACACGTTGTCGGAAACCTCGGGACAGCTTGCGGATCGGTTTTTTCCAGACACTGCTCAAATCGCATTTTTCCATGACGAACTCTAGCCGGTTGCTCAACTCCGCACTCGACATGCCACGCACGCCGCCGGCATATTTCAGAAATCCCTGTGGCGTCATTTCTTCGTAGAGCGGACCGTTTTCCGGCAGATAGCCGAGTTTCTGGCTGGCTTCGATTCGATGAGTACTCACATCAAAACCACCGACCTTCGCCTGACCTTCACTGGGGGAAAGAAAACCTGTCAGAAGTTTCATCGTAGTGGACTTTCCGGCGCCGTTAGGGCCCAGAAAGGCAGCAACCTGACCACGGGGGACTGAAAATGTCACATCTTTTGTGGCGGTAAACTGGCCATAGAATTTGCTCAATCCGATGGCTTCGATCATCTTCTCCTGGGATGTGCCTGCTGCCTGTCCGGCAGGAGATTGCTGAACCTGTTCCGACATTGCAATAATACTCCCGATGATTGTCTCGTGGGTTGATTCAACAGAAAACGTGAATGCTAAGGGCTTGCTGTTTTTCAGAAGTATAGCGGCTCTGTTTGAAAAACGACAAGCTTATTGAACTCGTTCATTTTTAACTGGATCGTGTTAAAAACACAACAAAGGATGAGAGTCCCTTTTGAGTTAGCTGGATCTTCTTCGAACTTGTGAGGTTATTATTTTCTCTTGATACGCCCTGAAGTCGGATTTGATGGTCGAAGCCATCAGGCAGTCGCAGACTCAAGAAATACCCAATCTGTTTCTCTATGATTAATCATCAATTTTCCTGATGTCCAGCCCTTTTCTCGCTGGTTTTGCAAAAAATAATTCCGAAAGCGGCCAAAATCAAGGCAGGGGAAATAAAAAAATCGGTTGTACCTGTTAAGGCACAACCGATTCGGAATTCATTGGTTTTGCGGGACGATTTTATTCGACCCGTTCTTCTGTTTCTGCCAGTTCCTGGAAGAATTTCTGTACCTGGTATTTCTCTTCGAGCTCGCGGCTCCATTCAAAATTCGTCTGCTGTTGCTCCATTTGAGCCAATGGCAGATAAGGTGAGAAGAAGAAGAACAGGTCCGTTTTGAGGAATTCCTGGTACATGGCGGTTAAGCCACCCTCTGTCGAAGGAATGCGGTTCATGACTTTCACAACATAACAAACCGATTTGTCGGCATTCATGAGCACGCCTACGTCTCCGTCATTCATATTGTCGAAAATCTGCTCCATGAACTCATTGCCGGCACCATCGATGGCTGAAATGCTTGATAGTTCCGGGCGAGGCATCGAGAACGGGTTGCTGGCACCCGCTGTTGAGGTGCGCATCCAGCTGAACGATTCGGTCGTCGTTGTGGAAAGTTCCGTTCCCTCTTTCTTTCCGGTAATCGTCTGGCTGGAGATCGCTTCGGACATCGTTTTATCACCAGCGTCAAGGATCAGCTTTTTGAGTTCTTCACCCCGTTTCATGGCAATAGGTCGAGCCGCTTCCAGTTTTAACTGGGCGGTAATCTGTTCGTCGATCTTAGGGTCGTCAAACTTTGGAATCGTAGCGTCGACATGTTTGACTTTCCAGTACGAGATCAAACCGCTGGAGAAGGAATCTTCCGCTTCATAGGCTGAGTAAAGCAGGTCAACTGGTGTCTCAAATAACTGTTCAATGACAGTTCGGGGTTGAGCGGCAAACTGATTCAAGGATGGCTCTTTGGCCGTACCCAGAGGATACTTCTCCGATTCTTCCATCTCCTGTGCAGACATCATTGGTGTGATGTTGTAAATCAATTGATGTTTGGCGGCATACTCTTTCAACATTTTAGTGACCTCTTCCGGAGTAGGAGGGGCCACGCCTTCAGCCGGACTGGTAATGCGATAGCTGAGGTCATTCATGTAAGTGACAGCGGCGGTGATCTTTTCCTTCATCAGCGCCAGTGTCCGTTCGCGTAGCAGCTGATCGCGAATTTCGCTTTTCAGATCGTCGTTCAGAGGACGGTACGGCTCCAGTGGTGCCGGTGCGGTAGTCGGATTCTCCGGTTTGGTCGTCGCAGGAGCCGCACCCGGTTTGGGAGCGACCACAGGTGTCTCAGCGGGCTTTTCATCTAAAAGTGAAACAAAGGTGGTGAGTTCCGAATCAAGGGCGCTGGATTCTTCTTTCTTCTCTGTTTTCTTTTCGGGAGTTTCCTTGGGCTTCTCAGGAGCAGCCTTTGGTTTTGTTTCTTTTGTCGGCGCTGGTTGAGGGGCGTCCGGGGTAGCCGGCTTTTTCGCACTACTACCAGGTTTCTCAGCTTCTACAGGCCGATTCATTTTAGGAGCAGCTGGGCTTTGAGGTGCAAACGGTGCCGGAAGATCAGGTGAATCTGGAATGGGGTTATTCTTGTAAAGACGTTCTTTATTTTCTTCGTAGAAAGCCTTAATCTCAGCCTCTGTGACAGGCGGGACCAACTTTTCGGTGTCTTCATAGTCAACCATCAGGTACTCAACCTGAACGCGTTGTGGCTGACGTAAGCCGGGAGAACCGGGGCCCGTCTCGTTCGGGAACACCCCTTTGTATTTTTCATAAAAGGCTTTCTTCTCCGCTTCGGTAGGCGCAGCCACCTGGGCTTTGAAATCTTTGACCGGCAGAGCAACAACTTCCAGTTCTTCGCGGACATTGAATTTTTTGTAGAAGCCCCAGTACTGATCCGGTGTCAGAGATACCTCCGGTCGCAGCAATTGAAAAGCCATCCGGGCCTTGAGCTGATCTCTGAGAATGTCATAAATCTGACCTTCTGTGACTCCAATGCCCTGGCAGACTTTCTTGAAGGAGTCCCGGCTGAGTTTGTTGTTTGTATAGCGGGACACATATTGCGTGACGGCGTCATCTGAAACAACCAGCTTCATCTTGTCTGCTTCTTTACGGAACAGAAATTCAAGGATGATATCGTCTTCGGTATCTCGGCCAAAACCGAACAGAGCGCCCCGAGGTGCCTGGGCACGTTCCCGTTCTTCTTCCGGTAGAGATTCAAAATACGTTCTGATGACAAACTGGTTCGCAATCTGGCGATTTTTGACAAGAGTTTGAAATTCTCTCTGTTCGATGTCTCCAGCGGTTGTCTTGACAACCATCGCGGCACCCTGGCGGGGCATTACGGTATATCCGACAAAAAGGCCAACAACACCTCCGATGATGGCGAACAGCATTCCCTTACCGCGGTCTTTCCCCAGGTACCAGAACAGGCCACCAAATACCAGCATGCCCAGAATGGGGGGGAACTGATTGGGGTTCAACTGGTCCATGACGATAAACGCGAACATAGCCAGGATGGTGAGCGGCACCATTAATACTTTTTGGTTTTTACGAAACAATTCCAGTGGCGAGGCCATTCTGTTTCCTTCTTCAGTCTGCAAGTCGAATAAAATCGATTTCCTAAAGTGAAATTCACGCGCCACCCGGATCCGGTTGACGAGATCACCGCTTTTCGTATCTTCTAATTGGAAAAGAGTTTTCCGATTATTTTATGTGTTGTAATTTATTCGGGCCATTCGTGAAAGTCTTCTATCAAAGAATCCTGTTGTTTCCTGCCTGTTCTTATTACAAAAAGTGCCTCATTCAAGGCGAACATCCGGCGTGAAAAAATAAATACAGGCTTGACAGAGAGTTTTGTGGCGGGTATGGATTGCCGGATGAAGTTATCGAATTGATCCGGTGAAACGAATCAAAAAATATAAAACAGGAACGATTGAGCCGCGTATTGTAGTCAGGATGGCCTTGTTAACAAGGTTTACGTCGGTTTCTCAGGAAGGGCAAGTCTGGTGGCAAAGAAGAAGCTGAAAGCATTAGTGATCGTTGAATCACCGGCTAAAGCCAAGAAAATCGGCAGCTATTTAGGGAGTAAATATAAGGTCCTGGCCAGTATGGGGCACGTTCGCGATTTGCCCACCAAAGCCTCCGATGTCCCTTCTGAATTCAAGAAAAAACACAAATGGGCTACCTTAGGCGTCAATGTCGAATCGGAATTTGAACCGTATTACCTGGTTCCTAAAGAGAAGAAGAAAACGGTTAAGGAACTCAAGGACGCTTTGAAAGATGCAGAAGAACTGATTCTCGCGACCGACGAAGACCGCGAAGGAGAAAGCATCGGCTGGCATCTGACCGAACTGCTCAAGCCCAAAGTTCCTGTAAAACGCATGGTTTTCTCGGAAATTACCGAAGAAGCCATTCAGGAGGCGATTGCCAATCCTCGAGAACTTGACCTGAACCTGGTCTCGGCTCAGGAAACCCGCCGCGTCCTGGACCGTTTGTACGGATTTACATTGAGCCCGCTACTCTGGAAGAAAATCGCCCGCGGTCTTTCAGCCGGTCGCGTGCAATCGGTGGCAGTGCGAATTCTGGTACAGCGTGAATTGGAACGTCTGGCATTTAAAAGTGGTACCTATTGGGATTTGAAGGCGCAGCTGAAAACAGACGCAGGCGCCGAGTTTGAATCGATGCTCTCCACTGTAGGCGGCAAGAAAGTTGCCAGCGGAAAAGACTTCGACGAATCGACGGGGAAACTGAAAGAGGGTGCCAATGTCCTCTTGCTTAATGAGCAGCAGGCCGCTGACTTATTGGAGCGTGTTAAAAAGTCAGACTGGAAAGTCACCTCGGTCGAGCAGCGTCTGCAGTCACGGAAACCACCCGCGCCATTTACGACCAGTACACTGCAACAGGAGGGGAACCGCAAGCTGAATATGTCGGCCCGGGAAACCATGCAGGTCGCGCAGCGACTGTATGAAGACGGTCACATTACTTATATGCGTACTGACAGTGTCAATCTCTCAAACGAAGCCGTCTCTGCTTCACGCCAGCGGATTGAAGATTTATACGGCAAAGACTATCTCTACCCGGAAGTCCGTCGCTTTGATACGAAATCCAAAGGGGCACAGGAAGCACACGAAGCGATTCGTCCTGCCGGCAAGCAGATGAAAACTGCTGAAGAAATCGGTTTGAAGGGGCAACAGGCCAAACTGTATGCGATGATCTGGAAGCGGACGATGGCCACGCAGATGGAAGAAGCCAAGCTACGTTTTCAAACCGTCACGATCACCGCCGCGGATGCCGAATTTCGGGCCACCGGGCGGCACGTCGAATTTCCCGGCTTCTTCCGCGCGTATGTCGAAGGTTCTGATGATCCGGAAGCAGCCTTGGATGACAGTGAATCCATGCTGCCACCTCTGGAAGAAAACCAGGCGTTGGAAGCCAGTCAGGTCGAACCGCTCAAGCACGAAACGAAACCTCCCGCGCGTTATACGGAAGCCAGCATTGTTCGTAAAATGGAGAGCGAAGGCGTCGGTCGTCCGAGTACGTACGCTTCCATTATCGGTACGATTCAGGATCGTGGTTATGTGAAAAAATCAGGCAGCCAGCTTGTCCCGACTTTTACAGCACTGGCTGTGACGCGACTGCTCGAAAAATTTTTCCCGAATCTGGTCGACTTGCAGTTTACTGCCGCTATGGAACAGGAACTGGACGATATTGCCGTTGGAGAAGGGGATCGACTACCGTATTTAAACCAGTTCTATCGTGGCAAAGAAGGCCTGGATGAGCAGGTGAAATCCAAAGAAGAAACCATCGACGCGCGTGAAATCTGTACGTTGGATCTCGAAGGGATCGAGTCTGCGGTTCGTGTAGGCCGCTATGGTCCCTATGTCTCAGATGAATCAGAAGAGGAACCGGTTTCTGCCTCCATTCCCGATGATATTGCACCCGCTGATCTGACGAATGAACTGGCACAGAAATTAATTCGCCTGAAGAGTGAAGGGCCGAAGTCTCTTGGCATGCATCCCGAGGAGAACACACCCATATATAAGCTGCACGGTCCGTTTGGTCCTTACTTGCAGTTAGGGGATGTTATCGAAGATGGTCCCAAGCCCAAACGCGTCAGTATTCCCAAGAACGTCGATCCGGATTCCATTGATTTTGAATTGGCGTTGAAATATTTGAGTCTGCCACGCTTCTTAGGCGAGCATCCTGAAACCGGAAAGAAAGTCAACGCAGGCATCGGTCGCTTCGGACCTTACGTGCTGCACGACAAAGTTTATAAGTCGCTGGGCAAGGAAGACGATATTCTGACCATCGGCCTGGATCGGGCCGTTGAATTACTGAAGCAGGCCCGCAAACGCAGTGCTCCCACACCGATTCGCGAACTGGGGAAACACCCGGAAGACGAAGAACAGGTCGCCATCTTCGATGGTCGTTACGGACCCTATGTCAAGCATGGTAAAATTAACGCGACCATTCCCAAAGGTTATGAAGTCGAAACGGTAACACTGGAGCAGGCGCTCGAATGGATTGAAGCCAAAGCGGCGAAAAAAGGAACGAAAAAGAAGTCAGCAGGCAAAAAGAAAGCAGCGAAAAAAACAACGAAGAAAGCAGCCGCGAAAAAGACAACCAAAAAAGCGGCTGCGAAAAAGAAGACAACCAAAAAGGCTGCCACAAAAAAAACAGCGAAGAAGAAAACCGCCAAGAAAAAAGCGTCTGAAGAATAAGCGGCCGATCCCGGTCAGGCGGACGCATTGGTTTCATCCACTTCTACTGCGCCGGGGGGAAGTGTTTCCTGTTCTGCTTCCTCAGCGCATCGCTTTCGAGCTGCTGCTCTGACATCTGAATCATTCAGGTCGAATTCTTCGATCAGCTCTCGACGGCGAAGTGTGACTTGCCGATCAAATTCGGAGAGCACGTCCAGTGCGCGGTCACGCGATGTGACCAGGCCTATGATCAGGTATTGAGTGATAGCAATGCCGTAACAGACCCAGCCTACGGTATCAACGGCGATCGCAGCGAGAATGGCAAACACTGGTGAAGACCGGTTGACATGCTGGCAGATAACTCCCTTCAGAATCGCTCGCCACTTCTCTTTCAGTTCCCGGAAAATTCCGTATTCTCTGGATAAGTTCAAGACTGGCGGACCAGGGTGAATGATCGAAAATAATTCCTGATCCGGCATCGCTTCAATCACGCCGATGGCCAGCATGATGCGGAAGCCCATTAAAACCCAGCCTTCGGTTCCCTGCAGACTCATGGGAACCCAACCGAACAAAGCTGCTTCCATATTGGCGGTGGCTGCCAACAATAACAGTGAACCGCGAAACCATTGTTCGAGGTCTTTTTCCAGTTCCTCATCGATATCCTGAACGCGTACGACTTTGTTAAGAATCAGGTGGAAGATCGGGATCGCAATCAATCCGACAAAGAAACGTGTCAAAGGTTTTAACAGGTTTCTGAAGTAAGGATTGTTAAACAGGATACGAAGAAATCCACCCACAATAATTCCTAACTGATCGAACGGTGTTAGCACGAACTTGCCTCCCTGATTGAAAAACGAAGCCCGTTCAAACAGGGATCAAAAAAACTCATTGTTTCCACGGTGGAAGGGGGTACGCTTAAAGCGATATTTCCTGGGAGAGTGATTCGAGAACTTGCTTTGAGTCTTTTTTAGCAGATCAAAGTTGAAGACGAAAATACCAAATCGAGAATTCACCTTAGAGGAATACTGTTTCATCAAGAATGACAGGTTCTGACCAACGATTTGGAATTACAGAGTGGACGGTTTCAACAGTAGAAGAGCGACTCAGAAATAGGGGGATAGGAGATCGAACATGAATCATCTTTTGAAGTTGCGACAAAACGACAGAATATTGGATGAGTTGGAGTGAGGTAAGTTATTATTTTTTAATGACTTAGGGTTTTGGGGTGTCTGAGGGTTTAGTGCTGAGCTTGAATCTTGGTACAGCTTTGATATAGTAAGTGAAGTCTGGGTTTAAGCAATTTTTCATTTCTTCTTAATCTAAGTTCCTTTGATCTTAAGGGATTTGATCCAGCACAAAAAAGTTGATGTGTCCGTTCGGATCTATCGTTAAAAGTAAATGCAGTTCCGCTTTTCGAATTTTGGGAAGCTGTATCAAACATCGATCAATTCGTGTTTCTCTATCACTCAAACCAGTTTTGCCTGAAAACTTAAGTCTGTTCGAAATCAGTCAACAAGTACGGATTTTTTCGTTTGTGATGTGTTATCTATAATTCTTATTCCTAATTTTTTTATGGAGGTTGCGTGATGCAGGATTCTCAAAAGAAGTCTGTGAGAAAAAGAGGCTTTACCCTGATTGAGCTTCTCGTTGTGATTGCGATTATCGCAATTTTAATCGCCTTGCTCTTACCTGCCGTTCAACAGGCGCGTGAAGCAGCCCGCCGAAGTTCCTGTAAAAACAATTTAAAGCAATGGGGACTGGCTCTGCATAACTATCATGAGACGCACTCAGGATTTCCTCCCGGATATTTTGGGAACGGAAACCGCATGGGCTTCCATGTCATGCTGCTGCCCTTTGTAGATCAGGCGCCGCTGTATAATCAATTTAATTTTGATGTACCTTACGACAATTCCGCCAACTCAGCTTTGCGAGAAGAATCGTTTGCGATCCTGCACTGCCCCAGCTATGGGAAAACTGACGTAAATGGAAACACGCGTCAAAAGACTCATCATTATTATGGAATCATGGGGGCCAAAGGGACCAAGCCTGGTGGAGGAACATATGATATTAAGGGTTATACCACACAAAATCATGGTGGCTGGGCAACGAACGGAATACTTTATCGAAATTCAAATATCAAGATCCGCGATATTCACGATGGAACCACCAATACGTTCATTATGGGAGAACTATCCTGGGATCCACAAAAAGTAGCGGGAGCCGGATATACCAATCAGCGTCGTCCCTGGACCCAAGGCACGCAAACAACTGATTCCAATACTTCGGCATCCTATTCCTGCCGTAATATTGCGACGGTGATGAATTCAGCCGGTTATAAATCGGGGAGTGCGTACTTCAACGATGCCAGCTTTGGCAGCAAGCATGTCGGGGGCTGTCATTTCATGCTGGGCGATGGTTCGATTCGTTTCATCTCGGAAAACATTGACTTCGCGACATATCTGGCTGCCGGTAGCCGCGATGATGGCGAAACTCTAACCTTAGAGTAGTCTACTTCTTTCCAAAGCTCCTCGTCATGTTGAGGAGCTTTGGTGTTTGAGTAACTGGAACTTGATGAGAAGAGCGCCACATGGGAGCCTATGGTTCGTTGGCAGCTCTTCTTCTCTTTTGGTCATACGGGTTTTGCTTGGCAGCATCCGCGGGAATTGTCAGATCCTGCGTCGCTTCTTCTTCGGGCAAATCGAGTTCCGTACGATAGCCAAAGAACAACATCTTCCCGTTCGCCAGATATTCCGTTTCTTCTTCGGAATTTTCCCCCGTGGGAGGCGTGCCTTGAGTGACGCCGTCAAAGCCACTGATTTCCAGAATATGTGGGCCTCCCATCGTGCCCTTTCCGTTTTTTGCGGTATCGTATTCTCCCTCAATAATTTCCGCGTAGCCACCCCCGCCTTTGTTGTCTTTGGATGAATCGGGAATAAATTTGATTTGACCATAGGGCAATGGTTTTCCATCAAATTCGACTTTTCCTTTCACGTTGTATAACGTGACATCACTGCCACATCCCGTAAGTGTTCCCGCAAACAAAAGAAGTAGACCAGGAACCGATATTCTTGGAAACATTCTGGGCATGTAACAATCTTTCTATAATGCAATGAGACATGAGATGAAAAAGTCTGAGAACGGTTTATTGAATCGAGCGTTCCTTCGTCAGTAAGACTAACATCGAGAGAGAGTCAGGATGGTGCTTATTCATGAGATGATTTATGAACGCTCATTAGAACATATTCAGCGTTTAAAAGTCAAACTGATTCCACCTGGTTCGCCAGTATTGGCAAGAACGGAATATCTCTGTATCAGAAAGCATAACAGGATTGATTGAGAGTGACTGTGCGCTGGAATTACCAGCGAATCTGTTCATAGAGCTGCAGCAGTCGCTGACCGCGATTCGGGTTAAGTTGTTGCACATAAGCAATCCGCCCGCGCAGATGGCTGGCAAAGTCAGGATGCTGTTCCCGGTTCTGTCCCACTGGCCCCTGGCGAATGCAATTTGTGAGTATGGCTTTCAGCAGATCGAATTCTTTCCGAGGGACATTGGTATGTTCATTGACGACAACGCCGGTCACTTTCTGCTGTTGGTTATTTCGCAGCACGCGCCGTTTCGACTGATTCACCTGAAATCGTTCCGAACGAATAATCTGGTTCACCAGCGGAATAAACACACGCAGCGAACGCAAAAACTGATCGGAGCCGGAAAAGGTCAGGTCATCAGCGTAACGCGTGTAGTCTGCATCAAAAGAGCGGGCTAACCCTGAGAGTCTGACGTCCAGCGAAAACGCCGACAGGTTCGCGAGTGCCGGAGACGTGGATGCCCCTTGTGGCAGATGGCGAGAAAGATAAGGTAACAGCGGGCGCAGGCTTCCATCAGGAAATGGCATATTCATGGGAATTGCAGTGGTGCTTAACCGGGCCAGCCAGAGTGCGGCTTCGCGACAATAGCCTACGCTGCGAAAGATTGAAACGACGCGTGCAAAATTCACACTGGCATAAAAGTTCTCCAGATCAAATTTGACAACCACACGTTTGCCCGTGTGCGGTATTGCGTTTGTGACGGGGGAATGGCCGGTGACAAATCCGTGTGCCGCGTCATGCACGGGAATCTGGTTCAGGATTTCCTGCAAGATCTGCTGCTGCGCCATTTTGATAAAAGGACGCGGGGCTTCGATTAGCCGAAATCCATTTCGTTTCGGCAACCAATGATATGTGTAATGCGATTCCTTCACATCATCCGGGCGATCTGACTGATTGAATCGGTGTGTCAACCAGGCAAGCTTTCCCAGTGGAAGATTCAACCAGTGTGCGATGTCCTCCGGGGTTGAAAAAACGGGCAGGTCAAAGCGGCTCAGTTTGGCTGCATCTCCATCCTGGGTCATATCCAGATAATGATCGGTTTCCGATCGATAGCGCAGCAATTCATAAGGACGTGCGAGTTTGTAAGGCAGGGAACCTACATCAGCGTTTTCAGGTGGTGTGAATCTTTTCTTTTTATTGTATCGCAGAGGGCTCAGGCGGGGTTTGCGAAAGATTCGAGGTGCTTTCGACGGTTTAACATTCGCGCTCGTCTCAGGCCGCGCAACAGACCGATCTGGTGCGGGGCCAAAAAAGAGTTGGCGTATGAAATCAAAGAAGCCCATTCAGAAATCCTGCAGTCAGGTCAGTTTGGTGATCGTCAGAAAAGTGATAAAAAAATAGAAATGGCCAGCGGGCCGCACAACCGATCCTGTGGCGAAGTATTGCTACGATAACCATCTATCGTAGCCATACTTCACGTGTCGTAGAATGGTCAATACTTCTCCCACGGGGTATCCCCGTAGTGCTCTGAGCGATCCGTCAGGATACAATCAGAGTCAGAACTTGTGCGACCCACTGCCCATTATGTTGCAAATCGTATCCTTTTCGTGAGATGCGTCAATGTTAAGTCTTGTGAATCTGGATAAAGCCTTAAGATTCCGGCATGAATTACATTCTATAAACAGAGCGATTAAAAATAGATATAAAAAATAACACTCCCGGCATCAGGCGAACTGCAATTGCCTTGATTTCAGGACCACGATACATTTCTGCAGAATCAGAAATGTTGCAGGAGTGCATTCCCGACGGTGATCGAGTACGCTGTCTCTGTTCCCTCTGATTTCTGCAGAAAAATCAGGGCCAACTTGAAGATAGTGAAAACAGAAAGTTTTGAAGATGCTGGGAAATGTAGCTCCCACCGAGTTTGATTTGCGGTTTTCCTTATTCGGGATTCCGATTCGCGTACATCCGCTATTCTGGGCTGTATCAGCATTTATGGGCTGGAACCCCAATGACATTAAAATGACGTTTATCTGGATCGCCTGTGTTTTTGTCTCCATTTTGGTGCATGAGCTCGGGCATGCATTGACGGCAAGACACTTTGGCTGGCCTCCGGAAATTGTCCTGTATCATTTCGGTGGACTGGCTATGTTTCAGCCTTATTCCGGGATGACAACCCGTCGTTCGATTATCGTATCTGCCGCGGGGCCATTTGCCGGTTTTGCATTTCTGGGCGCGGTGATGTTCTTCAGGAAGATCTCTATCGATTTCGGTTTCTGGAGTCAATTCAGCCGTGAAGGGCTGTTTTATGTCACCGTCACCTTTCACTACTTGTATTTCATCAACCTGTACTGGGGGTTGATCAATCTCGCCCCGGTACTGCCGCTGGATGGGGGACACATTTGCGAGGATCTTTGCAAAGCATTCAAACGCTATCGGGGCGATGTGCTGGCGCTGCAGATCTCAATGGTTGTCGCGGGCGCATTGGCTTTCTACTTCTTCAAGCAGCAGTTTCGCTACGCCGGCATCATGTTCGCTCTGTTCGCCTTCTTCAATTTTCAGTCGTACCAGCAGCGCAATAATACCTGGTAGCAAAGAATCGACCGGGTGCTTAGAATCCTAAGCCGTCACCATTGAGCTCAGCTGTTTTGACTGTTCCGTCAGTGATCTTGAACATGCCTGGATACGAACGCGTCCATTTTTTGTTCGGTCCCGGGCAATACTGTCGTCCATTGCCTTCAATTGCGGCGATGGTCGGAATGCGGGCTGCCAGACTGGCGGAATGCAGGAACGAGTAACCACAGCAGGTGAGGTCCTGAACACAGAGAAACATATCAAATTTCTGAGCGGCAGCACCCAGGAACAATGATTCTGTTTGCCCTTTGCAGGCTTTCAAGGCAACGCCCGAGTAACCCAGTTCGCGGCTCAGCAGCAGTGATTCATAATCCACCAGTGATTCATCAATCACCACAGGTTTGATCTTGGCCGCTTCGTGCATTTTGTTTTCAGGGTTTGCTTTGAGATCGCGGTTGGTTGGCTGCTCGATGTACTGTACCCGGTCAAATGCGGCCGGAGACTGTTCGCGGACTTTGTTCAGGAAATCGAGAACATAATCGACGTTTTCACACTTTTCATTAAAATCGAGTGAGTAACACCAGGTGTCGTTGCCACGTTCGCCTTGTGCTTTGACTGCTTCATTTTCAACGGCGATCACGCGGCTGATATCCCAGTCCATATTGTCACCAGAAAGTTTGATTTTCAGGTGCGTCAGTCCGTCTGCTTTGATCCACTCGCCCAACGTCTCAGGTAGCCCGTCGTCAATACGTTCGCTGATGTCTGCTTCGGTAATCGGATCGAGTGCACCGACCAGATGGTACAACGGCAGCGTTGGCTTGGGGTCGCGGAGCGTGTACTGATCCAGATATTCTCCGGAGAATTGATCGTCCAGATATTCTGACAGATCGTGAGTCATGTATTCCGAAGAGAGGCCGTTGTAGCTGTTGATATGATTGGCACGTCCAAAACCATCATGAATGGCCGCATCGAGAGGGCTGGATGCAACCAGCTGCGCTAACTCGGGAATCTCTTCCGGCAGGCCCAGTCGTTTTGTCAGCTTCTTGGCCATGAAATGGTATTCAGCCGAAATATGATACATCAGGTCGATCGGATGCGCGACTTCCGGACAGATGTTGGCGATTTCTACCGCCTCTTCAAGGAATTCGATCATCGCTTTCAATGCGTCTTCCGGACTGACCACCGAGGAAGGCCAGGCCCAGATATTTCCGGCAGGCATACTGCCAATACCAATACCCTGTTTTCCATTGCGTGTTTCAACGATGACTTCCACATTCAATAGCACACTGCTATCCATGACTCTCCCGCCAAACTTGAGGGGAGTTCGAAAGGGAACTTCTTCGGTTGAAAATTTTGCCTCAACAATTTTGATATCTGTTGACTTGGGCATCGGTCTAAAATTATTCCTTCATTTTACGTGACAAACCAGCGAGTCAGTTCATCTTTGATTTATATGTCGTCTTGGAGAACGCCAATACTAAACCTGATTTTATAACCAATGAGTTCAATCTTCAAGAAACGAACCCAATTCATTCCAGCTTGAGAAAAAACCGGAAAAAAGTTGGTTTTCCGATTTCTTTAGAGAGTGAAGCATGTTAAAGACGTCCGAGGTCGTTCTGGTCTGACAAACTGTGGATTCAAAATGTTGTCTGTACCAGACAATTCTGTCAGCCAGGGATTTCAGGCTGGATTCATAACTTTCGCCTCTCCCAAACATGGTGCAGACAGGCGAACCGGCGGGAATGATGGTCTTGGCACTGGGAATATCGCCGTTCTCTGGTACTTGAAAGGGCTGTTGCAGACACATACGATTTCCCTCTGTTTGAGGGGCAACCAAATCCCGGGGGGCATACAAAATTCCTTTGGAAATATGCGGTAAGTTCTGTTTTTCCTGTTCGAAAAGGAATTTTTTCAGGGTATTGGTGGAAGTTTCTTCTTGCTGGTGTTCCTCAAAAGACCGACAGGCAGCCAAATGCCATTCGAGAAGCGGCGTTTGATACTGCAGTTCCAGTAGTTCCGTGAGTGCCGTGTAACGTGGGTTGACCTCGTTCAACCAGAAACGCCCTTGCTTCGCCGGATCGAATATGAGGTCACAGCCGAAAAGACCATGAACCTGACAGGCATCGGCGATGGTTTGCCCCAGAGCTTCCAGCGGACTGCGAAGGTGGCGCAGGACCGGGGAAGCAGTGATCCCGCCACAAAATTGAAATGCGTTTGCATTCAGAGCCTCATTCCCTATGAATTGCCGACAAACCCCTGTCAGTACCGTGGTCTGACGAAATGCAATGAACAGGGCAGACAGGGGGATTCCAGACTGAAACCGTTGCAGATAGTAGTCCTGGTCCAGCGTACTGGCAGGAGAGAGCGGATTCAGAAACTGGATGCCTAGACCAGCGGCCCCCTTAAACGGCTTATGCAACCATCGAGCACCGTCATCAGGAACCGAACTGGCCAGCTGGCAGGGCAAAGCCTGGATGGGTTTGCCTTTGAGGATTTGTTCCAGAAAAAAGGGATCTCGGGCGTAGTGCAGGCTTTCCGGGCCGCAACCTCTCAGACGGTGTGTCTGGTTGAGTTGTTCAATGAGTTCCGGATGATTTTCCATGCCACCAGTATAGATCCAATCCAGAGCAGGGAGCTGGTGGAGTGCCTGGATCCAGTGTGCGGTGGGTTCGGTTTTCGGGATCACTTCAGCGATTTCTCGCAGGTCCTGATCTGCATATTGATCTACACAGACCGGCTGCCAACCAGCACGCACAGCCGAAAACGCGGCAGCTCGCGTACTGGCGCCAACAATCAGCAGACGCGGTTTTCCGGAGATATCATTGGGGGGGTGGTGATTCATCAAATTGCGATTTAGTAGGATGACATGATAATTTTATGAGGATTTAGTGCGAATACCAGCGGAATACTGGCAATCCTGTTCTTAAATTGTTATTACATAGCATAGGCTACGAATGATCCAAGGCGAAGCTTACATCTGTTAGATTCGCCGTCCGTCCAGGACTGCGGTATTCGTGATCCGTTTTAAATTTGTGCTTAATGCATAACTGTGAGAACCTAATACGAAATGGAGAACGAAGAATGTCAATGTTTGTCGGTGAGTCACTTGTTGGTGAAGGTAATGAAGTTGCTCATATCGATTTGTTGATTGGTGACAAGACTGGTCCTGTCGGGGCAGCATTTGCAAATGCACTGTCCAGCCAGAAAATGGGTCACAGTAACCTGTTGGCAGTATTATCGCCTAATCTGGCAGTAAAGCCAGCAACAGTCATGGTCACCAAGGTCACGATCAAAGGTGCAAAACAGGCCGTTCAGATGTTTGGCCCCGCTCAATACGCCGTTGCGAAAGCAGTCGCAGACAGTGTAGAAGCAGGAGTCATTCCCAAAGATCAATGCGAAGATCTGGTTATCGTCTGTGGTGTTTTCATCCACTGGGAAGCCGATGACGACAAAAAAATCTTCGATTACAATTACGAAGCGACCAAAGAAGCGATTGCTCGTGCAATGAAGAACGAGCCTTCTGCTGACGAAATGCTGGCTAAGAAGAGTGAAGCTTCTCACCCCTTCTACGCTGGTTAGAATTTCTGACATTGGTGGAATTATCGAATTCATGCCCCTGTTCTTTCGGAACAGGGGTATTTCTTTGGTCTGTTTCTGATTTCCTGAAATGAATCTTGCTGGGGAATTTTCATGAAAAAAATACTGATTCAACTGGATACCGATGCGCATCCCAGTTCTTTTGACCGCGTGGTTGCCGTCGATTCCGATGTAGACGAAATCATGAGCTACGGCGATGTGACTCCAGTCAATGTCGAACCACTGGTACATGGCGCCATGTTCACACGAGGACCGAAAGAATTACATCATACGGCAATCTTCGTTGGTGGGAGTGATGTCTGTTCCGGCGAAACCTTATCCAAAAAAATCAAAGGGACATTTTTCGGCCCCGTGCGGGTGTCTGTGATGATGGATTCCAACGGTTCCAATACCACAGCCGCAGCGGCAGTCTTAGCAGCCGGAAAACATCTGGATTTTTCTGAAACAACGGCTTTGATTCTGGGAGGAACCGGACCGGTAGGGCAACGCGCTGCACAATTACTCGCAAAGCGAGGGGCAACAGTGATTGTCGCTTCCCGTTCGGAAGAGCGTGCACAGGTAACTTGTGAAGCGGTCAGTGCGATGGTGGATGACGCAAAACTGAAATCATTGTCACTCAAAGACCACAAGCAGATGGAAGAAGCGAACAAGGAAACCAACCTGATTATAGCTGCCGGCGCGGCAGGGGTTAAGCTCATTCCTGCTGCCTGCTGGAAACCGATGAAGCAACTCAAGGTGGTGATCGACCTCAATGCTGTTCCACCCGCCGGGATTGAAGACGTCGACGTGATGGATAAAGCAACCGACCGGGATGGGATTCTCTGTTAT
Organism: Gimesia fumaroli; assembly: GCF_007754425.1. Lineage (NCBI taxonomy): Bacteria > Pseudomonadati > Planctomycetota > Planctomycetia > Planctomycetales > Planctomycetaceae > Gimesia > Gimesia fumaroli. The sequence goes on from NZ_CP037452.1 coordinate 1,437,424, forward strand.
GGCGCCATCGGAGTTGGCGGGACGAAGATGAAAATTCATAAAGCCGCTCTTCGTCAGCTCTTCGAAACGAATGACCTGCTACTTGATACGGAAGAGATCTATCAAATCGGTGCCAATATGAATTCATGATGCCTGGAGGGAACCGGCTGAGAAAGAAATTGTTCAGGTTGCATTTCCCTGAAGGGACTCGCTAGAATTGGATTACAGAAAATCGCTTTAAACTCAGAGCGGTATTGCTACTTACAAAACCAGACGGATAAGTTCGGAATCCTCTATGCTGGACGATGCTACTATCATGAAACGCATTTGTGCAGGAGAATATCTTCTGTTCGATGAGTTAGTGATGCGCTATCGTGATCGGTTACTCCGATTCGCCTGGAGTAAATATGGCAAGCACGCCGCTGCGGAAGATCTGGTACAGGAAGCTTTCCTGTCTGCTTTTGCGGCACGCAAGTCTTACAACCCGGAGTTTGCCTTTTCGACCTGGCTTTGGACGATTTTTTTGAATCTGTGTCGTCGGCATTATAAGCGGGAATTACGACACCCCCGTGAACTGGTGCGGTCTTCATTTAACGCTGCTGCCGCGACAGTGGTTCCCGAGCCCAGTTCGTCGGAAACTCCTTTACAGGCGGCGCTCAAGACAGAACAGTTCGAACTACTGGCTTTGTATTTGACAGAACTACCGGAAGTCCAGGCTGATGCCTTGCGGCTTCGTTTTTTTGGCGGCATGAAATTTTCAGAGATTGCGTTAACGATGGAATGCAGTTTGTCTGCGGCAAAAGTACGTGTGAAAAACGGATTGCTTCAATTGTCTCATCGTTTTTCTGAAGGACTTACTTCGGAAGGAGATGTCTCATGAATTGTGACGAAGCGTTTGAATTAATGACTCATCCCACAGATCACCAATGTGAGGAGTTGCTCTGGCATCTGCAGATGTGCCCCCGTTGTCAGCAGATGCAGGAAACTCTTGCACCGGCACTGGAATCATTTCAGCAGATTCTGGATGAATCAACAGATCTGGATGAGTTTGACAAGTTTCCTTCCGATTTTCAGCAGTCAGCAGAGCAGGAATCTCCGTCCATTTTTCCAAAAACCGGGCAACCATTTCTCTCGGCAGAGACGGTCCGCATGGCTGAACAGGCGGCAACACGCTTACGATCAGAGGCTGGCACCAGTCAGAAGCAGCAGACTCCTGCACCAAAGCGGTATCAAAAGCGACTGCTGAATGCGGCATTGATTCTGGTCGCCGGTTTTCTGATGGGGTGGGGGATGTCCCTGGATGCACCAAAGAGTCCACTTTCACCAACTGCCAACAGCCTTCCGGGTCAGCAACCATGCCTCTGGATTGCCCAGCGCGAAAATGGAGCGAACTCGATCTCTCCCAAAACCGAACGCGAACAAGCATCCGTCCAAAGTGTGGTACTCTCCTGTGTAGCTTGCCATTTACAGTCGACTGCTGAATAAGCCCGCGATTTCCCTGATTTACCAGCTTACCGTTAATCCAACAGAGTTTGCTATTTCCATGGGAAACGTGCGAATCAGACGGCAATTCTTGTAATTCTTACACGCTCGAAAGCAAGGCAGCGTACTTTTTTCAATCGAAGTCAGCAAATCTGATGGTCATTGAAAAACTCGTCTTGCGGCTGTTTTCGATTTTCGTTATTTCTACGCAACCCACTTTTTACCAGAGGGTAACTTTCCTGTCTTACACTCCCTTTTCTCATATCCTCCCTGAGATCACAGGGGAATTGAAAAAGAGAATTCCGACCTGTCACATTAAAGTGAACCTCATATCTTTTCTCGCAAAAATTACAATTGGACTCGCCATGATAAGAGGTGTCTTGTCTGACACCAGATGCGGCAACGCATTCAGATGGGCGTTTAGCCTGATCCTGGTACAGATCATATTATTCGGAGCCTGCAGCAACGGGATGACCCCGGTGATGCGCTCAGCCTTCGCGCAGGAAAAAGAACAGCGTTCGGTTTCACTGAACGATCCGCTGTTTGATATTCGCGTGGAAGGTAACGAATCCATTCCAGCACTCGCCATTCTACAAAAAACAAAAATGCAACGCGGCCGACCTGCGACTCGTGATCAGGTTCTGGAAGATGTTCGACTGCTGTTTGCCACACGCTGGTTTTCCAGTGTCCAGCCGGTTTATCGAAAAACCGAGCAGGGACTGGTGCTAATCTTCAAAGTCAAAGAACGTCCGATCGTTGAGAAGGTCGAATTTCGCGGAAACAAAAAAGTCAAAACAAAACGTCTGGCAGCAACCACCGGATTAAAAGTTGGTTCACCCTTTGACGTTTCTGCCAACCTGGAATCCGTGCATCGCTTAAAACAGCTCTACGTCGAACGTGGTTATCGTTTTGCGGAAATCAATTTGAGCAAAGGCGGCGACCCCAACGACCGTGAAGTCATCTTTGAAATTAAAGAAGGTCCTAAGGTTGTTGTTTCCGGTATCAAATTTCGAGGAAACAAATTCGTCAGCTCAGGCGTTCTCAAAACAAAACTGCTTACGAAAAAAGCACCCCTGGGGCTAAGTATTCTCGGAGGAAAATACGATCCTTCCACCGTGGAAGACGATCTGGTCTCACTCAAACAGTATTATAATGGCCTGGGATTTTTCGATGTAAAAATTGACGAGAAAGTCGGCTATAACAAAGACCGTTCTCGTGTGCAGATTGAATACACGGTGAATGAGGGGAAACGCTACAAGATTCGCGATATTCTGATTGATGGAAACAGGATCTTCTCAGAAGATGAAATTCGCAATGATATCAAGCTGGCTTCAGGTGAGTTTTTTAACAGCCGGACTCTCTCGACTGATGTAGAAAAGTTGACCGTCAAGTACGGGGAACGCGGCCACTTGTTTGCCAAGGTCAATCCTGTGCCCCGTTTCCTGGAAGCGCCTGGCGAAGTCGATCTGGTTTATCAGATTAGCGAAGACAAACCCTATCGAATCCGAAAGATTACTCCACATATTTCTGGTGACAATCCTCGAACCAAGAGCTCGGTTTTGACGAATCCGTTATTGGTTGCCCCTGGTGATCTGGCAAATCAGCGTTTGATCACCAAAAGTAAACGCCGCATTGAAGGGGGGAAAGTCTTCCAGGCAGGACCTCAGCAGGGGCCACGTATCAGCGTGACCAAGGTTGACCCTCAGCGCGAACTCGCTGCCATACGCAAGGATGACGTTGTTCGTGGGCAAAACCATGAACGGGAGCAGAACCAGGTTTCCCGGCGCAACCGTTATCAGGCACCGCGAAAGAAACAGGCTCCTCTCAAAACACTTTCCGGCCAGGAAGAAGTCTTCCGGGCACAGAACTATGACAACGGGATTCCGGAAGCTTTGAATCCACTTTTCGGGAACAGCCCTCTGGGTGACCCGATGGGAACCGAATTTCCCCAACAGCAACCTGGCTGGGTGGACTTGGATGTGTATGCTTCCGAAAGTCGCACTGGTCGTTTGATGTTCGGCGTGGGAGTGAACAGTGATGCGGGTGTGGTCGGTTCGATCGTTCTGCAGGAAGAAAACTTTGATATCCTCAGACCACCACGCAGTTTTGAAGATATTCTGGATGGAACCGCCTGGCGCGGTGGCGGACAACGTTTCAGAGCAGAAGCCGTCCCCGGTGATCAGGTCAGCCGTTATCTGGTGAACTGGACTGATCCCTATTTTCTGGATACGAACTTCAGTCTGGGAGTCAGTGGATTCTATTTCACACGCTTTTATACAGACTGGGATGAAGAACGCGTTGGTACCCGTTTGTCTCTGGGACGTCAGTTAACGCAGGAATGGTCTATCAACGGTCAATTCCGCCTGGAAAATGTCGACCTGCGAAATCCACGCACACCAACACCTCCTATCGTACAACAGTCTGTCGGAAATAACTTATTGAATACATTCCGTCTTGCAGCCACGCATGACACACGTGATGCCGCGTTCCTGCCTGCGGAAGGACATATTCTTGAGTTTGCTGCAGAGCAGGCTGTTGGCGATTTCGATTACAGTCGTCTGGAAACAAACGCCAGTCAGTACTTCACGATTTACAAACGACCTGATGGCGGCGGACGCCACATTCTTTCGTTGAGTGCTTCATTGGGTTGGACCGATTCCGATACACCTGTTTTTGAACGGTACTATGCCGGTGGTTTCCAGACCTTCCGTGGTTTCGAATTCCGGGGAGTAACACCTCGTGAAAATGGCGTCGCCATTGGTGGTCGCTGGAGTTTCCTGGGTAGTGCTCAATACATGGTTCCGATTACCGCTGATGAGATGATCCAGATGGTCTTCTTCAGTGACTTCGGTACAGTGGAAGATCATGTTTCTCTCGATCAGTTCCGTGTTTCTGTCGGTGCCGGTCTGCGGTTAACCGTGCCTGCAATGGGGCCAGTCCCCGTGGCGTTGGACTTCTCTGTGCCATTGGCGAAGGAGTCTTTCGACGAAACACAGGTCTTCAGTTTCTATGTCGGGTTTACCCGATAATCTCTCAGTCTGATCTGACCAGTATGCTGTTCTCTCCAGCAAACTGCCAACAGGTCCTGAATTCAAAGCGTTCGCTGGTTTCAACAGAGCTGACTCTGGACTATGATAGTAGCTTGTTAAGTGCATCTATCTTACTTTAGAGAGCAGCGTCGATGATTCTGGAAGGCATTGTAACCAGTCAAAATCAGCAGGGGGAATTGAATATTGCGCCAATGGGGCCTGTGGTGAATCCAGAGATGTCCCAGTTTGTGTTGCGTCCGTTTCAGACATCACGCACATTCAGCAATTTGAAAGAAACCCGTTGCGGAGTCCTGCACGTAGTCGATGATGTTTTATTACTGGCAAAAGCCGCGATCGGCCAGTTGGATGAACTCCCGGAAACATTTCCCGCCGAAAAAATTGATGGGAAGGTTCTGCAGTCTGCCTGTCGCTGGTACGAATTTGAGATTGAGAGCATCGACGAAACCGCGGCTCGTACTGTAATGCAGGCGACTGTGGTACATCAGGGACGGATTCGTGACTATTTCGGACTCAATCGTGCCAAGCACGCTGTATTGGAAGCTGCGATTCTGGCAACGCGGACGCATCTGATTGAACAAAGCGAATTAGAGGCTCAGTATCAGGCTCTAGCGGAAATTGTCAAAAAAACAGCAGGCCCTCACGAAGAGACCGCGTTTTGTTTACTGGAAGAATATATTTCCAAAGCATATGCTGAAATCAAATCGTAATCATTTGTGCTTTCCTATCACTTAATTGAAACAGTCGCAGAAAATATTGATCATGCTACGCGAAGTGAGGATTACAACCGGAAGCCGATTGCATTGGGGGTTGCTCTCACTGGCTCCCACGACGGGCCGCGAATTTGGTGGCATTGGCTTGATGGTTGATGCACCACATTTTGTGCTTTCCGTAAAAGAGTCGTTCGCTGGTCAGGATCACATTACATGCAGTGATGCTTACTACTCAAAAGTTGAAGCGGCTCTTGCTGCGGTACGGAATTATCTTCCTGATTCTTCACAGCCGCGTTTCTTCACATTGGAATTACAATCCGAAATTCCAATGCACTGTGGCTTTGGTTCTGGAACCCAGTTAAGTCTGGCTTTAGCACGTGCGATTTCTTTACTTTCAGAAGAGCAGGAGCAGTCTTCCGTCGAGCTGGCACGGCGAGTCGGGCGTGGGGCTCGTTCAGCGCTGGGAGTTCATGGTTTTGATTGTGGCGGCTTTCTGGTTGAGGGAGGTAAGAGAGACCTGGAGCAGATCAGTCCGCTGGTAGCGCATGCTGACTTCCCTGAAGACTGGAGGATTTTGCTGATCACACCCAAAGATCAGGCAGGTATTTCCGGAACTGTTGAAGTGGATGCAATTCAACGGCTGGGGCCGATGCCTGTTGCCATCACAGAACAACTCTGTCGACTGGTGTTGATGCAACTTCTGCCAGCGGTTCTGACACACGATTTTCCCGAGTTCAGCGCCGGTTTGACCAACTTTGGACGGACGGTCGGTGAGTTTTTCAAGCCCGCTCAGGGGGGCATATATGCCCATCCCCAGATGGCAGAGCTGGAATCACTCTTAATTACTAACGGAATCCAGGGAATCGCCCAAACGTCCTGGGGGCCGACTTTGTCAGTTGTCTGTCCCAGTTCTGCTGAGGCTGACAATGTTTCAAGTCTCTTGTTAGTAGAAGGTTACGGGGAATCGTGTTCTTTGAGAACGGTCAATCCGCTTAATCGAGGCGCCCAGATTCATATCAAAGAGTCTGCATGAACTTATGAATTTGGTTTCGAAGTTTCCAAAACAGGCTGAATTCCAGAGGATGAATTCTTCGACTATAGACCAAGGCTGGTATAATAGTATCACCCCCGAAAAGACATCGTATTCTGAAAAGAACTGGTAAGATAGGTTATGAATTCCAAGCAAAATCAATCCGAAGTTTCCCGCCGGGATTTTCTCCGTGTCGGAAGTTTAAGCTTCGTTGGATTGTCTATGTCCGAACGGGCAGCGTTATCTGCTGCCCAAAATGATCGTTCGCAGAAGAACTGTATTCTGATCATGATGACAGGGGGCGCCAGCCAACTGGAAACATTTGACCCCAAACCGGAAGCACCGGCTGAAATTCGAGGGCCGCTCAAAGCGATCTCAACGTCGGTACCGGGATTGTTGGTGAGTGAAGCCTTTCCGCAACTGGCTCAACGTGCCAGCCAGTTTTCACTCGTCCGTTCTTTGTATCATGATGCAGCGCCCATTCATGAAACCGGATACCAGTTGCTTCAGACAGGCAGGTTGTCAAAAGGAGCATTGAACTATCCCTGTTTTGGCTCTGTCATTTCACGCCAGTTTGGGCCACGCGGCGATGCACCTCCCTTTGTGGTCTTGCCGCGTCTAGTCAGTTCACTGGGCGTGAATATGTACCGCGGTCAGCAGGCTACCTTTCTGGGAGAAGAGTTCGCCCCTGCGACCACCGTTGGCGAGTCTTCTGCCAATGGAGAATATGAGATCAAAATTGAAGGAGAATCGAAGGCCATTCAGCAGCAGTATGGAAAACATCGCTTCGGCCAATTGATGCTGCAGGCACGTCAACTGGTGGAACACGGTACCCGCTGTGTGATCGTCAATTTATTCGATGATCTACATCAACAGTTGACCTGGGATTGTCATGGTACGGGAGCTGGAACTTCCGGAAAAGTCTACGAGTATCGCGATTCATTGGGACCTGCTTTTGATAAAGCGATATCGACTCTGCTCGACGATCTTTCTTCGAAAGATTTACTAGACGATACACTGGTAGTCGCCACTGGTGAGTTTGGTCGAACGCCTCAAATCAACGCGCATGGTGGTCGCGATCATTGGCCTCATGTCTGGTCGGCGTTAGTTGCAGGCGGAGGCACACCCGGTGGTCAGGTGGTGGGAGCCAGCGATGCTCGAGCCAGTGCGCCGGTGGAATGTCCGGTTCACGCGTCCCAACTGACGGCGACGATTTATCATCACCTGGGACTCAATCCCGGCAGCAGTCTGGCACAGCTGAATGATCAGGAACTGAAGCTGGTCGAGGCATCTCCCATCGCGGAATTGATCACCGGGTAAACGGACGGTAGAAACAAAACACAGTTTCTTTTCAAGCGGTCTCTGTGCTGGGAGGCTCGTTTTCTTCAGCTATGATGGTTTCGATTTCAGACTGATCACACTGGAAGCAGTTACTGATTTCTCTTGACGAGAATCCAGCCTGACTCAAGTAGACGATCATTAAGCGGCGTTCTGCAGCCGCGGTGATTTTACGGGAATTATCATAGACTAAAATATCCGGCCCCGGCTCTTCAGATGAGGAAGGCGTTGTCCCCTTGTTCTGTTGAGCTAACGCCAGTTGCTGGCGCAGGCGATTGATTTCTCGATCTGCATCACGCAGCAATTCATCCAGCATATGCAAGCGGTCATCGCTACGGGATTCGACTTCTCTGCCGTACTCGTAGAGTTTGACTTCAAGTTGATCGAGCCGATTCAACTGGCTTTGTTCGCGGGTCGCAATTTCCTTCTGGGCTTCTTCCAGTGGATCTCGTTTGCTGATTCGAGATTGTTCGCGAAAGCTTCTCCTGAGAGACCAGGCGACAAGCAGCATCAACACGCCGGTTATAATGAAATTGGTATCACTAAAGTCAAACATGATTGGCAAGTCATCCTTTACTTCCAAACAAAATTGAATTGACGAAGTTGAATCTAATTAGCTCTGCCGATCTTCCTGATCAAGCTAAGAGCGTTTATCCATGGTCATGGTCATGGTCATGGTCGTGGTCGTGGTCGTGGTCGTGGTCGTGGGGGACATTCGCTTCCGTGTCGAAGGAAGCCGCTGTTTTTTCATCAAACAGGAAAGCAGCCTCGGCAGCACGATAGATGGTTCTGAGCGAGACCTGATGTTTCTCTGCCAGTTTTGCACACGATTCATATTCCGGAGTAAAAATCGTTTGCTGGTTTGGTGCCAGCGAAATTTTTCCTTCCACTTCTCCCCAGGTGGTTTTGACTTGCTGTTGTTGACGGGGACGAATGGAACGCTGCAACTGATGTCGACGGATACCCAGCGTTTCTGTTTCCTGAAACAGAATCGATTCCAGTTTGTCGGCGGATTCTGGTTTGCAAATGAGGCTCAGTATAACAGCCGGGCGGCTTTTCTTCATCTGAATCGCCGTCGTATAAACGTCCAGCGCACCGGCTGCCAGCAGTTTTTGTTTTGTATAGCCAATAACCTCTCCCGAAACATCATCCAGGTTTGTTTCGAGTAGTGTCACATAATCGATATTGCTGGCTAAAATAGATTCGCCGACAAACAAACGCAACAGGTTGGCACGCTCTGGGAAGTTTTTGGTGCCAGCCCCGTATCCAATTTCTTCAATCGTCATGGGAGGCAGCATGGAGAAACGATCAACGAGTGTCGAAATGATAGCGGCACCCGTGGGAGTGGTCAGCTCAGCTTGAACTGGAATGTCGGCCAGGGGGATGCCTTTCAGGAGTTCCGCCGTTCCCGGGGCTGGTACCGTGCAGATGCCGTGATCAATTTTAATCTGACCGTAACCCGTTGGGATCGGGCTGGAAATGATTTGTTCGACGCCCAGCAGGTCGAAGCCGATCGCGACTCCCACGATATCCACGATGGAATCGATGGCCCCGACTTCATGGAAGTGTACTTTTTCAATGGTCGAACCATGCACTTTGGCTTCCGCACCCGCGATCGCGGAAAACAGAGCGAGCGACATCTCGTACTGTTTTGGAGTAAGCCGATCCGACTGTTTTAAGATCTTGACGATATCGTTTAAGTGACGATGGGCGTGTTGCTCGGGATGCTCAATTTGTACTGAAGTCGCATGAAAGCCCCCTTTCATCGTGGAAGAGAATGAGAGCGTGACGCCGGGCAAACCAAGGGAATCAATGCCGGCGATGATCTCGTCTGGGTTCACTCCCGCATCCACAAGGGCAGCCAGAGTCATATCACCACTAATTCCAGTAGAACAATCTAAGTAAGCAATCCGCACGATCAGGTATCCAGGGGAGTCAAGATGGGAAGTAAACGGGTCAGTCGCAACAGCGGATTCTAAAGATAACCGGCTGGTTCTCCAAGGTCAATTCGGTGTTCCCGAACCGAGTTTCATCAAGGTAACTCTATTGATAGCAGACAGATAACCGAAAGGCCTGATTCAGCTGAATCACACCAACAGTTGCGATTTCCAGAAGATTCTAGCGACTGGTCTGATTCCAGAGTCCTTTGATACCGGATTCACCACAGCAGCAGGGTGAATTCAGCGCTGATAGATGGGCAGGTACTGGTATTCGACGGCAAGTGCGAGGACAGCCAGTGTTGTGGCATAGACTTTCCCTGCTTCTTTTTCACTACCTTTGTTCGCCAGCCAACTGCCATCATGCTTTTGCATTTCCAATAACTGGGGAACGATGGTTGCCCGGGTTTTTTTCCAGTATTCTCCCCCCATCTGAAACATGCCGACACTGCAGTAATAGGCGCCATAAAAATAATAAAATTCATCCGGATGTAACGGACGTTGCACGAGATAATCGCCCGCTTGCAGGGCATCCTGTGTATGATGTTTCCCGCAAATTTCCAGAGCGAGAATACCGGTGCCGGTTCGCGTGGCACTGGGGGCTCCGCCGGGTTGATAAGCAAACCCGACATTGTTTCGCCCGCGACAATGTCGCACGTAGGCGACTGCTTTATCGATATGGTCAGCGGAAATATCACAGCCGATATTCTTTGCGGCACGCAGGGCTAATAACTGCCAGCCAGTGACGCTGAGGTCGCTGTCTTTACTGGTTTGGGTGTATCGCCAGCCGCCTGTGTTTCTTTTATCTTTGGAAATATCCTGTGCAGAGACAATCAATTTAATGGCACGTTCCAGAACCTGGCGGCATTTTTTTTCGCGTTCCCCGGTGAGCATACCCGCAACTTCCGCCAGCATCAGCGTACTAATCCCATGGCTATACATCGGTCCGTGACTTTTATGATGCACGACCAGACCATTGTCGATCTGATGAGCCAGTACCCAGTCGATGCCTTTATTGATTTGGTCGCCATAAGGGCCTTCTTCCGGAACATAACCGGCTGCCATGAAAGCCATAATGGCCAGCGAAGTTGCAGCCGTCGATTCTCCATAAGAATTAAATGACCAGGCGCCGGAAGGCTGTTGCGATTTGGATAAAAATTGCACCGCCCGTTGAATACTTGCGTCGAGCTGTTTTTTCTGTTGATCAAGTCCCTGCGCCCGGCAAACAGTAGTCGTTTCCAGGGAGAATCCCAAAAGCAGAAATACGGCCAGCCATCGCGACATGAGTTTTTTCCTATTATTCATAACGCAAAATATTCTTACTTGCTGTCGGATTTGGATTTGGCGATCGCTTCAAAATAATGTTTGATCAAGCGGGCATATTCCGGATCAGTTCGACTGCGAGAGCCCTGAAGAATTTCCGTATCGAGATTGCCGGGAAGTTCACCCCAGTTACGGCTCGACATCGCTTTTAATTTGGTTTTGAGCTGGGAAAAGTCCACACTGGTTTTGGCGCCTCCTCCTTCACTTTCTCCTTGTCCTTTACCAGGTGCCATATTTTTAGAAGCAGTCTGGGACTGTTGTCCTTTACCTGGATCAGAACCCTGTTGGGCTTTCGACTTTAATTCGGTTGCCGCCTGTGAAAGGGATTCCGCAGCCCGTTTGAGTGCTTCGGCTGCTTCTTTGGAAGCAGATGGTTTTCCTTTCTCTGACTGCTGACTCTGGTTTTGAGAATTCTTGGAAGCCTGCTGTTCACTGGATTGTGAATCGTCGCCGGGTTCCGCTTTTGTCTGACTATTCTGATCTTGTCCCTGGGAACCATCCTGTTTTTGTTCAGACGCTTTTGCCTGCTTCGAATCTGAATTCGCATCGCGGGGAGCAGTCTCCTTTTTCTGTGCCATTGTCTGATCGCCGGCATTTTTGAATTCGGGAGTTTGCTCCAACTGCTTCTGTGCGTTTCTTAGTTGTCGGGCAGCATCAGTAACCTGATCGCCTACTTTTTCAGGTACGGGAGACTCTTTTTGAGATTGGGTTCCCGCCTGTTGTGCTTTGCGGGCTGCATCTTGAAGTGCCTGGGCTGCCTGCTGTGCCTGCTCTGCTGCCTGAGACAGATTTTCCGCTGAGAGCCCTTCGACTGCTTTTTGCATCGCCTGGCCGGCTTCGGTTGTTTTTTTCTGTGTTCGTTCGGCCTGTTGACTCTCTTTTTTCAGACTGATCGGATCGGTTTCCAGTTTTTCAGAAGTCTCTGCCAACTGCTGGGATAACGCCTGTGTCTGTTGGGCGAGGGCTTTCTGTGAATTCTTCAAGGCTTCCTGACGCATTTCTTCCGAGTTGGAAGCCTGCGCCAGTTTTCCTGCTAACTCCTGTTGCAAGTTAGCCATTTGTTCGGCCTGTTCCAGGAAGGCATCGCGTTCTGTCGATTCTTCTTTTTTGGACTGTTGAGCCTGCATCATCGCCTCGGCCATTTTCGCTGCGCGGTTAGCGGCCTGACTTGCTTCATGAAGTTGGCCGGTATTAGCTGCCTGCTGTGCTTTGATCGCTTCTTCTGCGAGTTGTGTCGCTTTGCGGGTCGGCTCCGATTCGGGACCAAATTGTTGTGCGGTTTCTAGAGCAAGATTGGCTGCTGCCTGGGCCAGCATCTGCTGCTGTTTTTGTAAATTGCGGACGGATTCCGCTTTAGCCCGTGATGGTTCACCACTCATGTTGGCTTCGGCCGGTTGGACGTTGGCCGCTGGTTCTGCATTGGCGGCATTTGAGGCGGCTGTCTGTGGTTCGTTCCCGTTGGCAGCCGGCGGTGAAGCTTGCCCGGAAGGCGTCGCTTCTTGTGGGGCCGCCTGTTGTTGGGGGGCAGCGGCATCTGGCCGGCTCGCTGCGACCGGCGCCTGCTGCTGAATCGCTTCAGCCAGCTGTTGTTGGGGTTCAACCAGCTGTGAGGTTTGATTAACCAGTGAATCGAGTTGTTTTAGCTGATGGTTACGAGCAGCATCAACCAACTCGGGTCTGCGTTCTAAAAGCTTGTCCAGATCCTTCGCGAGGCTGGCCTGGCGGTGTTTCAGTTCCGCTTGCAGATTCGCCAGTTCCTTTTCCATTTCCGGTGTCAGCTTCTGATGAGGCTGATCCTGCTGTTGTTCTGGTGATGGAGGATTTTGCTCATTTTTTTCTCCCGCCTGCGGTTGCTTGTTGTCTGATTTGGCCTGGGGTTGCTGAGTTGTGGACTCCAGTTTATCGTTGAATGCCAGCAGGTCATCGGCGAGATGGTCGGTCTCTTCCGCAAGTCGGTTCAAATTCAGTAAATCATTTTCCAGTTCCACCAGTTTTTCATACTGTTGAACAAGATTCTCGAGTTTTTTCTCGGTAGCGGTCATGGCTCGGGGCACGGGTTTCAGGTCGGCCTTCGCCTGTTTGACCGTTTCTGAGCTCGCCGCAGATTTCAATGTGTCATGATTCTTAACGAAATCGGTTCGCGCCACATCTTGTGTTTGTGCTGCCAGTTTCTGATAGAGGGGAAGTTGCAGAAACTCATTTGCCACATTTTCCAGTTGCTGGGCGAGCTTGCGTTCCTCTTGTGTCATTTTTTGCAGTTCAATCTGATCGCCGGCAGCAAGTTGATCCTGCTCTTTTAATTTTTTCAGATCGGCAATCTTTTGATCTACGTTCTGCTGATGTTCTTTATAGTCCTGTTGAATTTTTCTCAGTTCATCACGTAATTTTTGCTGGCGGGAAATGACGCCTGCCGAAAGCTGCTCTTCCGCGTTTTTATCAATTCCGAAGACACGGGGTGTCGACCAGACCACATTGGGAGAGGGAACCTCGCGGTTGTCGACTGCACGTACGCGATAGGTGAAAATATCAGCCTGCTGTGCCTGCAGGTCAGTAAGTGGAATCTTGAATTCATAGGCCACGGAAGCGGTGCCCAGCAATTCGGCGGGAACTTTAGTGATGGTTGCTTTTTCATCCAGTTTCTTAACATGGATTTCCAGTTCTTCGACAGAAAAATCGTCAATGACTTTGACGGGTACCGTCAGGCTGTCCTCTGGTTTGAAAAACTCCGGCTGATCATAGATCGAGAGTTCAATTTCCGGTGCGCGGTCAAGCACCACTTTGACCAGATGTTCTGATGTCTGTGTCTGTAGATTGCCTTCTTGACCTGTGAGTGCGATATGAAACAGAAAACTCTTTTTGTGAACCGGGAATTCTAATTGGGCGGTCAGCAGGTCATCACTCAAAACAAACAATTTCTGCTCAACCGGGGGACGTTCTTCTGGATTCGCACCAGATGTATAAAGCTGGTACTGAAGTATTGCTTCTGAAACAGGGCGATCAAAGGTCAGATTGATCGTGAGCTGACTCTGTTCGAGGACACTGATTTCGCTGGGAAGAACCGTCATTTCCTGTTGTTTCGTCTGGGTGTATTCAGGCGAAACGATGGTTAACTGAGTCTCTAAAATTGAAGGTGGCTCTGCGATTTGGATTGCATATTGTTTGCTGCGGCTGCGATCAGTCGTGATTTTATATTGGAATCCCGTCAGTAGACGCGAGAATTGAGTCAGGTAATGGCCGGCTTCCGGATCCAGATCCATCCGTCGCGAAAATTGTTCTCCCTTGGCATCTTCCCATTCAATCCAGACTTCACCGATTGTCCCGGGTTGTTTGGTGTGCCAGTGTGGGATAGCGATAATTTGCAGATCTTCACCGCGGGCAACCGTTTCATCGCCGGGTTGTACGTCAAAGTACAGCGAACTGACTGTCGCGAAATTTCCCCAGGGAATGACACTCCGCGAGAGTAGCAGACGATAAGCGTCAGGCCAGATCAACAGTGGCGTCAAAAAAATCAATAGAGCAATGCCCGCACTCATGATAAAACGCATTGCGCGATCAGAGGGGACTGTGTCAGAAATATTGAAGGTCGTCAACGAAGCAATGGTTTCTCTGGCCAGACGCTCTCGCATCACAACCGAACTGGATTCATTTTGTGCGGTGGATAATTCCAGTACCGATGTCAGCCGTTCGTTCAGAGCAGACTGCGATTCTTCTACAATCGCAGCTAATTCTACCGGCGTTCTTTTATGAAAGACGCGACGCAGCATCGCAAACCAGACACAGGCGACGAGTACCGTGACAGAAAACGAACTCAATACAATCCGCGCCTTCGTACCCAGAGAAAACAGAAAGTCCAGACTGATCTGCAACGTGACCAGACAGATCAGAACGAGTACAATGAAACCCATGCCTCGAAGCAGAGCCAGAGAGCGGATTCTACGATCGAGTTGGTTCAACTGACGTTTCAGTTCATTAACAAAATGATCTAACTGCCCATCCATAGTTTGTCTCAGCAGAAATGGTGGTTGAATGATTTTGAGGCGAACGGCCCTTGCAGACCGGGTACCCTGATATTGTAACAAGATCTGGTGTGAAATCGTGCTGAAAAAGCCGTTTGGAGCCTAAAATCTTGTCAAGGCAAGCCATTCAGTTTGCGAATCGCCCATTCTACCGTAAGAATCCCCATGATCAGGGTCAGAATCAGCCAGTGGTCCCAGAGAGAAATTTCGTCCTGACTGGTCGTTTCCTGGCTTAAATTGGGCAATAGATCCAGCAGTTGATCGAGAGTCCCGGGTGTCAGCATTTTGCCGCCACTGGATTTTGCCATTTCCGATAGCAACTGTGGGTTCGAAGTCAGATTGCCCAGTTCAATGGTTTTAATTTCATGGACGAACAGCGGTGTCGTGATCTCTTTTCCCTCCGCAACTTCAGGCGAGGTGATCAGTTTCAGCTGGTATTCTCCGGCAGGAAGTGAGGGCAGGTTTGCTTCATGGATCACTGGTTGGTTCTTTTGCCTGTTGAGATCAAATGAGGCAATGACTTTGTCTGGCTCGGATGCTTTGGAGATGGTCACGCTGGTTTTCACATCCGGGAATCGGTTCAGATATTCCTGGGTCCAACGTGCCGTCGCAGTCGTGATTTCTCCGGCATCAATGTCAGTCTTGCTCAGACTGAATTTGACGAATTCATTGCCGGCGGATGCTTTGTTGCGGGCAGCCCAGCGCGCCAGTTGTCCCCAGAAGCGGTGGTGATACCGGTCTCCTACTCGATACCGCCAGCGCCAGGTGCTGTCGATGCCGATCCAGATCACTTTTCCGGAACCGTATTGCCGTTGAATGATCACCCCATCTTTCTCTTCATCGAGTGGCGCATTGAACGGTGAAATACCATAAGCCAATACCGAAGCGCCCGGTTTCAATTCTCCCTGCAGGAACCAGAGGTGTCCTGGAAGCTGTTTCCAGATATCCCGGTTGGTTGCCGGATTCACGTCAAACTGGAACAGCGGTTCTGCTTCTCCTTCGGGCGTCAGTTGCAGCCGCATGCCTCGCTCGGCGGGAGGTACTTTGAAGTTTCCCTGGTTCCAGTCGACCACTTTCAGATTTTTGAGCGGCAACAGTTCATTCAGAATTGGAGATTGGTGTGCCAGAGGCAGATATTTCTTCCCTGCCAGCAAAACCAGTGTTCCTCCCTGATCGGCGACGAAGGTCTGGATGTGCTCCCAGTTTTCCAGATGCTCTGGTGAAACATCGCCGATGATAATCAGGTCTTTATCTGCGAAGGGATGGGTTTTTTCTTCCAGGTTCAGCTGTTCGTTATCGGGTTGGGTTTTAATCAATAATTGATTCGGAAAAAATGGCTGCGGCAGGAGCCCCATATAAGGTTGCTCAAACAGAACCTGCTGCAGCTCAATCCGTTTGTCACGTTCCAGAGCGTTATGCAGAAACCGGAATTCCCACCTCGCTGTTTCTTCGACCAGCAACACACGCGATTTATCATCTACAATATTGATTGCGAAGCTCTTTTCATTGTTGTCATCGCGGGTTTCTCCCGGCAGGAGATTCGTTTCGACTTTGAATTCCTGTCGCCCCAGTGTTCCGGAATTGAGTTCAAATTCAAGCAGTTTGCTGATGCCCTGAGACTTAAAATTTTTCACAGCCACTTCGCGGTCGTTCTGTTTCAAGACCACGCGCACTTCCTGGCCTTCATAGCCGCTGGTACCAATGCGGGCTTTGAGTAACGGTTTGTCGTCTTTGAATGCCGTTTGAGGATAATCGAGGGCAGCAACCGAAATATCTTTCGGCTGATGCGAAGAACCCAGAATCACAGGGTAAACCGGCACCTGCATTTGCCCCAGTTGCTCCGCCGTGGAGACCGGATTGAGCTGGCTGTTGTCGCGACCATCTGTGAGCAGGATATATCCGGAAATTGGTGAGGCTCCGGATTCACTACTACCCGTGGAGGCTTTGAGCGCCTGCGAGAGGTTAGATAAGCCCATATGGACCTGATCCGGAACTTGATCGAGCCCGGTTTCCAGTGTTGTTTTCTCAGCCGAAACCGCCTCGCCGGCAAACAGGACGAGGTCGACCTGTCCCCGCTGCTGCAGTTTCTCCAAAATCGGATTGGCAGGATTCAATAACAGTTTTTGTGCAATTTCCTTACGGGACAGTTTGTCAATTTCCGCAAAAATTTCTTCAAGATTCTGTTTGCGACTAGCCCCGAGTTGAGCTCTTTTCTCCGGATTAGCCGTTTCGCTTTCATCGACCCACGGCGGTTCCTGTTTTAAAGAGTACGCGTTTTCCCAGCGATCCAGTCGATCGTTAATCTGATCGTTGCCGATCATTTTCAACGCTCGTGCCAGTTGCAGCTTTTCCAGATCACTGGCATGACGATCCTGGGTGTTCATACTGTCGGAGACATCGACGGCAACAACCAGCCGCCCTGTTTTTTCCGTATTGAAAGACCAGGTCAGTACCGGTTCCAGAAATGTGAGCAGAATGAAGATGAGTGTTGTCACGCGCAGCGCGATCAGTATATTTCCTACTTTAGGCGCAACCAGCCGTCGCTCGTAGCGAAAGAGCAGGACAATGGTGACCAGCGCGAGCACGACGGCGCAGACGCTGACAATCGTCCATCCGCTCAATTCGAAACTGTTAAACTGGAAGTGCCGTTCACTCATGTCAGCAAAGATCTTAAATAGTAGAATCGGGGGGATTATTATCAGATAGAGTGGCATGTCCACCCTGTACCAGTCGTCTTGTCAGAAATAGCTCTCCCACCATTAGCAGCAGGAAGATCAATAATAAAACTCTCCAAAATTCCGTTTCCGAAACGTCTGAAAACATCGCCTGTTTCAGTTCATCGAGTGTTTTGAAAAATGTCAAATGATAATCGTCACTCAAATTTTTCTGTTGCGCTTCGGTGAGTGGCGTCAGATCCGATTCACTGCGGTCAAAATTCACGACAAAGCGATCAGATTTCAATTCGGTTTTCACGCCTTGTTTGGGATTCAGAGCATAGATGCCAGGCAGCGACGTATTTTGAGATTGAAATGTTGCCCCGTTTGCAGAGGGATCAATCGTACCGATTACCGGATTGTTGTTCGGGTCAAGAAATTCGAACTGTTCGATTGTTGTCTTGGCTGGTACCGGGACGACGATGGGTTCGTCAGTATTAATGTTGCGGAACACGCGCCCCGAAGAGAGTTCGAACACGGCTTCATGCAGAAAGGGAACATAATCGGGTTTGGTCGGCAGATTATTCCAGTCGGCATCCAGTGATGACGTCAGCAGCAACACGCGACCGCGCTCGTGGTTCATTAAATACAGCAGCGGTTTGTCATTACTCAGTTCAGCGATTTTGACAGGCGTTGATCGCGGTTTGGTCTCCGATTTCTCAGCCTGTTCTTCAGGAAGTTCAACGGCTGCATCAAGCACTTCGACATCCCACCAGTGGTTAAACCGGGCTGATGTCAGGCCGCTGGCGTATTCACCGCGAAAGCGAGTGAGCCAGGGAGTTTGCAGGCTATCTGAGTTGATTTGAATCAAATTGCCAAAGTCGATTCCCGGATTCGATTCATTCGCTTTGAGCTCAACGGGGATCAAGCCTTCCGCGTGAAATAACAGTTTTTGATATTGCTCGGGGTTGATCTGATCTCCGAGCGCAATCATCACGCCTCCCCCTTCGTGATTGACAAAGTCAATCAAATCGCCCGCTTGTGTTTCGGTGAGGGTGTCCACATTAGCCAGAATGACGACCGCTTGATTTTTTAAGATCTCGGCATTCAATTGTTCTTTTTCAATGATGGTCGTCTGGATCCAGGGGGTACGATTTGTGGGAGCCATGAGTGCCAGATTAGCAAAAAAGACTTCGCTGCGTGTGGGGTCAAAACTGGGGGTGCCATCGACCAGCAGTACCGGCAGGGCGCTGGTGACATGCAAGGCCGCATCGGAACGATCATCGCCCGGAAGTTGATCCGGTTCCAATACAACGCTGACGACGTGGGTTCCTTCGTCTTCGAAGCGATGCTGGAATTCGATGGCGGATTCGCCATGATTTTCAATTTTCACTGATTGTGTTTTTTCATTGATCCGCTGGCCATCGATTTCAAAATAGACCGGAGAGATCAGCGATGGTTCAGGGCCATCGTAGCGGATGGTGGTCGCGATTTTTACGGGGAGATTTTTCACACAGACCTCACGGGAGACGGTTAATTTCTCGACCCGTAAATTGGATTGAACCCCCTGATTCTTTTCTCCTGCGACATTAGTCGCCCATAGATCAATGGGGACCGCCGATTGCTGCAGCAGGTCATTCACCTGATCCCAGAGAATGGTGTCTTGTGGAGACCAGCAGAACGCCTGGTCGTCCGTGAGGACAATAATTTCCCGTTCCAGATTCGATGTTGTACTCAGAGTCTGAATGGCTTTGGAAACCGAATTGGCCAGATTGGATGAACCGGAGGGGGGAGGCAGCTGATTCAACTTTTCCCGCACCAGTTCGAACTGATGCGTGGGAGACTCGGTCACGAGTCGCGGTTGGTCGCGGGCATCAATGACGGTAATGGTATCTCCCGAGTTCAGTTCTTCCATAAAACGGTGAATCCATTGTATGGCGGCAGAATGCGGCGTGGTCGCTTCTCCCTCCCAGCCCATACTGTAGGAACCATCTATAATGAAGACCACGTCTCGCGATTGTGTGGAGATAAATTTTGATAAAAAGCCGCCAGAGATCCAGGGACGCGCGAGCGCAAACGTGATGAGTGCAATCAAGAGCATGCGAATAGCCAGCAGCAGCCAGCCTTCCAGACGAATGCGGCGCCGGGTGCGTCGACCCAGTTCCAGAAACTGCATCGCTCCCCAGTGTACGATGTCGTAGCGCTTACGACTAAGCAAATGCACTAGGATGGGTAATGAAATCCCCAGCAGGCCGAGTAGCATCATCGGATTGAGGAAATCAAATATCATGAATGCCTGCTGTGTCTGGGGGATGAATGAGGAACGGATACACGGGGTGTTCCCAAAAAGGAACATCCTTCATTATATGTAGGAATCGTCGTAAATGGTATTGCTTACACAATTAACAATTTAAGTCTGGCATAAATACAGTTTTCGGGCGAACCGGTTTTTAAATCCCTGTTCAAGGATTATGATGGACTGAACAGGGGCATGTAAACATGTCAGCTGGTTTTTCACATCCGATTAATTAACTCCGTCATCGTAGTGAGGTTTAGGGAATGCTCTCTGTTTATACGAAAATGGTCCGCCCCGCGTTAGTAATGATTCTGTTATTCGTCGTTACTACGACAGTGAATGCGAAGGAAATCAAGCCGAGCCAGGTACAGCCTGCTTATGATGTTGTCGTCTACGGTGGAGCCTCCGGAGGGATAGCCGCGGCCCTTCAGGCAAAACGAATGGGGAAATCTGTGTTATTAATCGAGCCGGGAAGCCATCTGGGAGGGTTGTCTTCCGGAGGCCTGGGGGCGACGGATATTGGAAATAAGGCGGCGATCGGGGGGATTGCCCGCGAGTTTTACAGCGCATTGGGTACGCATTACAGTCAACCTGAATCCTGGATCTATCAGAAAGCATCCGAGTATCAAAGCCGTCGCAAAAAGAGTAATGAAGCGGAAATGTGGACGTTCGAGCCACATGTAGCCGAAGCAACATTTGAAAAAATGCTCGATGATGAGTCGGTGCCGGTTTTAAAACGTCAGCGTCTGGACCTGAAGCAGGGTGTTCAAAAACAAGGGGCACGCATCGGTTCCATCAAAATGGAAAGTGGTCTGGTCATCAATGGTAAGGTATTCATAGATGCAACATACGAAGGTGACCTGATGGCGGTTGCCGGCGTATCCTACCATGTCGGACGTGAATCAAATGTGACATATGGTGAAACACTCAATGGAATTCAAACTCAAAATGCCGTTTATCATCAGTTTATCAAACCAGTTGATCCGTATGTCATCCCCGGTGATCCGAAAAGTGGTTTATTGCCGGGAGTCCAGCAGGAAGGTCCCGGCGGTGAGGATGGCGAAGGCGATCATCGCGTGCAGGCTTACTGTTTTCGGATGTGTACGACCGATGTTCCAGAAAATCAGCGGGAGTGGGTGAAACCCGACAATTATGATCCACTGCGTTATGAACTATTGCTGCGAAATTTTGAAGCAGGCGACCATCGTGCTCCCTGGGCACCCAGCCTGATGCCGAACCGGAAAACCGATACGAATAATAACTTTGCGATCTCAACTGATAATATCGGGATGAATTACGAATATCCAAATGCCGACTATCAGAAGCGTGCGGAGATTATTCAGGAGCATTTAACCTACCAGCAGGGACTTATGTGGACGCTGGCGAATTCCCCTCGGGTTCCCGCAGCAGTTCGCAAGAAGTTTCAGACCTGGAAGCCGGCCAAAGACGAATTCCAGGATACAGAGGGCTGGCCGTTCCAGCTTTACATTCGCGAAGCGCGGCGGATGATTTCGGAATATGTGATGACGGAAAAGAACTGTATGTCCGAAATCGTAGCGGAAGACAGCGTAGGAATGGCCGCTTACACAATGGACTCGCACAATCAGCAGCGTTATGCCATCAATGGAAAAACATTGAATGAAGGCGACGTCCAGGTGGGGGTGCCGCATCCTTATCCGATTTCCTATCGTTCGATTCGTCCGAAAAAAGCAGAATGTGAAAACCTACTGGTTCCGGTCGCGATGGCCGCATCGCACATCGCCTATGGTTCGATTCGTATGGAACCAGTCTTCATGGTGCTCGGGCAATCCGCGGCGACAGCCGCCTGTCAGGCCATCGATGCGGACAAAGCTGTACAGGATATTGACTATCCCCAGCTGCGCAAGCGACTATTACAGGATAAACAGGTTCTGGCCTGGAATGGTCCGCGACGTGTTCCCCCGATTCGCGTTGCTCAACTAAAAGGGATTGTAGTTGATGACCGGGATGCCAAAGCGACGTTAGGCTGGAAAAAAAGTTCATCGAATACTCCTTATGTTGCGTATGGATATCAGCATGATAGCGATAGCAACAAGGGGGAAATGCAGGTCACTTTTTCCGCGAACATCCCCGAAAGCGGTTTGTACAACGTTCGCGTTTATTACGCACCTAATTCCAATCGAGCCACAAATACCCCCTATACCGTCCAGCATTCCAATGGTTCCAAAACGATTCTGGTGAATCAGCGACAAAAACCGAATCAAGGTGAATATCATTCACTGGGAAGATTTGCGTTTGAAAAAGGAAAACAGGAAGTTCTGGTGATTACCAATAAAGGGACCAACGGGCATGTCATTGTCGATGCCTTGCAACTGGTTCCCATAAAAACGAACTAAAAACGCCCAGAGACTGTCCATTAGCATTATCTGGTAATAATGAATTAACGACATAAGGAAAACCATGCGAAACGGCATTTTCAAATACATTGTAAGCCTGCTGATTTTTACCTTCACTTGCACTTTGGGGATTACCAATCTTCAGGCTGACCTCTTCACATACGTGGATGAGTCGGGCAAGACCGAGACGATTGAAGCAACGCTCTACGGTTCGGGGAAATATCGTGGAGAGATGCAGCATGGCCTGTTGAAACCAGATGGCTATCTGGAAATGGTGCCGCAGGGGAAAATTAAAAAACGGGTTCTCAAAGCAGCACCGCAACCGCTGACTGCCGAGCAGATGTCGGAGGGGTTGTTGAAAAAGTTTGGTAGTGAAAAATTCCGCTTTCATCTACAGGAGCCGTTTGTCGTTGGCGTTGTGCTGGCGGCGCCACTGGATGGTTCTGATAGAACCGAACTACGCGTTAAAACGTTCCTGGAAAAGGCAGGGCGTTTCATGCATAACGTGGAGGTCATCTTCGAGACCTATGCCCGAAAGATGAATATTGATCTGAAGGAATATGAGTTTCCGATGGCGATGCTCATTTTCGAGTCGGATGACGATTTTGAAAAATATGCCAAAGAAACGTCTTCGCTCGGAGAAGGAGTTGAAAATGTACTCGCCTATTATTCGCATATTTCCAACAACCTGATTCTCAGAATGAGTGAGTGCAGTTCTTTTGAAACGCCGTTACACGAAGCCATTCATTTGCAGACAACCAATCGCGGAGTTGCCAAGCGGCTGGCGCCGGTTCCGTCCTGGTTTATGGAAGGCATTGCCACTGGTTTTGAAGGCAAAGGGGATCGTATAAATGTCAGTCCTGATCGAATTAATTCTCATTATGCGTTGCTTTCTGGAGTCGCTAAATTATTGAACTGGGGGCATGTGGTTTCCTACAATGGTGCCTTCAGTGGAAGTATTTTATCTGGCGATGCCTACGTCCACGCCTGGGGATTACATTGGATGCTGGTTACCCAGTATCCGAAAGAATATGTCGAATACATAAAAAATATTTCATCAAAAGAGCCCTTCGAAAAATTAACGCCGAAGGAGCAATATGATGAGTTTGTCGAAATCATGAAAGTTCGTCCGGAATCCCTGCATCTCCAGTTTAAGGTGAAACTGGTGAGAGCAATTCTGGATCAAAAAGTGAAATTGCCCCCCTTGGATGATCGAACTGTGCATCTGGAAAAACACAAACAGGAGATGGCCATCGTGAAAATGACGGCAACCTCCTATTCACGTCTTGCGCCGCCTCGCATTGAAGGCTGGCTACAGAACATCTCGCCATTTCGTCCGATGACGTTTCATGTCACCGTACAGACTGATGCGGGCACCTATGCAGAGTGGTATTTACCGGAAGTGGGAATTCGCAAGAAAATCAAACTGAAAGCAAAGAATGCTGATCAATTGATGCGTGGCGGCAGAGGAGGCAGTTGGCAAACGTACCACGTGGAAGTTGAGTCGGCTTATCCCAATAGTGAAATTGCTAAAGAATGGGCTGCGGGGAAATTGCCTGTTCCCGTTGTTTCTCGTAGAGTACAAGTTACTCCCTCAAATTGATTCCGAAGATGAATTGAAGGCCATACGATGAAACTGTCACTTTCAGTGAGGATCGCTGAAGCTGCCTGCAAGACGAAATTAAACATCCCCTTTTCAGAAATTACTGCGATCGCTGCCGACTTGGGATATTCTGCATTGTGTATGCGTGCCAGCGTGGCAGGCGTGCATAGTTCGCAAGAAGAGTTGGAACAGGTTCGTTCTATTGTTGATCAGGCGGGGCTCGTGGTTTCCATGGTCACTGCCGACTTAAATATCCCACAAAATAACGACCAGGCGCCCGATGCTCTTAAAAATATTGAACCCAGTCTGCACGTGGCAGAAGTTCTGGGCAGCCGCATGGTTCGTATTTGTTTGAAAACCGAGGCAGATATTGTCCATGCGCAACGGGCCGCGGATCAGGCTGCGGAGCGGGGAATGCAGCTGGTGCATCAGTTTCATCCTGCTTGTCTGTTTGAAGAAGTCGAACGATCGGTTGCTGTTCTCAAGCAGATCGATCGTCCCAATGTTGGTTTGATTTATGAACCGGCAAGTCTGCTGATGTGTGGTCAGGAATACGGCGAAGCAACATTGAGACAGATACTACCCTGGCTGATGAATGTTTATGTGCAGAATCTGGTGATCACCGATGATGGTCCGGATCATCTGGAAACCTGGTGTCTGGGAGATCGCCCGTTCCAGCTGTTGTCTTATTGGGACGCGAGTGGGCGTGGGATTGATTTTCAGAAAGTGGTCGATGGACTACAGGCGGTTGGCTATGACAGCTTTTTTACCGTACATCAGGCAGAAGGCATTGTGACGGCTGATGATGCCCGCGCGTATGCGGTGCAATGTAAAGAATGGGTTGATTCACTTTGTTCATAAGTGGTACAAGCAATTCCATGAAAAAAGCATTCGTCGTCAGTTTTGAGCAACTTCCTTCCTGCATGTTGGGCTGTTATGGCCATCAGTGGATTGAAACTCCCAATTTCGATCGCCTGGCTTCTCTTTCTGTTGTTTTTGATCAGCATTTCGCAAATGATCTTTCATCACAAAATTCCTGCCCGTGGTGGACCGGTCAAACGATTCCCCGCGCCTTCGGAACGCAGTCGAATGAGCATGTTGCGACTCTCTTTGAGCATCTGCGGGAGCAGGGGGTTCAATCCACCTTACTATTGGAATCGGATAGTGAAACCGGGCGGAATGCGATCACCCGGGCGCAGGAAACTTATTTCAATCAGTTTGATCAGGTTGAGACGGTTTCAGGCCAGAACGGATTTAAGGTCAGTGAGGTCAACACGCCGATTGCGCAACTGATGCAAGCCGCCCTGAAGCGGCTGCCGGAATGGATGGAATGTTCCCAAGACCAACTTATCTGGATTCGGTCTGAAGGCGTTCCGCTCCTGCCACTCGCGCCCGAATTTTTCTCGACACTGTACCTGGATGAAGTCCTTGATCAGGGAGAGAGTGAAGACGAACCTTCGGAAGAAGCGGAAACCTTAGAGGATCTTGAGCAGTTCGACGAAGACTTTACAGAAACAGATTCGGATTCAGAGACAGACCTCGATGTTGAAGACTGGCAGGAACTTGTAACCGTTGTCGCAGAATTGTTTACCAATCCTGAAGAGTGGTCTGAACTGGAAGATCATGAACGACAGATGGCACGAGTCGTCTATGCCGGGTATGTCACACTGTTGGATCAATGGTTTGGACGTCTGCTGGATCAACTTTTGGAGTATGCTGAGACACAGTCACTTTTGCTGATTGTGACTGCAGCGCGAGGCGGATCTGAATTGCTGGGGCCTGTCAGGCAGGTGGATAACTGGGGATTGTTTGAAGAAACGACGCATGTCCCACTGTTGATTTTTGATTCGGAAAATGAGCAACAGGGAACGCGGCGGCAATTCCTCTCTCAGTCGGCAGATATTCCTGTTTCGCTGTTATCCTGGTCGGGTATTGCTCGCGAGAAAATTACGAGTGCAGGATCGAACTTACTGACAATACTCCATGATCAGACAACACTTTCGGAACCCGTGATTTATGCCGCCAGCGATCGCGCGATTGCATTACGGACTGCCGAATTTTATTATCTCTGTCTACGAGAAGATCGGGAAACTCTAGATTCTGAAGAATCTTCATGTTTGGATGAGTCGCTGAAAACGCAACTTTATCAAAAGCCCTCTGATCGTTGGGACGTCTATGAACTGCACACGCAACTCCCCGAAATTGTAGCGCAACTGTCTGCGTTGCTGGATGAAAAAAGAACAGCAAAATGAAAATCTATCATAATCCCCGTTGTAGCAAGAGCCGACAAACGCTGGCGCTGATTGAAGAAGCGGGCATCAAGCCCGAGGTGATCGAATATCTGAAGACACCTCCTACTACGGAAGAACTGGATTCCATTCTGAAAAAATTAAAGATGGAACCGGGTGAGTTAATGCGGAAAGGCGAAGCCATCTATCGCGAGTTGAAACTTGCGGAACGCGAACTGACGCGCGATGAAGCGATCGCGATCATGGTAGAACATCCAAAATTAATAGAACGTCCCATTGTCATTCAAGGCCGGAAAGCGATCCTTGGTCGGCCTCCCGAGAATGTCAAGACTCTACTTTGAGCAGAACCCGCGTGGGTTCCCCTGACATTCCTGTGCTTGACCGGAGGCTGGTCTAGCTTTGATTTGCATTTACAGTCGGCACGATGGGCGACGACATGTTACGCCCGACCAATAGGCCGATGGAGAATGTCAGTGCGGCGAACGTGATCAGGATAATAATCCAGGTACTCGTTGGCAGTTCGTATCTGGCTGAGCGTTTCAGTCGATTCTTCTTTTTTTCAGCCAGGACGTCCGAAGCACGCTTTTGTGCAAGACTGGCCAGATTGGACAATTCTTCTTCGTGATTGATCTCGGTCTGGTTTGCCGGCTCGACTGGTAATTGACTAACGGGTACGACCGGAGTTTCAGGATGCTGAATCGGATTCGCTGATTCGACTTGTTGGGGGGCGACAGCAGGACTGACTGATTTGACGGGAATTGCTTTGAATGCTTCTTCGTGCGGAGACTGTATCTGTGGTGCAGGATTCACCGGGGCAGCAGGTTGCAGGTTTGAATCAGGCTCAACATGCTGTTGTTTATCGAGAGTGACATTAGCGCCGATGGCTGCCAGTTCATCGAGTGCGTTCGTTAATTCGGCATCTTTGAGATCCAGTTTCGGTTGCGGAATTGGAGCAATCTCTCCATCCAGACCAGGCACACGTACAGATAGGCCGCAGGTTGGACAGTCAACAACCTCTCCCGCCTTGGAGCGAGAGATTCCCATCAACTGATCACAATGTTGACATCGAAATTTGATAGGCATACTGCAAGTTCTTTGTTTCGTCTGCGTTAATTTGATGATTATCTTGCTGGGAAATCGGCTGCCACACGACAGTCCCGCGCTGTTACTACTCTATTAGTAACGGCAGGATTCTAGCTTGTCTACCAGTTTTTCCGCCTGACACATCAGTGACTGCCCACAAATGTGACAGAAATGCGTATTCTCTATAGGATGAAGGGATATAAAATGCTCTTTTACCTGTTATAATAATAGACAGTCAATTGTACAGAATAAATCCATGATCTGAAACAAATTCAAAAGTTCCCATGTGAGAACGAGTTAAAGCAAGAGGTTTTTTGTGGACGTTGAGGAATTTCTGAAACGAGATGTGAATCGTCGCCAGTTTCTGGATCGGAGTGCGCGGAATGCGGCTGGTATGGCAGCAGGAATGGCTGCCGGTGTGGTTGGGCTAACCAGCGAAATGACTCAGGCGGAAACATCACCCAATGAACGTGTGGTTCTGGCTGGCATTGGTGTCCGGGGACAGGGAAAGTTTCTGACATCCAGTATGGCCGGTTTTCCCGATGTACGTATCAAAACGATCTGTGATGTCGATGAATCTGTCGCTCCGGCTGCGGTCAAATCGATTGACAAAGGTCAGGGGGTTGCGCCACAATTTGTCACCGACTTTCGGCGGGTTCTGGATGATCCGGAAATTGATGGGGTCGTCATCGCGACACCCGATCATTGGCATGCTCTGATGGCGATTATGGCGTGTCAGGCCGGCAAAGATGTCTACGTGGAAAAACCGGTCTCACACAATCTGACGGAAGGCCTGAGAATTGTTGAAGCCGCCAGAAAGCATCAGCGTGTGGTGCAATCCGGAATCCATCAACGAAGCGGCGCTCATTTTCAGTCAGCCGTTGATTTCGTAAAGAGTGGAAAATTGGGTGAGGTCAAACTGGCTAAAGCCTGGATTATTCACCGACGAAAATCTATCGGGAAAAAGAAAAATACAGCAGTTCCTGCAGGAGTCAATTATGATCTCTGGCTGGGTCCCGCCGCCAACCGTCCATTTAATCCAAACCGGTTTCATTATAACTGGCACTGGTTCTGGGATTATGGGACAGGTGAAATGGGAAACTGGGGCGTGCATATGCTGGATATTGCACGCTGGGGCCTTGATGTCGATTTGCCGGAGCGCATCTCTGCCTCAGGCGGAAAATATTTCTTCGACGATGATCAGGAAACTCCGGATACCCAGATGGTTCAATATAATTATCCCGGAAAGACGATTGTCTGGGAACACCGCCTCTGGAGCACGCATGGCATGGAAGGTCGCAATGCTGCAGCCGCCTTTTATGGGGATAAGGGTACATTGATTGTTGACCGGGGAGGCTGGAAGGTCTACGACCAGAAAGAGGCAGTCACTTCCGGAACCAGCGATCAGGCAACGACGCACCATCGGAACTTTATTGATTGTATCAAGACACGCAACAAGCCAACGTCTGATATCGAGATTGGCCACACTTCCAGTGCATTGTGTCACTTGGGGAATGTTGCCTACCGGGCTGGTCGAGAGATTCAATTCGACCCCACGCAAAACCGCGTGGTCGGGAATGAACTGGCAAACTCATTACTGGGACGCGAATACCGGAAAGCCTGGGAACTGCCGTTACTTTAAATGACATCGGATCATGATAAAAAAACGTCCTGGCAGTACCATAACTGTCAGGACGTTTTTTTGTGTTCCATAGATCAAGCGGATTATTGTGGAGTACCCACCTGCTGGAACAAGTCTGTTGTGCTGTTCAGACTGTCGCTTCCGCCGGAGTGGAAGAAGTCAGAGAGCTCTACAATTGCCGGTCCGAGTAGAAATATATAAATGGCCGGCATCAGACAGAGTACTGTCGGAAACAGCAGTTTGAATGTCGCTTTATTCGCTTTTTCGTCTGCCCGTTGTGACAGACTTTCACGCATATTATCACTGTATTCCTGCAAAGCCGACGTTACATTAGTTCCCATTTGATCGGTCTGTATCAACAACGAGGCAAAGGAATGCACTTCCGGAACATCAATCCGGTTACTGAAATTTGACAGCGCCTGCGAAAATGTTCCGATTGATGATTGCTCAATCACGATACGGATTTCCTGGGCGAGAGCAGGATAAACTTTTGCCAGTTCGCCAACGACTTTCTTTAAAGCATGCGGAACAGTCATCCCCTGCGAGACACACATATTCAGCATGTCCAGCATGTCTGGAATCCCCTGTTCGATTTCACTTCTTCGGTCTGAAGCTTTGCTGGTGATAAACAGGAAGGGAACTGCCCAGACGAGAATTGGGACCAGAAGCATTGAAATCAGAATCGGGATTTCAAAGCGTTCCGGGGCGAGAAGTAAGATCGTACCAAAAAAGAGCAGGGTTCCCAGAATCGACAGATAGCGAATCGCCGAAAAGTTCTGGAGGGCGTGGGGCTGATAATAGCCGGCAGCCTGAAGTTCTTTTTTGGTTTGTAGACGTCGGCCATCCGACTCCGGCATCATTTCAGCCAGAGCAGGGGTCGCCGACCCGAATACATAATCATCAGTTCCCATCGCTGGAACATCGCCAGCCTCAATCGGCGGCAATTTGTGCCCCGCGTTTTGATTTGTTGAGTCTCCTGCAGAGAATAGTTGTCGTTTTTCCCAGGAAGGGGGAGTTGAAACTGACGAAGAGACAGAATGTTCCAGCGAAATCGTTTCAGCCTCTGGTTTAACGCGTTCATGTTCGTGCTCGACAGGACGTTGATTTCGTTTACGAATGATGCGATATAACATCCACAGAACGATAACACCACAGGCGGCATAAAAAATTGTAATTGATGTTGGTGTAAACATAAGGTTGCCCTCGCCAATTTATGGCAGGTCTGAATATTTATTGTGTTGGATCAGGTACGTTGACTTGTTTTCAAAACTCGCAGAACCCATAAAGATCCAATGACTTGTAATGCAATAGCGGTAAACGTCGCCCCCCGTCCCCATGATGATGCCATCAAGGTCGTTAAATAAGTGGGATCACGTAAGACGAAGAAGCCCAGAATCAAAGGGGGAAGTAAAATCATCAGTACTGCAGTAGCACGGCTACCCGCGGTCGCAGTGCGGAGACGCCCCAAAAACAACATACGGTCACGGATTGTTCGTGCCAGTCGCTCGAGTACTTTCACCAGGTCTCCCCCGGTTTCCTGATGCACGATCAACGCCATAGAAAGAATGTTCAAACTAGCAACGCCCGTCCTTTCATAAAGCCCATCCAGAGCCGCTTTCATGGAGACACCCATTTCCAGTCGCCGGGCAGATTCTTTGAGTTCGTTTCCTAATGGGGCAGGCGTTTTTTCTGACACATTGATGAAACAGTGAGTCAAACTGCGTCCTGTCTTGGCGGCACGCGCCAATTCGTCAATCATATCGGAGAGTTGTTCGTTGATTCTTTTCTGGCGTCGGCTGCGAAGGTAAATCAGATAACCGATGGGAGCCATTCCTCCCACCATAAATGCCAGCGACGTGGACAGGAAATTTTCCTGTAACACAAAAATAAGACCACCGAACAGAATCGCGCTTAGCAGGCAGAAAAATAGAATCACGGCCGGATTCGCATCGACTCCGGAATGGATGATCAATTCATCGAATCCCCCATTCACACGGTTACCGATCTGATTTGAATCAGAGACAGCATATTTATTTCGATCCCGCAAGATTTCTGAAAAATCATCTGCAGGATTGATTGAATTCATTGTGGCGTCTGTAGCCATAGTTAAATCTCCTGTCCATCCTGCTTATCAGATTGACGGTCCGTTAGCTCTAATTCACGGGCATGAAACAGATCTTCGCAGTCATTAAAGTTTGTTTGAGTTAACCAGTTCATCGCAACAGGGTGATGTCCGGTTGCATAAAAGGCACCGTTGACATGACCATCCGGATCAACGCTGGTAATTCGATAGACGAACAGGTCTTCCACCATGTATTCGCCGTTCTGGAAGCCGATCAGTTCAGAAATACGCATCACTTTTCGCTCACCATTGGGTAGACGGGTGATGTGTACCAGCAGGTGCACGGCCGAAGCGATATAACGCCGGGCAATTGAGTTGGGAAGTTCCGCACCCGAAAGAGCGATCATCAATTCCAATCGGTCTAATGCGTCACGGGTATCGTTCGCGTGAACAGTACTCATCGAACCATCGTGACCGGTATTCATCGCCTGCAGCATTTCCAATACTTCACCGCCACGCGATTCGCCGACGATAATTCGGTCAGGACGCATTCGCAGACTGTTTTTTAACAGATCACGCTGATTGATTTCTCCCTGACCTTCAATGTTGGAAGGGCGGGCTTCCAGAGACACCACATCGGGTTGCTGGAGCTGAAGTTCTGAGGTTTGTTCGATAGTGACGATTCGCTCTTTGCCGGAAATATAACGGCTGAGGTTATTCAACAGTGTCGTTTTACCAGCACCGGTACCACCACTGATCAGGATATTGAGCCGTCCGTGAACGGCCATTTCCAGGAATTTTGCCATGTCGGGAGCCAATGATCCCATCTGCACCATGTCGTCAAATAACAGTGCCTGTGAACGGAAACGGCGAATGGAAAGGGTAGGCCCTTTCAGAGCCAATGGAGGAATCACTGCGTTAAGACGAGAGCCATCGGGAAGCTTGGCGTCGACCATTGGAGAAACTTCGTCAATACGTCGTCCGGCGCGTCCAACCAATCGGTGAATTAATTGGATCAGATGGGCATCATCCGCAAAACTGATGTCGGTTTCTTCCAGCACTCCATTCCGCTCCACAAAAACCCGGTCGGCACCATTTACCAGCACATCGCTGATTTCAGGATCGCTCATTAAAGGTTCCAGTGGACCAAAACCGTAGATCTCGTCCAGGATTTCGCGAACCATGATTTCACGGTTTTCATGATCGAGATTGATTTCCTGCTGCATACAAAGATGTTCAGCCAGACCACGTAGTTTTCCACGCAGTTCCTCTTCCGGAAGTTCACCTGCTTTGGAATAGTCAATCGCATCAACCATCTGATGATGCAGTTGCGTTTTTAACCTCTGAAAGGCTTTTTTGGCATCAACGGTTGAATTAGCTGCCCTGGTTTCGCTTTGTAGTACCATGTGTCATCTCCACCCTTATTGGGTCAGATAAAGCTTGTAAATATATTTGTTGATAGGTTGTTTTTTGTCGTCTGCCGAGGATTCCGTATTCGATGCAGACTCGTTTTCGTTGTCCACTGGCTCTGGTTTCGCCAGCACGACCGCGCGTGAGGTAATCACACCGGGCTGCAGAATCATTTCACATGCCTGATTCTCAAGCCGCTGGATGGCCATGATTCGACCTGCCACGATGTTTGAACAATCTGCAGTGCCGTTATATGATTTTGGTGTGGCTTTCACTTTGGTATACAGAAAACAGATGCGGCACTGGCCGAGCATATCTTGAAATGCGTCCTGCTCCTCATTTTCAATATTCGGACTACATTTAAGTTGAACGAGTTGTGCTTCAAACAGAAGTTCTCCGTGGAACTGTTTCAGGTCCTTTTTTGTGAGGCCAGTTAAAATCTGCCTTACAACCGCTTCGGAATGGAACTCTGAGCTAAAATCAAGAATCTGCATATTGGCATCAGAAATATCTCCCCGTCGTGGTTTTCCCGTCAGCTTGATTTCAGGGATACCATCCGAGCCACGAGTGACTTTGCCGGTCTTTGGGTCGAATTGGTATTCATCGTTTCCTTTTTTTTGAACGATCTGGAGTTCCCAGGTTTCAGTGTGTTTTCCCGTTGGGTCATCTTTCAGAATTGCCAGAGGAAACGCAGGAACTGCCACATTTTCAAAAGGGCGGATGCCGACGACGTGATTATCGAGAGATGCTTCGATCTGTGTTCCAGGAGTTCCCAGATTGGTCCGGGTAACTTCAGACATTAATTCTGCTACGGGATTATTGATGCGGCTGGTGTGATCGGTTTTGATTTGCACACTCAGTGGCTCATGATCGGTTTGTAAGAACCGTCTTTCACCGGTCTCAGCCACGGGGACAATTTTCCCAAACAGGAGATTGTCATCTTTCGTCAGTTCTATTCCGATGCGTTGCCCGGCGACGGTATTCAATTTCAACGCGCGGTTTGCCGATGTTTCCGCCC
This sequence comes from Gimesia fumaroli, assembly GCF_007754425.1. Classification (NCBI taxonomy): domain Bacteria; kingdom Pseudomonadati; phylum Planctomycetota; class Planctomycetia; order Planctomycetales; family Planctomycetaceae; genus Gimesia; species Gimesia fumaroli. Next base: position 1,470,681 of record NZ_CP037452.1, read on the forward strand.
GTTGCATGAGCATCTGATAATCCGGCTTTTCCTTCAGTAATTCATCTGCTGCCAGTTCGTGACCGGCTGCTAGCACCGCGGTCTCAACACACGTCGTGACTTCCAAGGTTGCAGCATCGAGCCACAGTCGATTCACAATCAGTGCAATCCCCACCATGACAGCCAGCAGCACCATCGCAGCAAGAGGAGTGATCACTCCTCGTCGACCGACGTGCTGTGGTTTCGTGATTTGGGTTCGCGTGTAACGTTTCATGACTGTGAATTTCGGTATTCGTCTCTTGAAGAACTATGGCAGAAATCCTGGAAGCAGGCATTAACAAGGTTGTCAACTACCGTCCTGCAGGCCGATTATTTGAATAGGAACTGGCGACGGGACCTTGTTGCCGATCAGGAAAGCTCTGAACGTTCGGGCTACTTTGCGAGCCTCGTTGTGCGGATGGTCCAGCACTCCCAGGGGCACCTGGTGTCGGACGAACGGGGGCACTGATGGAGCCACTGTCGCTGTCATAGCCACTGCCACGCCCCCAGTTTGGATTGAGATATCCACCTGAATTAAAGGCACGGCTTCCACCACGATTGAAGTTGTTATAATCACCAATTCGTACGCCGTTCCTGTCAAACTGGTTAACGCTGCGACTGGAACCGTAGTAGCCTTCGATAACAAAGGGTTTAGGAGGTTCTTCCTCTTTGGGCTTTTCCGGTGTTTTCAATCCCAGGATTTCATATAACGTCGCTTTGTCTGCATTGTTGATCGCGACCCCACCGTTTCCTTTTCCTTCAGGGGTGTAACTCATTGTGATCTCGCCACGGTCACGGGCGAGAATCATGATATTGGCTTGTTCCGGGGTTAATTCGAGAGTCACATTGGTGCCTCGCCGGGAGCTGCTGTTTTGTGTGTAGCTGCGGTTAATGGCGATAACACGAACCCCTTTGAATAAGGTTAACGTCATCCCACCATTCAAGCGTTTGTCGTTGTTCATACCCGTGGGGGTCATGTGAACGTCGACATATTCCCCCGGCTTAATCAATCCATCAACAAGATCGACTGAGGATTCAAGCGGTACCGAGATGGCTCGCATTCCGGGCTCGACTTCAATTGGTGGTGTTTCACCGGCAGGATAGAGTTGGCTGGTCGAGATGGGAGTCGCAGCCGGAATTCGTTCTTTCACGATTCGGCCGACAATGACTCGATTCGATGTCATCATTTCCGGTTTCAAATTTTTGATTGCAATCGGTCCCAGTCCCAGGTGCTCTTCGGTGACCAGTGTACCTGGTTCCAATTCACTAATCGCCATAGGAATGTTTCGTGTCGCAACCGGCGGAGCTTCTTCTTTTCCCGCCAATAATCTTTTTCCGATATAAGCTGCAATCAGTATGCCGAAGACGCCAAACATCAACAGTGATACTTTTGCAGGGGTCAGACTTTTCACCGGATCAATCTCCCGTAACTTGATGAAGCAGGAGTTCAACCTGACTTCCAACATTCCCTCCTGTTAAATCGTCGGAGGGCTACACGATTATTTCCAAATCAAACCAGTTGAGATTTACTCTTTAATCATCCTGGTTTCTGAATACAATTTTTGTCCTTTGATGTCATAGCCAATTGGCCAGAGCAGATTGGGGGAAGCCAATGTCATGGGGATGCTGACAGCCACCATGACAAGATCTCCTGAGTTTTCTCCCAGATCCGCTTTCACAACAGCCCCTTGTCCCAGTTGGGGAGGCAGAATCTTCAATACTTCCTGTTCCACATTTTCCTGGGTCACACCTGGCAGCGTTGCCAGACGAGCACCAATCCGACTGGCTTCGACGACATCTGCGCGTGCGTAAAACAGGAGCGTAAACTCCAAAAGGGCAAACAGAACAATACCGAAGATCGGTAGTACCAAGGCCAGTTCCATGCTCAGGAACCCCTTGCGAGCTGTTCGTTTCTGATTCTTTTGAATTCGTTTTACATTCACGGCAGAAATACTTTCATCGATTTCCTGATACTTATATGTTTTGTTCTACATCCATTACTGCAATACGATGGATTTCACCACCATCCAGGTAGTCACACTCCAAGTCGCCAATACCACGGGAAGTGCAAATGGCATCAGACCGCGTTTCTGTTTTTGTTCCATGGTTTCTGCTTTGTATTTTTTCTTCTTGCCTTTTAAGGTCTTACCCGTTGCCAGATATGTTTCTTTTGTTTTTCGTGCACCGCGTCTGATGACACTCCAGAACAGGATCATGAATGAGCCAACCAGTACAAAGAGTGTGCCTACAATCATGACGGCCAGTGTGGCTTTAAAGCCCAGCCAGACAGAGAGTGCCCCCATCATTTTGACGTCTCCCGCAGCACCACTGCCTGCCATCCAGATCAGGAAAAATGAACCAAAACCAGCCAGGAAACCGAGACCTCCATACATCAGACCTTCCCAACCGTTGAAAACGGATTGATAAATAATGCCTAAGACAAAGAAGGGAACTGTCAGAACGTTATAGATTTTTCTGGCTTTGTAATCCGTAATCGCAGCGATGACCGTAAAGATCCCGACGCTGATTGCCATGACGTAAAGCGAGAGTTCTGTGAGCGGAAAATCCATTTGTTATCTTTTCAATCAATTTGTCTGGTTAGGAAATTTCTACCGAACAAGGCAGATAAGGTTCTTAGAAAAACATTTCTGAACCTGATACTAGATGTTGAAAATATACCTCATGTTTCCAACCTGATACTTTCAATCTGAAAAAAATCCACACCTTGACTGGCTTCGCTGTTTTGAATAAGCAACGTTGATCAATGTGATTGATAGAATCATTCTTTTGCCTAGAAACCAGAGAACGACCATAATTGCTATAAACCGATCTCAGGTGAGTCTGCTGAGATATATTGAGCAAAGTTTCGGGAGCGTTCATCATGAGACACAGGTGAGCGTTCCTGCGCAACCAGTTGCTATTGCTGGGAGTCTGAAGCCTCAGAGGCAGTAAGCCGTTGGCGTAATGCGGCTCAGCAAGACTATAAAAGAATGATGAATTCCAGACGTTGACGGTTCACGAGCCGCGGCATGATTCATAGAATGACATTAATTCGATTATTCTTCATGATCACGATAATCGGATGAAATCCTGGGGATTTTCTCTGGTTCTGAGTCCCCTGCCAAAATAATATTCTGGACATGATACGAAGTGCTCAGAAGACTGAGTTCAAAATGTGTTGCATGGAAGGTTGAACATTGAATTCCACTGATCTGATTGAAGCTGCGGAAACTGCCGCGCGGTTGGGCGCAAAATGCCTCTTGGACTGGGTCGACGAGTTTCGCGTTTCAGAGAAAGGAAGATCGGACCTGGTAACGGATGCCGATTTCGCGTCACAGACCGCAATTGTGAAACACATCAGCGAGCGATTTCCAGATCATCATATGCTTGGTGAAGAAGGTTTGACTCACGCGGAAGGAGAATCAGACTATCGGTGGGTCATCGATCCTTTGGATGGTACTTCGAATTATGTACATGGTTTTCCTTACTACTGCGTATCGATAGGGTTGGAGCACGAGGGAGAGTTGGTTCTGGGAGTGGTATACGATCCGAATCGCGATGAAATGTTTTCCGCCTTTCGTGGGCAAGGAGCACTGTTGAATGGAAAACCAATTAACACTTCCCGTATTCCGTCTCTTGATCAGGCAATGGTCGTTGCCAGTTTACCCGTTAGTACAACAGGCCAGGATGTTGCCGTCGATCGATTCTTACGCGTGTTGCCCGAAGCACAAACATTACAGCGAACCGGCTCAGCGGCACTCAATTTGTGCTACGTCTCGGCAGGGCGGATGGAAGGATACTGGTCCAGTAACTTAAAACCTTGGGACATGGCGGCCGGCGTACTGATTTGCAGAGAAGCGGGTGGGGTGGTGACCTCGATTGAAGATGCCTCATTTACCATTGAAACGCCGAGTATTTTAGCGACAAATGGAACAAATATTCATTCAGAACTGCAAACGTTGTTAGCCGGGCCGCTTTTTTAGTCAGCTTTGAGATTCCTTCTTTAATGTGCCCGAAAAGCGACGTATGATATAAGGACCGAATAGCATTCTTTTCTTATACGGTGTTGATACGCGTGAACACTGTTTGCAAGGGCGCTTCGGTCTAGCCACGTGGGAGAATTCCTCGGTTATGGAACCAATTTAGCTCCTTTCATGTCAAAGAGTTAAATTGATATTGAGTTTTCCGGTTCCCGCAATATGGGATCAAATTGCGATTATGTCATATCTTTCTCGTTTTGTTTTTGTCCTATGGGGACTGCCTTTACTGCTGTTCTTCTGCGTGGAGCGTATGTCTGACAACGTTTACGCACAACAACAGTCAGGTGAGCGGACCAGCGAGAAACAGAGCGACCCCAAAACAGATTTAGGAGCCAGACTTCTGAATTCTGCCAGCCAGCCCCAACGTGGTAACGAGTCTGCAAAGTCTGATTCCAGTTCGGACCCATCCAGACTGATTACAGATGAGTCCTCAAAAACGTCAGGCCAACGGGAAGTCTACTTCAAAGGAGCCGATGGCCAATATGTTCCTCTGCCCAATCTCAAACTGGATCAGATACTTGAATATTTAAAACAGAAACAGACTGAGCAGGTGGAACAATCACCCGACTACGCGGTCTCTTCCGTTTCATTGACAGGTACAATCAAAGACGATCGTGCCATTCTTGATGCCCGGATTGTTGTGCTAATCAATGAAGAAAAAAAATGGATTCGTGTTCCAATCAAACTGAATGAATCAATCTTCCTCAAAACCAGCTATACTGGTGCAGGCGAATCCAGCCCGGGCGGTTTTAATCGTACGGATGGTTACCTGTGGTGGTTTCGTGGTAAGGGAACACATGAGCTGAATCTGACGTTAAGTATTTCACTCAAACAGCAGCTGCCCTCACGGCGTCTGCAATTGCTGCTGCCGCAAACCGCCGTGAGTAATTTACAACTGACCGTTCCTTTGTCCCAAATCAGTCTGGAAGTTCCCAGTGGAGTCGCCGTCTCGAAGCAGGCCATTTCGGATGAACAGAGTCGAGTTGAACTGTTTGGGCTGGGAGAGCAGCTCGATCTGTCGTGGCAACCGATTCCTGATGAGAAGAAAGTCGAAACCGTATTACAGGTCGAGACACTGATCACAACCGATTTTACATCAGACTCAGTTCTTCTCAATGCAAACCAGTCAATCAAAGCATTGACGGGTAGTTTCCAGACAGTACAGGTTCAGTTGCCCGAGGCTTTTCGATTATTGGATATAAAATGTGATGGTTACAAGAGTCATCAAGTGGCGAAAGATAACCTGGTAGACGTCTCGCTGATTGAACCCACGGTAGGGCCAATTGAATTGCATTGGACTCTGGAGGCAGAGTTTCCAGAGCAGAGCGGGCATTTTCTGATCGATGGCTTTGATGTGAATCGAGCCAAACGACAAACAGGTTTGATTGATATTCAGGCGCTGGATGGTTATCGCATCTTTCGCACTGAAGGACAAAATCGGTTTGTCTACCAGATTAAAGCTAACCAAAAAGACCTGGATAGCTCATATCGCTTTCTGAAACAGCCATTTCAACTTCCGCTGAATATTGAACGAGTCAAGCCGTACTTCTCTGCCAAGCCATTTTATCTGGTGCAGATGTTTGGGAACCGGGCAGAACTGGAAGCACGGGTGAAAATCAACGTCTTTCAAGGTGCGCTGGATCAAGTTTCGTTCAACTGGCCTCATCGAAATGAAGAAGGCTGGGAACTGGAATTGATGCAGGAACCTTCTTTGACGGAAGCGATTGAAGTAGATCAGTCTCAACCTGACAGAATTAAAATTCATCTGTTGAAACGTTCCAAGGGAGAATTCGAAATTTCATTTCGTGCCCGGCGTCCTGTGATTGCAGACCAGGAACCATTTCAATTTTCGCTTCCCGAAATTGAAGCTCCCAGCCTGTCAGCTACTTCACTGGTACTTGCGAATGATACGAATGTCGTAACGGATCTGACCCCTGCGCCGAAAACGCAGGTGTTGTCAACGCCATTAGTACAACTGGACCAGTTCAAGCTACCAGCAGAAGTTCAGGTTCTGCGAAAGAATATGATCCAGATTCAGCCGGGAGTGAATGATTTTTCTGCTGTCGTTTCAATTCATAACCAGGAAATTACAGCCACCAGTATCGCTTTATTAGAAATGGATAGTTCTACAACCCGGGTTGAGCAGGAAATACAATATCAGATTGAATATGAACCACTCTCTGAAATTCGATTGCTGGTGCCTTTGTCGCTGAAAAATCGTGTTAATTTTTATCTGGACGATGAGCAGAATCCGCTTGTTCCAACCTGGACTTCGGATGAAACCGATCCAATCCAGAATGCCCGGCTTTCTTTGCGCACCAAAAAGCTTGGGTCAGTCAAAATCACGGCAGTCTACTTATTACCACAAGCTTCTCAGTCGGAAATCTACGTTCCATTGATTCGTTCTGATGATATGGCATTTTCAGAGAGCCAGTTTGAACTTTTGATTATGAACGACGAAGAGGCACAGTCACTCGAAGTCGAAAGTATGGATGCAGCCTGGCAGCAACAATTGGCCATGAATAATAATGCCTTCTGGCGTGCTGTGGATCCCAAAGCTGATATTCATCTCAAATTCAAAAAAAGTGAATCAGGGTCCCTCTTATCGTACTCGATCAATCAGGCATGGATTGATTGCAGCATCGATTTGGCTGGCTCTTATCAGGCACGTGCACAATATCAGTTTCCGGTATCACCGCGAACAATTTCGTTCCGTATGCCAGAAAACTCGGGCATCAAAATCGATGAGATCTGGTGGAACGATCAACCGGTTAAGGCGAATCTGGTTCAGGGGAGTGCTCAGGAATACCAGCTTAGTTTGCCAGTTGTAAAAAATAAAGAACTGGCTTCGAATATCCTGACGATTGATTATAGTTCGAACAGACACCAGCGCGATTCTCAGTTCAGCCCTTTGACAGTTGGTGCTGCGGAATTTTCCGATAATCTCTGGGTCGAAAAAACCATGTGGAAAGTCAGCCTGCCTAATAGCGAACACCTCTTTACGATTCCACTTGGGTACACTCCCCAGTTTCGTTGGGAACATCAGGGAGTCTTCTGGTCGCGACTGTTTTCAGGTCAGGAAGAAATCCCTGTGGCCATGAAGAATACGCCGCCCCAACGGACTGATTTTATGGGTGTAAACGACTATCAATTCTATCGGATCGGGCCCGCTACTTCGTTACAGTTTCATGCGCTCTCTCGTTCTATGATTGTGTTTATTGGTGCCGGGACTGCCTTATTGCTGGGATTTATTTTAATGAGTATCTCAGCTCTGAGAAGCGCACTGATTCTGTTGGTCATGATGACTGCTGTTTCGACTGTTGCTCTATGGTATGCTGCCCCGGTGGAAGTTCTGTTGCAGCCCGCCGTCTTTGGATTACTTCTGGCTGTTGTCGCAGCACTGATTAATGGGACTTCGCGAAAGCGACGCGAATCAAAAATGTTATCGCTTTCAGCACCCAGTGATTTTATTCCTCCCCCTTCATATTCCGATCGTATTCGACCTTCAGAAGTGGATCCGGAGGACATTACGGCTGTCAGGCCTGGATCGGAAGTTGTTGATAATCCGGTCTCTTCGTCAGAAGCCGGAGCCAGCCGATGAGAGTGACTCCCGGTTTCAAAAGTCGACAGCGATCTACCTGCAAAGCGATCTGTTTGATCATTGTAGGTGTTTTCTGCTGCTTGAGCTTCAGAAGTCTCTCGGCTGCGGATAACAGCGTGGTGAATCTTTCTCCTTCATTGCGAATCAAAGAAATCACCGTTTCAGGTCGTGATCCATCTCAATGGCCTGAGGGGAATTGGTATCCTGTTCCTTTAAAGAAATATCAATCACTCAAAGCTGCCGCGCTGTTAAAAAAAAATACTCCCCCGAATTCCTGGATTCAGGATGCTACTTATATAGCGACACTGAAAGGTGATCACCTGGTCGATGGTCGGCTGGACTATACTCTGCATTGCTCCCAAAATGAGCCAGGTTTTATTAATCTGTCAAAACTGAATCTGGCGATTCATGAATTGAAGTGGGGTAAGCAGGATGCAGTCTGGGGGCTAGCTCCAGATAGACAAACATTGCTGCTTGTCGATCATTTTGGCGATTCTCTGAACGGGAAGTGGAGCTTAAAAGGCCGACGACTGCCTCAGCGAACGGAGTTTACTTTTCAGTTACCCGAAACTGTGGTCTCGCGTATTCAACTGAATGTACCTCGGGGAATGGTTCTGACTACATCAGCGGGCTATGTTTCAGGGCCATCCAAATCGGATCTGCGTGATTATGATTTATGGGAGATCGAACTCGGCGGGCAGTCCGAGTTTCAAGCCGTCATTTATCAGAGAGAGAAACAGAAACAGGCGCCGACACAAATTCTGTATCATCAATTTGCTCAGGTCGGCATCCGGGAAGATGGTTTAAGGCTTCGGGAAGACTTTCAGGTTGAAGTATTGAATCGCCCTATCCACAAACTGGAATTTCTAGCGCCCCCGGAATATGAAATTTATTCAGTGACTCTGGGAAATGATCTGGCTTTACCATTTGGGGTGAAACAGCAGAAAGGCCGGAATCTGATCACAGTAGATCTCATTGATCCTCTAGTGGGAATCAGCCGTCCCTTAACGATTCGTGCACTGGCATCACCGTCTCTGGAGGGAGATGTGACCATCCCTCGACTGAAATTAAAACAGGCCCATTTTCTGGGCGGGACGGTACATCTTGATATATCCTCACCATTACAGACACATGCGATCAATTCAACCGATTTGCGACAGACAGGAGTGCTGATTCAAGAAGAGCAGGGAGAGTCATACGACTTCAAGCAATATACTCCTGATGCACGCTTGCAGTATCGCCTGGCTTTACCAGATTTAAACCTTTCCGCCAGAGTACATAGTTTGATTCAGGTCGAAGATAAAGTCTGGAATTTAAGATCACGGATTCATTGGGCTTCGGCTGCAGGAACGACCTATCGCCTGGAAGCAATGATTCCAGCAGGTTGGGAAATTACTCAGGTCAACAGTCTGACTGCTAAGAATAATTCTGGTGATCTGGTCTGGGATGTAGAGCAGAGTGGTCGACAACAGAAGTTAAGTGCCCGACTTCCAATTTCAGTTTCTCCCGAGACTCCCTACTCACTTGAGATCCAGGCCAAGCGACTGGTTCCTGTCTTAAAACGGTCGATCGACTTGTTTGGTGTCAGACCATTGGGGTGTGACAATGTTGATCGAATTTTAGAATTAACAGCGAGTTCAGATGTCGGCTTGCTGTTTGAGCCTGATAAAGAAGTCGATGAAATTACAGCCAGCGAACTTCCGAAAAACTGGAATTATCCAGTTGTCGATTCAGTTGGCACGGGTTCAAATCTGTCACGTTATTTTCACCTTTCCCCGTATTCTGGTTCGAGATGGGGGGCGATCAATTTATCTAAAATGGAACAGACACTTCAGGTCACTGCCAGCACATTTATCGCGATCAACGATGACCTGATCCAGGAAAATTATATTTTGAATGGTGTGCCTGTCAGAGGGGCGATTCAACGTGTGCTCGTCTATCTCTTACAAGCGGGGGAACCGGTGGAGTGGACGCTGCCTACCGAAAGCAGTGTACAGTCAAAACTGACCAGTCGAAAACTGCCGGCTTCAGAACATCAGAAGTGGCAGCTTCCTCAATCGGGCGAACTATGGGAATTATCCTTTGAGGCACCGATTTTTAGTGAAATTGAAATTCGTGGAGAGCGTAGTCGACCCTTCCGAAAAAATTTCAGAGCTTCGTTGGTTTATGCACCTCAGGCAAAGCCATTTCGCGGAGTGGTACGTGTTTTAAATTCAGATGAATTGAATTTACGTATCAAGACAGACGGCTTGTCCGCAATGTCTGATTCTACAAGCAGCACACGATTGAAACGCAGTCAGCGAAACTATAAATGGGATTACGACGGTCCTTCTGTCTCATTAACAATTACACGCGCGGCCGATTTATCTGGCGCTGGTTTAGAACAAGGCACAGCAACGATTGTTGTTGATACAAAGTTCGGTCACGGAAATGGAGAGCCTGATGTGCATCAGGCAACAATAGACCTCGATTTATCAAAAACATTCGATGATAAAGTTTTGTTTCATTTTCCGTCTGATGTCAAACTGATTTCAACAGCCGTCAATCAGCAACGCGTCACTCCGATTGAAGCAGAAAACCATTTTCTAGTTCCTCTCTTCGATCAGTTGGATTCGTATCGAATTACGATACAGTATCAGACTTCGTCGGCAACTGATGGGCTGAGTGCGACACGCCAGATCCCGTTTCCTCAAATCAATCAACGAGTCTTGGAAACAGACTGGAATTTTACACTACCGGAAGGAATCAGACTCTTAAGTGGTCCTGATGATATGGTGCTGCAGCAGGCGATTTCTGAGGGATCACTGACTCGCAGATTCTTCGGTGTACTGGGGAAAGACCAGGGGCCTGCTGAAAGTACCGAGTCTCGCTGGAATGCAATCGTATTATTTCCGCTGAAGTATGGTATTCTGAAAACATCTAATACAGATCAGGCAAAGATTATCTCCTGGATTGTGTTACTGTTAACAATTCTTGTTGGACTGCTTTTGAGAATATTCAGTGTCGCGAATCGTGATAAGCTCTGTATTATGCTGGCGTTGAGCTCACTTGCTCTGGCCTGGATATTCCCCTTGCCATTAGCACAAATTGCTGGCAGTTGTTTTACCGGCATTTTGATTGTCATGTTAATTCCCCGCCGGTTCCTGCGGCAGGAAACAAAAATACAAATCGAGGATCAAAGTACAAAAGCGTATCAGCAGCCGACTTCTTCTATCTACTCAGCAGCCCATATGATCATGATTGGATTTCTGGGCACTTCAGCGGCTGCCGGCTATGCACAAAATTCACCCGTGCCGGTTTTAGCTCCTGCTGTAACTCAGTCAATAAAGATGAGGACGGAAACAGTTCTTCTGCCGGACTCCTCAGGTTCGCCAGAAGAATCGTTTGCCTATCTCACACCTGAGTTGCTTCAGCAATTAGAATTACTGACAGCTCCCAAACAGCAGCCTGAATATCTGATTTCTTCAGCTCGCTATGACGCTGAGATTCAAGAGAATCAATTACTGACGGTGAAGGCCAGCTTTCAAGTAAAAGTTCCGGTTGAGAAAGGCTTCGCTACGATTCAACTTCCTGTCGTTGGCGGAAATCTGAGTGGCCCGGATTCCTGTCGGGTTGATGGCGAGATCGTTCCTGTTTTATTGGGTTCAGACGGGAAAAGTATTCAAGTAAATGTGAAGAATGATCAATCACGAGAGTCAAAAGTGGCTTCCAATAGGGAGGGGCCAGTTGAAGCGAAAAAACCAGTCTTCCCATTTTCTTACCAGGATCATCGGATAGAACTGACTTTACATCCAGCGGTGAAATTCAGTGCTACCAGTGGACAATTTGAATTAGGGATTCCTCCTGTCGCAATCAATCAATTTACCTTTCAATGCAATGATCCCATTTATTATGTTGAACTTACCGAAACGACTGGCGTTTCCCGATATCAACTGGAAGGAAAGAAACGGTTTTCTTCTTTTCTCAAAGAGAATTCTGAGCTCAAGGTTAAGTGGCTGATGAGCCAGAACTCGGAGTCTACTCCCCTGAACCTGGAAGCAACAGTCTTAACCAATGCTGAAGTATCTCCTTCGTTGATTCGTATGGAAGTTCAGGTGAAATACTCAGTCCTGAGTGGGAAGGTCGATTATCTGTCTTGGGAAATTCCTGCAGGAACAATCTTGCGGAGCGTGAAGTCAGCGGGAATCACAGTGGTGCCTGCTTTGCGTCCGGCTGAGAGTGGGGGGACTGAAGAGTTGCTGTTGGAATTGTCGGAATCGAAAACCGGTGATTTCATCATTGATGCCACTTTCGATTTACCTGCAAACGATCCACTGACAGAAGTCAAAATATTCCCAATCGATATCAGTTCCGGAAAGCAGAATCCACAAGCTGCCGCGATTAAAGTTGTTTCACATCAAATTGGAGTGCGCTCTGGTCCTGAGTTCGAAATTGAACAGGCAGAAGCACTTTCTGAAGGTATTCTATCGGTATCGTCAAAGACCTCTGGGAAACCCATCGACGACAGTATCTTGAAGTCGTCTGTCCTGTTGTTTCAAGTCAATCAGCCGGCTCCCATTTCGCTGGTTCTCAAATCCAAAAATCCAGAACGAAAAGCACGGGTGAATCAGACTGTTGTCGTGAATCGAAAGAATATCGATTGGACTTTTGCTGCGGAATTGCGAATCAGTCAGGCTCCTGCATTTCGCCATACGATTATTGTTCCGCAAGGTCTTCGAATTGAATCACTGTCCGTCAAAGAAGAAGATGTAGAACGGCTCGCACACTGGCATCGCAAAGGAAATCTAATTACGCTATTTCTGAAAAATAAAACTTCAGGATTGCAGGATCTGACGCTAAAGGGGTGGCTACCAATTCGGAAATTGGGACGCCTGGAAATTCCAGGCATTCAATTGCAGGGCGTTAAAATTGAAGAGTCTCTATTAAGTTTATACAAAAAGCCACAACTCGATGTGCAGTTGACGTTGTCTCATTTTCGTCCAATTCAAGAGAGTTCCACACAGCCCGCGATTGCAGAGCATCTCATCTTTGTTGGTCGTTTTCAGGAAGTTGATTCCACCGAACAGCCCATTTCATTGTTGGTCAAATTGCAAAAATCGACGATCGCCGTTGATACGCTCACGATTATCGACTCTGTAGAGGACCAGCAGATTGAGGTGACGCAATCATTGCGTTTCTCCTTACCGGCTGCTGATAACAAACAACTGAATTTACTGATTCCGGCAGAGTATGGGAATGAGTTTTCGGTTGATGGGATGCCCTTTGAAATTCAGGATAAAATGCCTGATGGATTACAGAGGGTCGAGCTGCAACCAATGACTTCCACTGCGAAAGACAATACAGTCACTGTCAGGACTAAGGTCTTGAAGCCTGCCAGTGAACTGGTTATCTCGCCGGTAACTCTCGAAAATTCTCACATTCAAAATAATTATCTTCTACTTTCAACAACTCAGCAATTTCAGTTAACAGACAAAAAAACGAAAGAAACCCTTTTACCAGATAAGATTCCAACCTGGGTTCAGGCTCGTTGCGATGCGTCTTCCAATATTGACTGCAGTCGTGTCTATACGGCTTCGCAATTACCTTGGAAACTGAGTATGGTCTCCAGGAGGGCAGACGTAGCGAACCAGGAGTTTATTCCCTATTTGGAAACCGAAATTATTTTAAGCGATCAGGGAACCATACACGGTTTGACCCAGATCAAGCTGTTTAATCAAAACAGCCGTGTGTTAAATTTGGATTGGCCTGAAAAATTAAAGCTGATGGCAGTTTTGATCAACGGTGAGAGTGATAGTTCTCTCAAACCAGAAACAGCAATACTTGCAATTCCTTTAAATGCGGGCTCCCAGATTGAAGAGATTACTTTATTCTGGGAATCTTATCAAATTGACCATCAGTTTTTCCTGGAGAAAGCCCGGTTGCAGATTCCACAGCCGACGAATTTTTTGTTTGATAAAAATCTGATCAAAATTATTGCTTCAGATAGCCACCGAACATTCCTTTCCAATTCCGTGACCCCGTTTACCTACTTCGCAGATAAGCTGGAGGAACAACTCAAAATTGCTGAGCTTGAACTTGAGTTGGAAGAAGAGAATCAACTTTCACGTGCTACCTGGAAAACCATTGCAAGCGAATTTGCACAACTCGAAAGAATTATGGAGGAACCGGTTGATAAAGGCCAGAATACCAGCGATGAATTGAATCGATTCGATACATTGAAAGAACGTGTTTTCATCATAAAACAATACGTCAGTCCTATAGAAGCCGAAGATTCGGATCGGGGCACACTCTCCTTCGCGCGGCGGTTTCAACAAAAATTGGGACCAGTGTCAGTCCAGAAAGTGCGTTATTATTCCGGATCGGAAGATTCAACATCTGATTCTGATGCTTTGCAAGCCTGGATTATTCCGAACTTATATCTGAACGTTGTGCTAGCAGGTTTTTGTTTACTGATTCTGCTTCCGATTCTTGGCAGATGCGTACAATCCCGTTCTGCTGATTGGTTGAATACTCAACCTGCTATCGGATTATTATCGCTGGGTATCCTCTGGATATTGTTTTTATCGCCTCAATCTCTGGGACTGGTATTCATTGCACTGGCTATTATGGTTGAGTTCAAAAACAGGCAACCCGATTCTGAAAGTGCAAACCCTCCGACAACAAATACGCACAGCGCGGTTGAGTAATCCACGTGTCTCAATCAAAATATCAGTGACGTCAAAAACCGATGAGCCGAAGGAATTAAATTCGGTCGAGGCTATCTGCCCAGCGGCCGACCTCTTCTAAATTTGGCTGTTTCAGATATTGCCCGGCTTGTCTATCGTCCTTGAGAAGCTGGAAGACTGTCGGGTAATTCATTTTACGAATGGCCTCGATTCGCGGCTGTAATAACTGGTTCAGTGGATTATTGGCATTCAGAACAAAGTACAGGCTGAGTGGGAAATCGGGGTCTGTCTCAGGTGGCCTGTCTTGCAGGGATGCATCAGAAACTGCGACGCCACGAAACAGATCTCGGTATTTAAAAGCAAGATGAAACACAAACTCAGCACCGTTTGAATGGCTCACGAGAAAGATGCGTTTGTCATCAATGGCATAGCGTGATTTCATTGATTCAATGACTTCTTTAACAAATTCCGCTTCATCCTGATTCCAGCGAATGACATCTTGTGCTGCAGGTCCCACGATAATAATGCCACGTTGTTCACAGATACTTTTCCATTCTTTAAAAATCGTGGATTCCATTGTGTTCCCTGGAGGATGAATCCAGACCATCAGACCAAACTCATAATTGGGATCATAATTTTCCGGAACATAAGCCCAGAAGCTCTGCTCATTGCCGGGAAGCTGGTCTTTAAAGTGTCCGACTTTAATGTTTTGTTTCTTGTTCTCTTCAGCCGTTCGGGAGGGTCGCGCCTGGGTTGGTAAAGAAGATTCTACTGTGTTAGGCGTTGTCTGTAATTTGACGTTAAGGGCCAGTGGTTTCTGATCTCGGGATACCTGCAGTGTGGCAGTTTCGCCGGGACGCAGATGGTTGACCATTGATGCCAGCGCTTCTGCGGATGCCACTTTTTGTTTGTTGAACTCCAGTATCTGGTCCTTGGGTTTCAGACCTGCTTCCGCTGCTGCAGAATTGGAAAAGACAAACCGTACGCCTACTCCCTGGCCGTTTTCTGTTTTTGATTCACGTTGTGGCAGAATCCCCAGAAAACCTGATTCAAAAGGAACCAGTTTTTCATCCAGGGTGGCTTTAAACGTGAGAGGCTTCTGGACTCCTTCTCTGGTTACAGTCAGGCTGACAGATTCACCAGCGTACTTGCTCATCAGTACCTGCTTGACCTGAGAATGCATACTCACTGGTTTGCCATCCAATTTGGTCAGAGTATCTCCTGTTTTGAGCCCAGCGACTTGAGCCGGGCTTCCATAGCGTACTCGATCCAGTTTCATATTGGTTGATAAATCTCCTTTTCCAGTCATTGTGATACCTAACAACCCCGGATGGAGATCTTTGCCAGTATTCAGGCGAGGAATAATATTCAATACGTCGTACATGGGAATCGCAAAACCAATTCCTGAGTCATACCATTCCACACCGGCGGTTTCCCCTGTAGCACCCGGAGAAAGTGGGACCAGAATTCCCATCAGGCGGCCGTTAATATCTACCAGGGGACCACCATAATTGATAGGGGAAATCTTAGCATCTGTTTGAATGGCTTTTCCCCAGATTCTCCCCAGGGCACTGACAATTCCGACGGAAATACTGGGCTGATCCAGATCGAACGTTCGTCCCAGTGCAATAGACCACATTCCGACCTGAAGTTCATTCTCCGGCACGGCTAATGGCACAGGCAGGTTTTGTGCGTCAATTTTTAACAGGGTTAACATCTTCAAATGATCGGTGGCAACAACCTGTGCCGGAAAACGACGTCCATCAGGTAATGTCACCAGGATAGAGGATGGCTTGCCAATGAAATTAAATGCGCTGGAAATGATCAAACCATCGCGACTGACGATCACGCCTGAGGTTGGTCCGGTACCAGTTAAGATTTTTCCAACTCGTTCCTGACCACCCACAGTTTCAATTCTGACAATGGATGGATTTACAAAAGCAGCAGCCTGTTTGAAAGCGCGTTCTTCCAGTGACTCCAGATCAGAGGCTGGTGGCTGAGCCTGCGCAACAGAAATGCCAGTCAGGCACAACGCAATAATAAGAATGTAGATGTTTCGAATGTATGTCATAATCGTCAGGCTATGAAAGGTTATTTCTTTTCGGGAGGGACCTGGAATTCCACGGACACCAGCTGATTGTTCCGGCGTACCACCAGACGCAGCAAGTCGCCGGTCTCAAGTTTTCCAAGTTCTGTTTTGAGAGTCTTACAGGATTTAATCAGTTCATCGTTAACAAACACAACCAAGTCATCCGGTTGGAGGCCCGCTTGGGCAACTAAAGAACCGGGTAGTACATTGTCGATATATGCGGGAGTTCGATACAGGACGTCCGGTACCATGACCAGACCAAAATCAACGGGACGATAGCGTTCTGGAGCTGTTTTTGGCTCTTTTTTCTCTTCACTGGAATCGAACTTACCAGTGATAATCTGTTCGATGCTTTTACTGAGCACATCAATCGGCAGGGAATAGTTAACCCAGGTATTGGTTTTCGCGTTACGGACCTGTTTTCCGATCATGCCCAGGAGCTTGCCGTCGTAGGTCAAAATGGCTCCACCGGCGGCACCCGGATTATTCGTAATCGCATCGACAACATACACGTCACCCGAGTAGGAAAGCTCAAAGGCACCCCGTCTCCGCGGTAAATCGGTTCGCGCTTCAATCACGCCATGCAGGACAGAAACTGGTTCATCCCCTGTCGCGACCCGAAACATGTTGCTGAAGCCCAGGATCCGGGTCCCGGGACCTGCGACGGTTTTTTCTCGATAATCAAAATACGGAAGATCAAGTTTACGTTCTGATTTTAATTTAATAATGGCCAGATCCAGATGTGGTTCTGCTCCCAGAACTTCTGCTTCAAATTTTCGTCCATCGTGCAGTACCACAGATAAACGATCCGTATCTAGAACCGGACTCCAGATTGTGGCGATGTGCCCTTCGGGTGAGACGAGAAAGCCCGTGCTGTAACCATACAGATTTTTCACACCACCCGCACCAAAGATCTTAACCAGACGAGGCAGGGCATACTTGATCGTTGACTGTGACGAGGCCTGCGCGGTCAAAGGGGCCGACAATACGGAACCGATCAGGCACAAACAAACGAAAACGGATTTTACGGTATATTGCTTAATCACTGAGGATCAACCTTCATCACAAATCGATGCTATTTCTTGAGAGTGTCTGATGGTTCCAGCTTCAGGCGTTCAATTTTTAATTTCATCACAGGACGGTTTCCGTAGAGCACATCGAGTTCACCTGGAAATTTTTGTCCATTGAGAGTTTGGAACTGTTCAAAACGAATTGAGCACACTTCTGAATTCTCGGTGAGATAAAAATCAAATCCCCGCAGAGACAGGTCTGCTTTATTAAAGTACCAGCGGGAAATCGTCCCGGTCTGGGTTGCAACCAGCACATCAACCAGTTCGTTTTTCCCATCCAGGCGTTCGCTGCCCAGGTAATAAAAGTCGGTAAAGCGCTCACTCTGTCCCGATAGCAGTAAACGGAAGTGGTGTAATGCGGCGAGTAAGCCGCCTGTTCCCGGCGGTTCATCTACGTAATTTCCCGTCTCCAGTGATTGCAGAAAGATATCGTTGCCAGATTCAAATCCCACACCTTTGTCAGCCAGAGTGAGTGTGAATTCACTGCCATCACCCTGTTTTCCAGTTAGTGTCCAAGTTCCTTTTAGGTCGGAGAAATTACTGGTTGAGTTTAAGGCCTTGAGTAATCGATCCTGTTGCTGCTGATTAAAGTAGTAATTCGTAAATCCGGTTTTGGGAACATAGAGGTGTTTGTATTGTTCTGGTGGCGCGGGTTCTGGCTTGGCATGAGGATTTGGTATCTGTGGTGGCTTTTCTTCACCGGGGCGTGCAGGTTTTGCCGGAGGTTTTTTCTTTTGACCAGCCTGTTCCTGTAATTCTGCAGTGGTATGTAATGCCTGCAGACGCACATAGATGGTGTTCTTTTTCTCATCTCGTCGATACACGAGCGGCAATGTCCAGCCTGCGGGATAAATGCCGAGAATGTTTTTAAATTGATTCACACTTCGAATTGGCCTGCCCGCAAACGAGACAATTTCATCTCCGAGCCGCAGCCCTTTACGATAGGCGTCTGATTCTTCCAGGATTTCGGCGACGTCAATAGTGGAATCCAGGCTGGTCGTTACCGTTGCACCGAGGGATGCATGGTCAACAATGCGTCCACTTTTTAGATGATCCCAGAAGTGTTTAATCTGATTGATGGAGATGGCGTAACCGGCGCCCGAATTAACACGGCCTCGTTTTTCAAATGAGCCACGACCGTTAATACCGATCAGTTCTCCGCGATCGTTGAACAGCGGGCCTCCTGAATTACCGGGATTGATTGAGGAATCGACCTGAATGCAGTCAGTATATTCCAGAAATGTTCCAGCGGGATATTGATAGCGGTGGACTCCACTGACGATTCCATAGGTAATCGTCGGCTGAAAATCAGTAGCCAATAAAAATGGATTCCCCATTGCGTAGGCCCAGTCGCCTACTTGAACTTTGTCGCTGTTTCCCAGTTTGGCGACGGGAAAATCAGTTCGTCCAAGCAACTTGATCAGCGCGACATCGCCAGTAGGGTCAATGCTGACAATCACAGCGTCATAAAGTTTGCCATCATTTAGCCCACATTTCATGAAGTTACCTGCACCCGAAACAACATGAAAATTGGTTAGAGCATAGCCATCAGGGGTCACCAATACGCCGGAGCCACCTCCCGCGCCCTCAGCCCCAAAGATCGCAACAACAGAAGGGGAGACTGCTTTGATGACATCAATGCGTTGTTTTTGTGCTGCCAGAACAACCGGATCAACTGATGAGACTTCTGCAAAAGCAGGCACGATCAGAAGTATGCTGAATAGGAGCGTGGCACAGAAGACATTTTTCTGCATTTAATTACCTTTAAGCTTCAATATTACAAAACAGTTCGTCGTTCTCTTGTCAGATTATTTAAGTAAGCGCGCTTCACAGAGATCAAGGTGATCGCAGATCTCCAAATTGTCCCCAAAATCGACTAAGATTTCGAGATCGCGCACGCCGCGAACATCCAGATTTAATTCAATGGGTGGGTCGGCGCTCCGCACGTTTCCGGAATAGAGTGTCCGCCCATTGCCTTTAATTTCAACATATACAAATCCAATGCCGGGAACCGAATCATCAATCCCCATGATTGCCCGAAAATTTCGGTATTCCTCCTTGATCCGGTATTGCAGGAGCGTTTTAGAGTGAATGTAAAGTCCGCGCGCATATTCTTTTCCGTCCAGTCGGAGTGGACCACCGTCGCGGTGTTTGTCTTTGCGATACTTCCAGACGGTATCAAAGAAGGGTGTATACTCGATATTTCTCGGTTCCAGATCAGAAAGATAGCGAACTTTGCCTTGGCTAAAGTCCAGGCTGGCTATTGATTGAGGAGTAAACTGAGCTTGAGCACCACTTTGCAGTGTAGCAGTGAATTCGGTCCCCGAATACGTGATCGCAGAGGCATTAATCAACCCGCCGCTAGTCAGGCGGATGGAGCAGAAGGGAGCCGCATTCGAAGCAGGCTGGCGAAAATAAATGATACCGAACACACGCTTACGATTCACGGCAACTTCATCGTCGCCAGTGAAAAACTGAATCTTTTCGTCGGTAATTGAGCCAACTACACCATCAATAAAATCGAGCACATTTTCCTTTTGGACGACGAGCAGATCTTTGTTGCCCTTGTTGCTCAGAAGTTTTTCCCAGGCTGCACTGATATTGGAATTCAATGTTCCAAAGCGGATTGACGAGACCTGATTCGCTGGCAGAATCAGAGTTCCTGACTGATCGTTGCTGACTTTAATCTGACGTTCATTACTTTGCAGCGATTGAACAGGGAATTTGGACCCATCCGTTAAACGAATTGTTAATGGTGCTTGCAGACTGCGTTGAAATCGGTTTTTTGGGAAACGTACATTCAAAGTTTCTGAAAGTGGATACCCTTTCTCGCTTTTGCCTTGTTTGAGATTGACGGCTGTTTTGTTTAATGCCAGAAGATTCCCTGTGACTGATGCTCCACTGAGAGAAGTTACTTCGACTTCTGGTGAAACTGCCAGTAGCATGGTTATTGAAACACAGAGCAGGGAATGCATGAAAAACTCTCCAGGGACTGAACAGACTCAGAAGCGAGAACAAAGATTAATCAGAATGTTATTTATTGGTATTTGCTTTTTGGGTTGCCAGCTTTTTGAAATATTTTTCAATGGCTTTACGATAGTGTGAAGGAAAATTACGATTGATGATGTTTTTGGCCGAAGCCTGTTTTTTAGGAGGAAGCTGTCCCCACCCACCATTATTCGATAATTTTTTCTTATCAATTTCGCCGGGCGCGATCTGTCCTTTCACGCGGCTTTCATCGGCTCCTCCCTCAGGCGAGCTCGAATTGCCGGCGCCGGCTCCTGAAGACGAACTGTTCTTGGCCTGGTCTTCCATTTTTTTGATCAGTTTGTCGAGCGAGGCGATGATTTCATCTTCGACCTTCTGAACTTTTTCCCCAGAGTTGCCGAGATCAAGCCGGCGTTCGACATCACTCATCTTCCGTGAAATCTCGTCGAGACTTTCCTCTTTCAGGGTTTCAAGATCTGCCTGCATCAGCACTGCCACCTGTCGATAGCGTTCCGGTACACTTTCTGTATGGTTCAGCAACTGGTCCAGAGTTTTGCCGCAGTCTTTTTTCTGTAATAAATGGTGTTCGCAGGCCGCTTTAAAAAACAGAAAACCGGCGGGGTCGATCAGTGTTTTCGGCTGGATGGAGTTAAAGATGTTCAGAGCACGATCAACCATTCGGAACTGGGTTAAGTTGCGGGCGACATAATAGCGGACGTTCGCCAGGTAAATCGTATCTGCCTCTCCATCAACTAAAATCGGAGGATTGGAAAGCTGAGGGAGTTGATCAGAAATTCGGTAGTCTTTAATTAACTGTTTTGCTTTCGGTTTCACATTTGAAAATATTTCTAATGCCAGATTCAGTTTCTCTTCTGCAGAAAGCGGGGCTTCCAGTTTCACCAACAGATTGGCAATCATTTTTAGCTGGGCCGGGTTTTTGACCTTTTGTTCGGCAACCCAGCTTTGCAATTGTAGTTTAAGGTCAACACCTGATGGTGGCGCCAGTAGTTCGACTGGTTCTGCTTTTTCTGCCACTGGTTCTTTAAGCGGAATCGGGACGGGGATCGGCTCCTGTGCTAACAAAGAGGTTGACAGTGCACAAGCACAAACAATCACCACAAACCGTTGCAAACGGTGTTCGACGACTGTTTTTTTCTGAGTCGATGGGAACCAATGTTTCATGTCAGTTTGTGACCTTTTAAGGATTCTTCAATCGAAATGATTATTTATTCTTACCTGTCGCCAGAATATAAGTTGCGTTTTGAATCCGCGTCTGGCGATTTGAAAGCTGTTGCAGTTGCTCAAAGATCTCTGCCTGATTGGCATCTTTTTCCAACGCCAGCTTTTCGATCCGGCGGGTTCGTTTATTTACACGGAACTGCAATGACCGCAGCATTTTGATTTCCGCTAACATATCAATCAACGCCTGATCCTGGGGAGAACCTTGCTGCTGCTGTTGTTGCTGCTGTTTTTTTTCTTCGTCCGATTTTTCCATTTCTTTCTGCAGGGCTTCGATCATTTCTTCGAGGGCACTGACAATATCTTTTTCGATTTCCTGTGTCAGTTCATCGACCTGTGCTCGATTCAAACGATAGGCGACAGTTTGCACATCTTCGCGTACTTCGGAGAGCGCTTCACTGAAGGCAACCGAAGATCCTTCATCTTTAATCAACAAAATCGCTTTTTCGATTTCCAGTCCCATCAGGCTTTCTTCTCGCGATAGTTGAACGGCTCTTGCGGTGTGTCGGCTGGTTCGTTCTTTTTCGGGAACTTGTCCGATTGTTAGTGTCCCCGCATAGACACGTTTTTGTTGAGCCAGAATTTTCTGCAGTCGGGCTTCCATAGCGGCTAGCATCAGTTCACGCTCTTCTTCGCGAAGCTGACGCAGCATCTCTTCCAGTTTTTCTTTGGCTTCTGCCAGTTTCTGGATCGCATCGTCCTGATGTTTGGAAGCGGCTTCTTTCTGTTTCTTTTCCAGCTCTTCAATCGCTTTTTCCATCTCCTTTCGAGCCTGCTCAATTTCTTCTCGCCCGGGAGTCTTCTGCTCCTGATTTGGGGACTGCTGGTTTTCCCCTTCTTGAGACTGACTTTGTTGTCCCTGTTGTTGAGACTGTTGCTGCTGAGACTGTTGACTCTGCTGCGAGGACTTCTGTTCGGGAGCCCCCTTCTGGTTCGGGTCAGACTTACCATCCTGTGGCGTCTTGCCTTTCGATTCAGAGCCTTTTGATTTTTCAAATTCGGATTCGGATTTTGAATTTGATTTTCCGTTTTTTGACTTTTGATCCTGCTCTTCGCCATCAGTTTTCTTGTCTGATTTTTTATCGGAAGCTTCTCCCTTCTGATCTTGTTCTGACTTCTGAGAATCGTTCTTTTCAGCATCTTGTTGCTCGATTTTATCAATCAGTTTCTCTGCGTTCTGCGCTGTCTGTTTTTGTTTTTCTTTCAAGTCAGCCGGGTTACCACCCCGCTCCGTGGCTGCTCTGACATCACGTTCCTGTCCTATCAGCCGGTTGACGTCTTTGAGCAGATCCTGAATTCGTTTTTTCTCTTTTTCGACTTCGCTCATGCGGTCTTCACTTTGAAGCAACGCCAGGAGTGCCTGCATATTTTTGACCAGGTTTTCCTGTCGTTCTACTGCATCACCCAATTGCCCTTTTTCCAGCATTTGTAGGACTTGCTGCATTTCTACGGTCATCTGGTTTTGTTTGCTTTGACCAAATGCGCGAAATAACAGGTCTGCGCGGGCAGGATCGGTTTTCTTCATGTACTCTCCCAGATCATGGAGAGTCGATTCGAATCGTTTGAATTGCTGAGAGATTGCTTCCTGCTTATCAGTCAGATCCCGATCCTGACCATTGGGACTGCTGGTTTTGGGCTGTGGGTCCTGATTCTGTGCACTGACGAAATGAGGGCAGAGCAAGCCGACAATCAAAGCGATCAGCAGAACGGCGGCCCGAGGACGATTCAACATGCGTGGTGCTCCTGCCAAAGTTTCCATTTTGTTCTCAGAACTGATGAAGGTGGGTAAATGTAAGATGAGTGTCCCTCTGATAATTGAGCGCGCAGAGAAAAGCCATCAGGCCTATTATATCAAGTACTAGACTCTGTTCGAAGTGTGTTTTTGTGTTCAGGTGTCAAGGTGCAGTGAATCACTTCAAGCAGAGATTATTTTGTTCGAGCGGGATTACTCCAGTCCTAACCCTTTGAGACGATCCAAAAGCTTGTTTTTGCGAAACTTTTTTGTTTCTTCTGAGAGTTCTTTTTCTCGTTCAATCAGATTTTTCAGCATTTCGATTGCTTCGTGAAACTCTAATAAATCCTGCATTTCATTGAGGACACTCTTCATTCGGACCAGCATCGCGTCCAGAAGTTCAATACTGGACTGGATTTCGGCTAGGGGGTCACTGTTCTTTTCCATTGCCAGCCGATACAGGCCCAAGCGTTGATCAACACTGGGGAAGTCCTGCTCGTGGATGATTGTGAGTGGCTTGAGAATTTTGTCGTCGATCCGCCCCAGGATTTGTGCGGTGGCAACGCCATTGTTGACCAGCTCTTCTCGAATATCATAGAAGGATTCAACAATCGAAGCGGTCTCGGTCGCGTTTTTTCGGGTTCCATATAAGGACCGGTCAGCCGAGACGGCGACTGCATTTTGAATTTCCGTCAACGTTTCAGACCAGCGGGGATCAGACTGTCCCTGCTTTTGTTTGTTTTTGATGGTTTGTGCTTGCTTTAATTGTTCAACTCGCTGTGCGAGATCATCGCGCGTCTGGGAGACTTCTTTATGAATCTGTTCGAAGCGTTTTCGCAGATTCAATTCTTTGGAGTACAGGATTGAAAGTAATTCTTCATCAGTCACAATTTCGAAGTGATAGGTTTCGCCATGGACCTGGTGCGGACCACTCAGATTATCGGCGTCTTCCGCCTGAACGGTGAGGTTGATTTTCTGTCCCACTTTTAAATCGAGTGGCAGAACTTCAAAACGTTCCCAGATTTCGTCATTACTTCGTTGCAGAGTAAATTCTTTAGGTCTGTCGGATGGTTTTTTACGGAATGGACGTGGCCTGAAGTTTTTGTCCTGATCGACAAGAAAATCAAAACGGGCGGCCTGGATTCCGTAATCATCGGTAATCATGCCTTCGATGGGGATCGTGGCTTTGCGAGTAATCGATTTCCCAATGCCCGTCAGTCGGGTATCGACTTTAGGCGGTTGATCAACGATGCCATTAATGCTCAAACGAATGGGTTCTGTGACCAGTAACCCGTCGGCATCCTCCAGATAAATCCGAATCGGCTGGTCTGCTATTAACGGGATAACCTGGGGAAGGGGGTCAGCGTTCGAAGCGACAGTCTCCTGGTTTTCTGTGATGAGTTTAAAGGGGATTCTAAATGTACGGCCATCTGTGCCTCTCATCTGATCCAGGAGCTGTGGCGTCAATGCGACCTGCTGCACGATTTCTCCCTCAGGGTTTTTCCACGCCAGGAAGTTCTCGGCGGTGGTTGTTACATCTTCCGCAGCTTGTTCTAACTGTAGATTGAATTGATCTGTCTCAAAGGAAAAACGTGTGATCGGTTTGTTGGCGGTTGAGACCATTTCAAATTCAGTGTTGACGGGTAAAGAGATTTGTGTTCCCTGTACCGTTTGTAGATCTGGCAGCCGCGTGCCTGTTTCACTATCTGTCTGATTCAGGCCGGTATATTCGGGGTAAAGACAAGCCAGTCGAATCTGGTCCAAGACGGGGGTTTCGACGATTTCGACCAGATAGGGTTCGGGATTGGTAAAGTCATTTCCAGAGACCCAGACCTGAATGCCATCCAGTAAATCTGTAATCGTATGTTTGAATCGTCCTTCTCCCATCCGCGACATTACAGTGCGTCCCCCGCCACGTCCATTCTGCATGCGGTAGGTCAGCTGCACACGTTCCGGGATCTTTTTACCGTCAACGGTTTCAACAAGCAGTGTCAGGTCTGTTCCCAGACCATGCTTGTAGGTCTGGTTATGAAATTCTTTGATGCGGTCGCCTGGTTGAGCGATGACTTTCACAATCAGTCCCGTTTCCCGATTCCAGTAATCACTACGGAGTTCCAGATACCCTTTCGCCCAGCGAGCCATCGCAGGTTGATTAATAATCGCCAGAGTTAGAATCGAGATCGTCAGTGCAAACGCAAAGAAAAAGGCACGCCTCAAGGGGCGTTTGTCGAATACATCTTCTAGTGGAAGATCCCGACTGCCCTCAGCGACTTCATGTACGGTGCGTTCGAGCATGGCTCGTGTAAGTGCATTTTGAGGTTCGTGTGTTTCATGAAGCTCGATTGCCGTCGCCAGCCGGTCATTTAGTTCAGGAAAACGTCGTTCCAGTACCAGGGCTAACGCTTTGCGCCTCATTTTTTTCATGAGCCGAAAGAGGAGAAAACTGGCAGCCAGAGCCAGAATCACGGCGAGAGAAATCAACACAAACGAAGCACGAAACCAGACCGGTAACTCAAGATGGCTAAGTTGAAAGTATGTCCAGTCAACCAGGAAACTGGCCCAGAAAATCACGCCGATGACGGCCAGCAGTCTGGCTGTTCCTTCCAGCAGGATATATCTGCGGATTTTCCCCCGCAACCGATTGAGTAGCTCGGTGATTTCCTGAGGTATGGTTGATTGAGAAGGTTTGTTCATATGTTTGATTCACACTGCGGATCTAAGGACCAGTGTTATTTTTTCTTCATTTGTACTCAATGTATTATGACAGTTTAAACAGTTTTCTGGTCAACCATTCCGTTGCCAGTAAGCCTGCTAACAGAAAGAAGACCCACGCCTGATCCCAGAGTGTTTTCAGCCGTTCGTCAACGAGAAACTCTTCTCCTGCATCAGGCAGGAGCGATGTGATATTTTTTGCTTCATCAATGGCAAGATAGGCGCCGCCGGTATCACGGGAGAGTTCTTTGAGCCCTTTAATATTCTGACTTAGTGACTCATCTTCCAGTCGAGGGAGTAGCACCGTCAAGTTACCCTCGACAGTCTGGCCTTTCGAATTGGGAACAGTGAGTTCAAAGCGATATTTTCCGGGCAGACTGGCGCGGAAGCTGGCGACATATTCTCCGGGCCGATTACGATCATGCATCAATAAGAGGTTGGGAACCAGAGGTCTGCCGCGCGGGTCGATGACTTCCATCGGCACGGATTCCTGAACCAGTGGTTTAAATTCCGGATTGAGTAAACGGACGCGTACGGAAACAGTCTGGCCGAGCAGATATTCATCCCGCTCAAGAATCAGGGTGCCTCGCTTCGTACCCCGTTTCGTACGACCTTGTCCCACATTACGAATCAGCTTGGTCCAGAAACGGTCATAGTAATCTTCTTCAATAGACCGTAATCGCCAGATTTCAGGACTGCCCAGATAAAGGGAGCGGCCTTCGCCGTAATACTGCGAAGCCATCAAGATCGAGAAGCCGAACTCTGTCTGCGTTTTGGGATCCGGGAAATGCGAATAGACAGTAGCCGCTGCCTTGGGGCCATTGGTCGGATAACAGCGGTAGACGCCGGGAAAGTTTTCCCATAGTTCTCTTGATGTTGCAGGGTTATCCGTCAGCATCAGGAAACCGGCATCAAGACCGGCCTGTGTCCATTCGATCCGACGGATCTGAGTGGCTTCCTGATCCAGGTAGTCGCGGACAAAAGAATTAATGGAAACGGGGTACAGGTCGAGAATAGGTTGAAAGCGTTCCGCATCCTGGGCAAGTCGGGGTGTGTAGACATCACCGGCAACCAGCACGATTCCGCCACCTCCAGTAGCAACCCACTCATTTAATGTCAGCATCTGCTCTGGTGAGAGCAGTTCCCAGTTGACATCAAATGCCAGGATTACATCGTATTCAAACAAATCCGTGCGATCGGGAAATTCGTATAACAGTTTATCGGCGTCCTGAGAGACACCCGGCGGCGCTGTTTGTAGCCAGACATCCGACTTGATCGAAGGATGGCGATAGAGCATCGTGCGGGCGAAACGGTAATCTCGCATCGGCCCTCCTGCGATCACCAGTACGCGTGTGGGGCGACTGAATACATTCACGCTATGTTCCAGCTCATTGTCCATCGCGTTGGCATCCTGTGCCAGTTGATTGCCTCGCACTCGAATCAGGTAGCTGATCTCACCTTCTTCGCTGGGGGTGCGTTCAAATTTGACATCGATGGGGAGCCCATCTTCTGTTGGCAATAGAAGATCGCGGGATTCTACTAAGGTTGGCTGCGCTTCGCCTTCAATTTTTTTCAGGAGTTCAAGGGTGATATTTTTTCCAGGCATACCCACAGCTTGCAGTAAGGCGGTGATTTCAAACGCGTCGCCAAATTGCACGTCAGTGGGGGCGATGATTTTCGAAATTTGCACATTGGCAGGTTTTTTGGGGCTGCCTACACCTAGGGTGATTAAGCGTACTTTAGAGTCTTTCGCAGCTTCATTGGCAGAGAGTAGATCGGTGCCTGCATTCGATGCACCATCTGTGGCGATGATGATTCCGGAGAGTGTTGAACCATTGATTTCGCGGATGAGTTGCCCCAGTAATTCTCCCAAGCGGGTCTCCAGACCCTGTGGTTGTAAGAGACTGTTCCAGTCGACTTGAACCTGGGGTTTAGGGTCTGGTTCAGTAGTTGCATTCGCCGTCGACTCCTCAGACAACTGTGTTTTCTGGAAGACGTGATGTGGTCCGGTTAAGGTCTGGTCGAAGGTGTAAACGCTTACCTGATGTTTCTTTTGCAGGTCTTTGATTAACGGTGATTCAGCAAGTAATTTTTCCACTGCCTGCATCCGGCTGGGTACATTTTGACTGGCAGGAGAGCTGGTGTTAACTGGAACCTGTTGGTTGGGATGCCGCATCGAAAGCGAGGTATCGACCAGCACGGCGACACGTGAAGGGCGAAATGACATTTTTTGTGTTCGTTCGTGCGGATTGAAGACAATGACGATCAAGGCGGCAAAAACAGAAAGCCGTAATCCCGTCAGCCAGCAACGCCAGAACAGGGGTAATTGAACTGAATCTTTCCAGACGGTTCGAAAGGAAAGTGCCAGTATGATTCCCAGGCATCCCAAGAGTAACAGCCACCCCCAGCCTGAATCGGGCGTATCGTATTCGATCGAACGAAACGAGGTCGTTTCGTCGGCGGCCAGGATCAGGGAGTTAGAGATCGTTGAAAACAAGTTCATGCGGCTGCACCCGCCATCTTGGGATGATAACTTAATCGATACGCGAGTAACTGTTCACAAATCAATAGCAGGAACAGAATCACTAAAATGGAATTGGTAATTTCCCGGCCCGCTTCCTGCCCTTGAATCCACTGGAATTCACCGGGTTCCTGAATCTGAATGAGTGGAGAGTTCCCAAACTCATTTCTCAATTCATCGGAAGAGGCCAGTGCCAGATTACTTTCTGAAACAGGAAAATTAAAAGCATACATTTGTGGTTCAACGGTCTGGTCTTGACGTTTTAATTGTACGGAATACACGCCTGGTTGATCCGTTTCACGAAACACGGTGATTAACTTCAATGAGTCATTTTCAGACGCTTCACCTGACTGCCCGGGTGTGGCCTTTAATCGTACGGTTCGTTCTCCCTGAGCGATTGGTGTTTGAATTTCGATTTCATCGGAAAACGCAGCTGCATCGAGAGCAAATTCAATCGGTTGGCCGACAATTTCTGCCTGATCGTGCGAGCGGGACTGAACCAGATACTTTTGCAGTTCTAGTTGGAAGACAATGAAGCTTGGATTGAGCGCCCAGGAATTCCATGGCTCGCCTTCATTCGTCAAGACTGGCCCGGCTGAAGTCAGACAGGTAATAATGCGGCCTTTGCCCAGACGGTGTTCAATAATAAACGGGGCTTGATTTCGAAGAGTCGCGATGACATTAACACCCGAGGCATTGGCGGCCTCAGTTTGGAGCCACTTTTGTGAAAGGGGAAAGTATTTCGAAATTGTGACGGCTTCAATCAATGGATTGTCCTGACCGGCAAACACGGAAAACAGAGGGTGATCGCCGACCTGCATGTCGACCATTGTGTTTGTCTCACGGGCAGGAAGATCGCGCGGCGAGACTTCCAGTGGCGCAGGAAACAGCCCTTTTCCTTCTTTGTATAACTTGTCGTTATAGAATGCGGGTTGAATCGAAGGACCTGCAAACCAGATCAGGCCGCCGCCGTCCTTAACAAATGATTCTAAAGCGGCCACCGCATCCAGCGGTAACTCAGCTACATTCAGCAAGTAAATGTTTTTGAACTGACTTAATGGATGCCGGCGCAGATAATCAACGCTTTCTACAGAGGGGGCAAAGCCCGTAGTTGAAGCGTCAGGAGCGATCGCGGTTTGGATATACATCCACTCGTTCCCTGAAGGGTTGCCGTCGATAATCAACACCGGATTAGACGGTTTCACATTCACTGCCAGAAACCGGGTATTATCGCCGTCCAGTGCATCGTTCGTCAGGCTGACATTGATCTGATGCAGATTTGGTTGGTTGAACACCACATCAAAATCCTGCGAAATTTCGCTTCCGGCTTCAATCTTGTCAAACACAATACTCATTGGAAGTTTGTTGTGATCGACGAATGCTGCCACACGCACATCCTGAGCGACCTGATCTCCAAAGTTCTTGATACTCACCCTCAGACGGAGCGGTACATCCACGGCTGCGACTTCTGTTGCTCCCGAAAGTTCTGTAATCGCAAGGTTCGGTTGGGAATCGGGAACTGTTTTAACCAGATTGATTGCGGTATCACTCTGGCTCAATTTTTCGATCGTGTCCGCAACCCCCTTTTTCTCCTGCCAATCTGACTTGCGGAAGTCAGAGATCAGGTGCAGTGTTTTGATCACAGCCCGGTCTTCATTCAGCAGGTCTGCTGCCGCCTCCAATCCCTGATTGAGGTCCAGGCTTTGATGAGAGCAGGACAGGTTGGTCAGTTTGGCATCCAGTTCGTTGATTAATTCTTCGTTGATGTCCCGTTGCAGAAACAGCGGAGCATCGGCGCGTGAGAGGACGATGAGTGACATTTTCTCAGTATTAGGACGATTGGTCCCTTCTGCTGCAATCTTCCGGATAACCTGCAGGCCTTCATCAAAGGCACTTTGTTCGCCCCAGACATTCTGCATGGAGCCACTGTCATCGAGCACGATCACGTGATGTGACTTGGCACCATGGAACATGGATAACTGGTTTGGGTCCAGAATCAGACGTGCAATGAGGAGCAACAGGCAGACAATCAACAGAATTCGCAGCAACAGCAGTAGTAGTTGTTCCAGCAACACGCGTCGCTGATTGGTCTGCTGACTCTGAAGCAGAAATTCCATTGCTGCAAAATGAACTCGCTTGTATTGAAACCGGTTAATTAAATGAATGATGATGGGCGCAGCAACCATCGCGGCACCGGTATAAACCAGTGCTGAATTCACAAAATGTTGAGTTAACCAGGCTTCCATAAGTTGTCGTGTCAGTTCATTCTATTGGGATGATAATGGTAGGGAT
Source organism: Gimesia fumaroli (assembly GCF_007754425.1). Lineage (NCBI taxonomy): Bacteria > Pseudomonadati > Planctomycetota > Planctomycetia > Planctomycetales > Planctomycetaceae > Gimesia > Gimesia fumaroli. The sequence goes on from NZ_CP037452.1 coordinate 1,501,648, forward strand.
CCAGTCGTTGTTTACTGGCGAATCGACTGCTGCATACCGATTCGATGATTCAGGTAATGTGCCAGTGCCGCGTCAAGGTACTCGCTGGTTCTGATTGTTTGATAGTCAAATTTATTCTTGGCACATTGCCTTCTGATTTCATTCAAAAACTCATGCATGGCACTGAGATAACCCTCACGTAATGAGCGGGGATCGCAGACCAGCTCTCCCGTTTCTTCCATGCCTTCAAAACGGGTTGTTCCCGCATAATCGAAGTCGAGCTCCTGATCGTCCAAAATATGCAGCAACATAATATCGTGGCCGCGATATTGCAGGAGACGTAGTCCTTTGAACAGGCTCTCCCGGTTGACAAAAAAATCGGAAATAAGGATTATGGTGCCTTTTTGGGATCGCGTTTCGGCGACTTCTTTTAGTACGTCAAAAATGTCGGTTTTTTTAGCTGGTTTTTCTGCAGCTAGTGCGGTTAGCAGGGCATTGAGGTGATTTCGTTTGCTCAACGCGGGCACGCGGGCACGAATGGCATCATCAAAAGAAATCAAACCGACGGCGTCCTGCTGTTTCAATAGCAGGTAAGCCAGTGCTGCTGCTGCGGTACAGCCGTATTCATATTTGTTGAGCGGCCCCGTGCCGAACTGCATCGATTCGCTGACGTCTACCAGCAGAGTCGTTCTTAAATTCGTATCTTCTTCATATTGTTTGATGTAGTACTTATCTGTTTTCGACCAGACCTTCCAGTCGATGTTGCGTACATCATCCCCGGGTGCGTACTCGCGGTGTTGAGCAAATTCCACCGATTGGCCAAAAAAAGGACTACGGTGCAATCCGGATAAGAACCCTTCGACAATCGAACGCGCCCGAATTTCCAATCGTGAAATTCGGGAAATTGCTTCAGGCAGCAAATATTTTCTGTAATCTTGGGTCACTGGTCAGTTCGCCTTCCTTAGACGGAGTCTCTTCAATCAATCGCTCAATCACACGATCTGAAGTAATGCCTTCAGACTCTGCAGAGAAGTTTGTTACGATTCGATGCCGTAACACGGGGGCGGCCAGAGCGCTGATATCATCCGTTGAGACGTGAGCATGACCATTGAGTAACGCTCGTGTTTTTCCACCTAGTAACAGGTTTTGGACGGCGCGAGGGCCTGCGCCCCAACTCAACCATTCATTAATAAATTCAGGAGTCCCCGGTTCGTTGACGCGGGTTTGTCTGACGAGAGCCAGTGCGTAATCAATCACATGGTCCGAAACAGGAACCTGTCGTACGATTTTTTGAATTTCCAATACATCGACAGCGTTCAAGACGTGTTCGATTTTCTGATTTGTATCGGACGTGGTTTTACGAGCGATTTCCCGTTCTTCCTGGAATGATGGATATCGCACGTAAACTTTAAACATGAACCGGTCCTGCTGGGCTTCCGGCAGAGAGTAGGTTCCTTCCTGCTCAATCGGGTTCTGCGTCGCCAAAACGAAAAAGGGATCACTCAGCAGATGTCGCGTCTGCCCGACACTGACTTGATGCTCCTGCATCGCTTCCAGCAAAGCGGCCTGTGTTTTGGGAGGCGTCCGGTTAATTTCATCTGCCAGAACCACGTTATGAAACAAAGGACCAGGGATGAAACGGAATTCTCGTTCGCCGGTTTCACGATTTTCCTGTAAGACGTCGGTGCCTGTGATGTCGGCAGGCATCAAGTCGGGAGTAAACTGAATGCGGCTGAAGGACATCGAGAGTGTTTGCGACAGCGAACTGATCATCAGCGTTTTGGCAAGTCCTGGGACACCTTCAAGTAAACAATGACCACGACTGAATAACGCGATCAAAAGCTGCTCAATGACATCGTCCTGACCCACAATGACTTTCGACATCTGTCCGTGGATCTGCTGATAGGCATTACTCAGCTTATCTATTGATTCCTGAGTGATTTCGAGCTCAGGAGATCCGGTTACATTATTTTTCTCTTCCGACATCCGTTTTCACACCTTTCTACAAAGGTAAACACTGCTTAGCACAGATAGTTCCGTAAGGTCTATCGTAATGCCTGTGAAGGGACTTTGCGACTATAAACCAAGAAATTACAGGGGTTTCCTTCCAATCTGCGAGCACTCACGAAAGGCAGGATTTTCTCTGAAGGTTACCCTCCAATACAAGAAATAAACTTCCGGACCTTCTTGCTTATTTTACTCGACCCTGATGGGTGGGAAAGCCTTATTTTGAAGCTTCCCAGCGATATTGACCGGAAAGGCTCAGTTACACCGGTCTTAACCGAGCAATTTCTATTAGAAAAACCGGGTTGTACACACAGGTGGCGCGAGTCGGTCAGTCCCAGGCTAACGGGTTTTTCCAGGCGGCTTTCAGCTCATCCAGGCTGGCATTGATCGTAACATTCCCCGAATTGCCTTTCACACTGAACTGGCGGCTACTGATGACTTCCCCGATCTCGACCAGAGGCAGTTCCTTAAAGCAGTCCTGTAATGCCTCGATTTTATCCGGAGCGACTTCGATCAAAAAGCGGGTATTGCTTTCCGAGAACAGCAGACTGGGTGTTGAAAGCTCCAGGGCTTCGGGAAGTCGCGTCGGATCAAGCTTCATACCAAATCCGCCTGCAAAGGCCATCTCTGCCGCTGCGATAGCCAGACCGCCTTCACTCAGGTCGTGGCAGCTTCTCACGAGTTGCTTCTGAATGGCAGCATGCATGGCTTTGAAAATTTCTGGCGCCTCATCTTTATCGACATGAGGAACCTGTCCCCCTTCCAGTTGATTGACGAGTGCAAAATGACTGCCTCCCAATTCATCCTGCGTCGAACCAACCAGGAAAATCCGGTTACCGGGTGCTTTCAAGTCCATCGTAACTGCTTTACTGACGTCGGCAATTTGTCCGATGGCGCTGATTAAGAGCGAAGCAGGGATAGCGACAGTCTCTTTTTCCCCTTGCTCATTTTCATATGAGTACTCATTGTACAAACTATCTTTCCCACTGATAAAGGGAGAGCCGAAGGCAATCGAGAATTCCTGACACGCAAGTGCTGCCGCAACCAGACTGCCCAGCGTTTCCGGTCGGTCGGTGTTACCCCAGCAGAAGTTATCGAGAATTGCAATCTTTGTGGGGTCTGCTCCCACCGCGACACAGTTTCGAATGGCTTCATCAATGGCAGAGGCCGCCATCCAGTGTGTGCTTAAATCTCCATAGCGGGGATTCATACCACAAGAGATCACCAGACCGCGTGTTGAAGTCAGATCGGGGCGGACGACGGCTGCATCAGAAGGTCCGTCATTCTGGACCCCGACTAACGGCTTTACCACGCTGCCAGCCTGCACTTCCTGATCGTACTGTCGAATGATCCACTCTTTACTGCAGACATTCAGTGAGCTTAAAATCGAAAGCAGGTCATTTGTGTGATCGTCATTTTGTGGAGGAATCAGAGGGGTAAAGTTTGGCGTTTTATAAATGGCTTCGCGAATCACAGGAGGTCGGCCATCATGCAGGAACGACATTTCCAGGTCGGCCACGGTTTGCTCCTGAAACTTGAGGACCAGATGCTTGGTATCGGTAAATTTGCCAATCACCGATGCTTCGACACCTTCACCAGCGCAGATCGCTTCGAATTCTTCCCAGTTTTCGGGGGGGACAGCCAATACCATTCGTTCCTGCGCTTCGGAAATCCAGATTTCGGTATAGGACAAGCCGGCGTACTTGAGAGGGCACTTATCGAGCCAGACTTCAGCGCCGGTGTTTTCTCCCATTTCGCCTACAGCGCTACTAAAACCGCCGGCACCACAGTCGGTAATGGCTGAGAATAATTCTTTGTCGCGTGCCTCAAGAATGACGTCCATGGTCATTTTTTCGGTAATCGCGTTTCCAATTTGCACAGCGCCACCAGACAGCATTTCACTTTCGGAAGTCAGTTCAGCGGAAGAAAACGTTGCGCCGTGAATTCCATCCCGTCCGGTGCGACCGCCGACAGCAACGATATAATGGCCGGGTTGAGCCTGTTGCTTGGCTGATTTTCCTACGGGTAGCATCGCTACGTTGCCACAGTAGACAAGTGGATTCCCGAGATAGCGCTCATCGAAGTAAACTGCGCCATTGACAGTCGGAATTCCCATGCGGTTGCCGTAATCACGTACGCCGGAAACAACACCGGTGGCAACGGCTTTGGGGTGTAACACGCCGGCTGGAAGCTCGTCGTAAGAAATTTCAGGCGGAGCAAAACAGAAGACGTCTGTATTGCAAACCGGCTTGCCTCCGAGTCCGGTTCCCAGTGGATCGCGGATCACGCCCCCCAGTCCGGTGTTGGCACCACCGTAAGGCTCAAGGGCAGAGGGGTGGTTGTGTGTTTCTACTTTAAAGCAGACATCCTGTTTGTCGTCAAAAGTAATTACGCCTGCATTGTCGGCGAATACGCTGACACACCAGTCTTTCTCGCCCAGAGATTTACGAATTTCTGTAGTGGCGGCAAAGATGGTTTCCTTGAGCATGTTCTCAAAATGAAGGTCGCGTTCTTCATCCCGAAAATGAATTCGTCCAGCCAGCGTTTTGTGCGAACAGTGTTCACTCCAGGTTTGTGCGATACTTTCCAGTTCGACGTCTGTGGGGTCTTTTTCCTGACTGACGTAGTAATCTCTAATAGTTCGCATTTCTGTCAGATTCAAATAAAGCTGACCTTCACGGCTGAGGCTTTCCAGTTGCACATCGCTCATGGAACGAATGGGAATCGTGACCAGTTCGAACGTGTATTCACTGCCCAGCTTGATGGTGTCCATGCTGAGAGGTCCACGAACTACGTGTTCAATAGCTTCATTCGAAAGGACTTTGGCTGCCATCCGGTCAATTTCTTCAGAGCTCGCGTCGGAGTTGACCCAGTACTTGCGGCAGGTGGCGACATTATCAATTGACAGTCCCAAATCACAGATTGCCTCTCGAGCACTGTTGGCGACATTGTCGGTCACACCCGGCTTGAACAAAACATTAAGAAGCGGCTCGGTTTCGGTCGATTCGGATGAATTGCTCGACAGCATGCGAATTTCAAACGTTTCGACAATCGGATCGGAGAGCAGGGAACGGGCAATCTTTTCTACGTCGGCTTGATCCAGATCACCCTCCAGCAAATATGAGTGTGCGGCCTGTATCGAGCGAATGGAACTGGTGCCGAGTACCTGGCATTCTTTCAGAATCCGGGCACCTTCACGGTCGATCTGGTTCTCGGCAGGTTTGATTTCAACTTCGCAAAGCATGTGAATTCCAGTTACTGTTTAATCAAGTCAGGAAAATGAATTTGTTCGATTGCAGCATCGCCCCAGGTATACGCTATTGTGGACGGGCTGAATTTAATGCATCGTGGTTCTTTTTGCCATCTTCCAGAAGTTGGCGCAGAAGATTTTCATCATGGTTTTCAATGGCATCTCTTAATCGGTGTAGTGATTGAGTGTATTTATCAATACTATTCACAACGGCTTTACTATTACTGAGTAAGATATCGATCCAGATTGAGGGATCGCCGGCGGCAATCCGGGTCGTGTCCCGAAATCCGGTTGAGGTAAACTTCCTGTTTTCTGCCGTCAGGGACATGGCTAATGCGGAAGAGACCACGTGTGGGAGATGGCTGGTTTCAGCGAGGATTTGATCATGTTTCTCAGGAGAAGTCTCCAGAACATGCATCCCCAGAGCTTCCCAGAATTGTTTGACTTTGGCGACTGCCTCTGTGGGGAGCGAAGCGTCTGGTGTGATCACGCAGGGGCGATGCTGAAACAGATTGGGGTCTGCGAATTCAAAACCGGCTTTTTCAGAACCTGCCAGGGGATGCGAGGCGACAAACGTCACTCCTTCAGGAAGGCTTCCATAAAGTTCTTCGCATATTTTCTGTTTGGTGCTGCCTACATCGGTGATGATGGTTCCCGGGCGGCTATGTTGCGCCACCGTTCGGATGAATTGCACGATCTGGTTGACGGGGGTGCAAACGATGACCAGATCTGACTGGGCTGATGTCTCAGCGATATTCGTCGTGCCACGGTCCAGTAAGCCGGATTGTTGGGCCGCGCGCATGCGAGAGGGATTCCGCCCTGCTCCCAGGACTGTTTTGGCTATTTTGCGGCGTCGCGCTGCCGCTGCAATTGAACCTCCCAGCAGACCGACGCCAATGATGCCGATCGTTTTGAAGAGGTAGGTATTTTCTGTCGTTGGTTCAGTCATGCCTCGTATTGTAGAAGCCCCGAATCGGGATTTCCAGCGGCTCGAAGGCAGTATCAGCGAGCTGATCGAAAAGTCTCACGACGCTGTAAGTTATTTAATCGTTATCTTTTGTGATGAGTCTCATTTGTTATCTGAGATTCGATAGAGGTAGCCGTTTGTTCGCAGGTAGATACTACCTTCACTGACAGCAGGAGAGGCATTGAATAAGTCCTCATCGGTCGCGATTTCGTTTCGCGCCAGTTCCTGATATTCAGGCCCGGCTTTGAGAACGACCACGCCATTGTCCCGGGTTGTGATATAGAGTTTCCCGTCGCCGAAAACGATGGACGCATAGAGCCGGGACTTGGTCGGGAGACGGTTCTTGTAGACCACTTCTCCATTCTTCGCATTTAGGCAGAAGGCGATGCCACGATCGCTGGCCCAGTAGAGATGATCTTTATAAAAAACGGGAGAGGTGACATTTGCACCAACGTTGACTTCCCATAACTTGTGAGTTTTTGTGACATCCCCACGGCCTCCTGGACGAACGGCAATACTGCGGTTGCTGCGACCGCCCAGACAGTACAGAATTCCCTCGTTCTGAACAACAACGGGCACGACGTAGTCTTGAATGCCTTCACAGGTCCAGAGTTTTTTACCTGTATCAGGATCAAAGCCCAGAATCTGGTTTTTCTGGTTCACGACCAGTTCCTGTTTGCCGCCCGGTACATCCACAATTGAGGGAGTGGTCCAGGCACGGACAATATTCTCTGCCTTCCAGGCAATCTCGCCGTTGCTTTTCTTTAACGCGTAAACAGTATCGCTTTCAATACTGGCATTCACGATCACAAAGTCTTTATACAGAATCGGAGACGACGCAGAACCAAATCCCGCGGTTCCTTCGCCGACGTCGGATCGCCACTTGAGTTTTCCTTTCAGGTCATAAGCGACGACACCCGAGGTACCAAAAAAGGTATACACGCCGGTCTCGTCACAGGCCGGAGTTCCACTGGCGTAACCGTGGTCGACAATTCGTTTGGTGATTTTCTGAACCCGATTCAAGGGAGGAACTGATTCATCCCACATAATGTCGCCGTTCTGTCGATTGACGGAAATGACGTGCAAACGCAAATCAGACGGGTTCCCATCATCTTCAGTGGTTAAGCCATACCCGGTATACGCAGTGAGGAAGATTTGATTGCCGAACAGGACCGGGCTGGAAGATCCATGACCGGGCAGTTTGGTTTTCCAGACGATATTCTTCTCGGCACTCCACTCTGTCGGGAGGCCCGTGGAAGCGGAAATCCCATTTCCGGAAGGGCCACGGAATTGTGACCAGTCTGCTGCCGGGAGCGAAGTCAGATTTGTTGTCTCGAAAGCCAAAAACAGAATCACTGCGGAAAGAATGCGGCTCATGTTCAAGTTCCATTGGAAGATCGAAGGTGGGGAGAAAGTTGACTCACTAATGAAACAACGACAGCCGAGGCTGGTTTCGCTGTTTCATCAAATTAGAGTGTTTTAATCTCCCAGGCAAGCATTATTCCTGATTCTACCTGATTTATTCCGGTGGACAGGGTGGCAGTGAGTCCGGCTTTGTGTATCAGATCAGCTTTTCAATGGGGGTACCGTCACTGAGAGCCAGCGGGCGACCGATGGGAGAAATCAGCTCTTTCTTATAGTCGATCTTCAGATTCTGCAGAATCGTAGCGTAAAGATCCTGGATCTGAACTGGTTCGGTCGGTTTCTTTTCTTTACCGGTCGGATCGGTTTCTCCGATGATTACATTTCCTTTCAAGCCTCCGCCTCCCACAATACAGGAAAAGCCGGTGGGCCAGTGATCGCGGCCCTCAAGCGGATTGATTTTGGGAGTGCGCCCGAATTCGCCGATGCAGAGTACGATCGTGGAATCGAGCAGGTCTCTGGCTTTTAAATCTTTGAGCAGACTGGAAAAAGCAGGGTCGAGCATCTTTGCCTGGGTCTGATGACCAGTAAAGTTATTGGCATGGCTGTCCCAGCCGCTCAGGTTAACTTCAATGGAATGCACGCCTTGCTCAACCAGCCTGCGTGCCACCAGACAGCCTCGACCGAAGGAAGAATCTCCATAAGCCTTGCGAACCGAATCGGGTTCTTTCTCAATTTCAAATGCATGAAGTTGTTCAGAACTCATCATGGTTAAAGCACGGTCGATCGTTGACTGATGCAACGTTTTTTTTGTTTGAATTGTTCTACCTTTTTGAAATGCTTGAGAGACGATATCTAAGTTCTCCAGCCGCCGATTCTGTCGTGGCGAACCGACTCCAGCACGCATGTTGCCAATGTTCTTTCCTGGATCCTGTACGCGGAATGCGTCAAGGTATCCGCCAAGGTATCCGCCGCGGGCGGGGTACTGCGTGTTACCCATCGAAATATGTTGTGGGATTTCAAGACTTTTATTCGGTCTCTCATGAATAATGATCGCACCCAGTGCCGGGTAGACGGTTGTTGGCTCAGGACGGTAGCCTGTCTTGAGGTATTTGGTTCCACGTTCATGATCTCCTTCTTTGGAAACCATAGAGCGAATGACCGACATTCCCTCGAGTTGTTCTGCCAGTAGGGGATACATATCGGAAATCTGGAGTCCGGGGACAACGGTTTTAATCGCGTTTCCCGGTCCGCCGATGGCTGTTCCCGGATGTGGGTCCCAGGTTTCCAATTGGCTGGGGCCTCCTCCCATCCAGAGAACGATGACCGATTTCTGGCGTTCGGGACCTCGTTTTTGTGCTGCTTTCAAATCGAAGCCGGGCAGCATGAAAGAGAGCGTGCTCCCCACGGCGACTTTGCATAAGTCGCGGCGGCTGAATTTGGACGATAAATATGTGGAATCAAACATGGCTTAATGGTTCCAGGAAAATTCAGGTGAATTATAAAGAGCCCAAAACAGGTCTTCGGTGATTTTCTCACGTTGTTTCGGGTTCGTAGCAGACTGATATTGTTTCAGGAAGTGGTCACGTTCCAGGTTAGTGGGTAAGCGGGTCAGACAGACTAAGAAGCAGGTTTCCACCCGTTTTTTGTCTGAGATATCCAGCTGTGAAACACGCCCGACCGAATTTAACATTGAAGCAGAGCCGTTGTCTCTGGCGAATTCGCCATTCATTCTGAGTAGAGCCTGGGGAATCGTGCCAGGAAAATCATTGAGTTCGTCACTACCCAGATCACCGTACTCTCGAACAAAATCAAGCTCAGAGAAAAAGCGGCGTCCTCGCATGAAGAGATTCGAATTCTGATCGATCGTTTTTAACGACGAAGCCTGCAGCATGGAGCCAATGATCTGTTCGGGACGCAAGCGGACCAGTGGGAACAGCGCCCAGGCATCTGTGGCGCGCTCAATCTGTTCGTTGTCATCGGTTTGCGATGTGGATGACAGGCGAAATGGCTTTGATGCGACAATGGTTTGGATCATGCGTTTGATGTCATATCCGTTTTCGCGAAAGTCCTGTCCGAGAATGTCGAGTACATCTGGATCCGATTCAGACAAATCGGTCGGAGCAGGCAGATCGTCCACAGGATCGAAATAGGGAACACCAAAGACTAAGCCCCAGAACCGGTTGGCGGCTGCTCGTTCAAATCTGCGGTTCTGAGGGTGCGTCACCCACGTCGCCAGTTTCTCCCGCAGAGTCCCTTCTTCAGGCAGGCACTCATTCAGAAAAGGGACCTGCGGAGAAACAGTACGTTTTTTTAGAGTCTCTCGGTCTTCCACTTCGTATTTCAATTCCTCATTTTGTCGCACTCCGAGAACTTGAATTTCGACCTGCCCATAAAAGGCAGTCAATCCTTCAAAGTCACTCTGTTTCCAATGGTCAAAGGGATGGTCATGGCATTGGGCACAATCGATACGCTGCCCCAGAAAGGCGCGCACTGTGCTGCCGGTTAACTTGTTTCGATCAAGATTTCCATCAGCTGACGCTGAGGTAATAAAATTCGTTTCAGGATCACCGGTCCAGAGGCCTTCGGCTGAGATCAACGTGCGGACCAGTTCATCATACGGTGTATTGGCCTGAATTTGTTCGCTGAGCCAGGCTTTGAATCGATCGCGCCGGAAGATAATAAACTGACCTTGTTCCACGCCAACATAAGCTCGTGTGAATCGTTCGGAAAAATAGTCGGCAAATCGACGGTCTTCCAGGAGTTTTTGGGTCCAGCGTTGAATTCGATCTGCGCCCTGCATCGCTTCAAATTCACGGAGTTCCTCAAGTGAAGGAATCGTGCCATGCAAGGCCAGCGAGAGTCGGCGGAGCAGCAGGTAGTCATCTGAAATATCAGCAGGTGTAGTTTGTTGCTTGGCCCACTGCTTTTCAAAAAATTGATCAACTTGTTCGACAGTACTGGTCATGGAATTGTCTACTGTCAGAGCAGGTGCTTTGGGTGAGATGGCGACAGGACTGCTGGAAGCCCAGGCGACGAGCGAAACCACCAGACCCACAACACAGAATGGGATGCAGGCGATTTTCCAGTTGTGGGAACTTGGCTTCATGAAATCATCTCTGAATAAATGTGAAGGCACCAAAGAGCGTGAACCGTTTTTTTTCACGCGTTCTGTTAATCATACCAGATTGGTAAATCGAAAGTTTCAGTGATTTCTTGAAACTTGGTGCTTTTTTCCGAGTATCACTTACCAGGGAGATCGGGAGTAAGATGTCTTTGCTGCTCGATACACCAAAAAAATCTGGTATAATTTGGACTTACCTATTTGCAGGTAGTACTTTGAAAATGCATGCTGATTCAGGGGACGCAGTTCATTTGCGATCAAAGCCCCGAGTTTCTGGGAGCCAGTTGGAGCACCTTGTGACCGATCACGCCACACAAGAGAACGATTCTGAGGGGGCACAAGGGGCCAGCTTTGTGACGGCCTGTGAACTGAGCGACTTCCTCCCCGATGGCTCTGAAACAGAATCAGCGAAGACAGAGATCGATCAGTTTTATCCTGATGAAGTGGTGGGAAACATTCCCCCTTTTCCTCATCTGTTTCGACATCCGATCAAAGCGGCATTCTGGCTGATGCGTATGGCGTTTGGTATCGCCTGTCTGGTTCTTTTTCTGGCAGTGATTGCTGCCATTCCGATTGTCAACTTTATCGCATTGGGTTATCTGCTCGATGTCGAAGGCCGGGTGGCACGAACAGGAAAAATCCGTCTGGCGTTTCCACTTTTGGATATCGCGCCCCGGCTGGGAACGATCGTAATTGGAATCGGCCTCTGGTTGATTCCCTTGTTACTTCTGGCAGGTGCTGCCGCCGATGCGCGACTGGTTGATCCTGGGGGGCAGAGTGATCAGACCTTACATTTTCTGAACCGTGTTACCTCGATTGTGATTGCCATCCATCTCTGTCTGGCATTAGCTCGAGGAGGCTCGTTTTCCTGTTTCATTCGACCGCTCAAGAATCTTCTTTGGTTTCTCAAACAGCTTCGTGCCGGTGATTACTTTGAGCAGGCTGCTTTGAATGTAAGTGACTTTGTGGCGTCACTCAAACTGGGGCAGAATTTTTCACTGGGACTGCGTGGCTTTCTGGGGGCGTTTTTATGGCTGGTTATTCCGTCCTTAATGTTTTCTGCTGCCAGTGCTCCAGAAGGAGGGCAGGGAGCACCTGTTTTAATTACCTTGCTGGGAGGGCTCAGTCTGGTAATTGTGCTGGGATGGCTGCCTTTATTACAGGCTCATTTTGCTGCAGAGAATCGTTTTCGTGCGATGTTTGAACTGGGAACCGTTCGTCGTAAATTCAAACGGGCTCCGTTAGCGTGGATGATGGCGTTGATTGTGGTTTATGTTTTGTCTCTGCCTTTGTACCTGTTTAAAGTGGCGGCACTACCTCGGGATGCAGTATGGGGTATTACTCTCATTTTTGTGGCGACGATCTATCCGACGAAACTCTTGTTGGGCTGGGTTTATTTCCGTGCCTCTTCGCGGACAAAAAACGCCTGGTTTGGATGGCGCTGGTTAGGCCGGACGATCGTGTTGCCGCTGTTGGCTGTCTATGTCTTTCTCTTGTTCTTTACCCAGTTCATAGGGATCCATGGAAGCGGCGTGCTTTTAGAACACCACGTGTTCTTGTTACCGATACCCTACTGAAAATTTCCTGTCTGAAGTGGTAAGCCTCGCTGCCTGAATGCTTTGCGAAAATTCTCTCCCTAGATTGACCGCTCGCTGTCAACTGTCCGATTTAACGCAGCGCTTTGTATTCCAGAGTGCAACCCGATTTTTCAGAAAATCCTTTCGCCTTTTAAAAATCAAAAAGTTATGATTTTGAGAGAGGAAAAATTGGATAGAATTAAAGTAAAGAGACCACCCAATTCGTAAGCAATCGCAGAATTGATCCGGGTTTCATCCGGAAATCCGGTTTAAGGATATGCGGGGAAAAGTTCTTATTTTCCCGGCACACACGTTCGCATCATTTCCTGGCTAAGCGTGTTGCCTTTAACGGAACGGAGGACAATTGCGCCTGGCCATTCTTTTGAAAGGCAGGACGAGCGATGAACGAATACAAGGTAGATGACGTTAGGAATGTGGCATTGGTCGGCCACGGGGCTGTTGGCAAAACAACTGTAGCCGATCTTTTACTTTTTCAATCTGGTGCCTCTCCCCGACTGGGGTCTGTCGATGAAGGCACAAGCTTACTTGATACCGATGAAGAAGAAATTGATCATCGAATTTCGATCGCATCGACTCTGGTGCACTTCGATTATGGTGGCCACCATATCAATCTGATTGACACACCTGGTTACCCCGATTTCATCGGGCAGGTTTCCGGCGCCTTACGTGCCGTCGAAACTGCGTTGGTATTGTTAAATGCCGGGCATGGCGTGGAAATCAACGCATTACGCGTTTCCAAAATGGCACAGGAAGCCGGCATTGCCCGAATGATTGTATTGAATAAATGTGATGCAGAAAATATCGACTACGACTCCCTGTTGAATTCCGTTCGCGAAACATTCGGTTCCCACTGCATACCAATTAACCTGCCGGTTGGATTGGGAGCCGATTTTAAAGCCGTGCATGACCTTGTGAAAAATGCACAGGCTTCCGAAGCGGGAGTTTTAGGAGATCCAGAAGGTACACGCCAGGAATTGATTGAAGCCATTGTCGAATCGAATGAAGCGTTATTGGAACGGTTCTTTGAGGGAGAAGAGCTCAGTGCTCAGGAATTGAGGGCTAATATTCCTAAAGCCATGGCAGCGGGAACGTTGATTCCCGTCTTATTCATGAGCGCCAAAACCGGAGTTGGCGTTGCCGAGTTTATGGAAGCTATGTCGAACTACACGTTATGTCCGCAAGATATCAAACGTATGGAACAGACGAAAGACGGGCGTTCTGTGATGCTAGATCCTTCTCCCGACCAGCCGTTTGTCGCACAAGTCATTAAAACCCGCATCGATCCTTTCATTTCAAAGATGAATTATTTGAGGGTCTTTTCTGGTAAAATATCCAAGGATTCCTCGGTCGTGAATGTGCGTACCGGAAAACCGGTCCGATTGAATCAACTATTGGATGTGCAGGGCGGCAAACAGGAACCTGTAGATGAAGTGGCTGTGGGGGATATCTTCGCCGTTGCGAAAGTGGATGATCTCAAGCTGGGTGATACAATAGCCGCCGATGTGAACGGCGATGGGCTTTCGCTGCCGGAAATCAAGTTTCCACATCCAGTCGTCGGGCTGGCGGTAGAGCCGAAAAGTCAGAATGACCAGCAGAAAATATCTGGCGCGCTTCACAAAATCGAAGAAGAGGATCAGACGTTCCATGTGATTCATGATGAAGAGACGCATGAGATGGTCATGCAGGGGATGAGTGAGTTGCATTTAAAGATTGTACAGGAACGACTGCTACATCGTGACAAAGTAGAAGTCGTAACGCACCAACCCAAGGTACCTTATCGTGAAACCATTATGGGAACCGTAGAAGGTAGTTATCGTCACAAAAAACAGTCGGGGGGGGCAGGGCAATTCGCCGAGGTTCATCTCAGACTTTCCCCTATGCCACATGACTTGAATCCGGAAGAGTATTTCACAAAAGCAAACTTTGATCATCTGAGGTCATATCATTACGATCCCGAACTCAATTTTGCGTTTGTGGACAGAATTTCCGGTGGCTCGATTCCGAATCAATTTATCCCGGCTGTGGAAAAAGGAATTCGCGAGCGGATGAAGCAGGGAGTGGTTACAGGCTGTCAGGTACAGGATCTCATTTGCGAAGTTTACTTTGGGAAAGATCATCCCGTGGATAGCAATGAGACGGCATTCAAAATCGCTGCCAGCAAGTGTTTCGCCGAACTGTTTCAGAAAGCGCGACCTGCCTTACTGGAACCGATTGTCAAAATTGAAATTCTGATTCCTGAAGACTGTGTTGGCGATATCAGCAGTGATCTCTCCAGTCGTCGAGGACGCATGGAAGGGTTGCAGGTCTCTCCCGGCGGCTATGAAATAATCCAGGCGAGGGTTCCGCTGGCAGAAATCATGACGTACGCCCGCACGCTTTCCAGTCTAACGGGGGGGCGGGGAACCTATGACATTGAACTGAGCCACTATGAAATGATTCCGCCGAACGAACAGGCAAAAATCATTGAGATACTCACCAAAGTGAATGAATAGTTTGTGACAGCAATTGAAAAGTTCAGCCTGCAGAGGAAATGGTTTCTTCTGCAGGCTGAACTGGCGTGTGCAAGTTTCCCGTCTTATTTCTTTTTTTTACGACTGCGGGTGAGTGGCTGATTCCACTGTTTCAACTGTTTTTTAATATCATCCAGAGACATGGGAACCGGCGAGAGTTTGATTTGTGTTTCAATATCGTATTGCTCACTGGTCACTTTTTCGTCTAGACGATCGATTTCGTCTTCCAGGTTTCGCATCCAGTCTGGCACATCGATTCCGGAACCAATGGTTGAAGCCAGGTATCGTTCGATTTCTTCCTGCAGAATTGAAAACGCAGCCGACTCTTCATTTCCGTTTTGTGCGTCTTTCATCGCGCGTGGCACCAGTGCCATCATTCGATTCACTGCCAGCGGCTTCACAAAACGCTCATTCAGATGATCGGAAATCAACGGCAGGTTGATTTTGTATTTTGATTCCGTCTGTTTCAGTTTCTTGAGATGTTTTTTTGCCATCTCTTCCGAAGTCGCTTCAAAGACAGCTTCCCAGATCAGCGCTGATTCATTGCGATCCTGTTGTGCGAGGACTTTGTGGGCGATCAACAGAGGCACCATTTTCCAGTCATCGCGTTCATAAGCCGCTTCGATTCTCAGAAAATCGAGCAGGCAGTAAAACATTTCGCCATAGTCAGACTGAGTGGTGGTACTGTTGTATTCCACGAAACGGTCAAATTTATCAATCACAGATTCAAAAATGACCTTGAGATTGGTTACCGCCTCTTCAACGTCGAGTTTACCTTCCTCCAGATCGGTCAGCAAAGCCATCGGCTGGGCCGGGTTTTGATACTCTGCCAAATAATCCAGATATTGTTCGATGCCGTTATGCAGAATAGTCCGCAGGTTGCCTAGCGTCAGGTATTGGGCGTGAAACAGATCGGCTCCATAAAGCTCGATGAATTGTTTCACTTCCTGCCAGACAAATTCCTGGTTCAAGGCTTCGGCAGTGGAAAGACGCATCGTGCGACTGTGCTTGAGCCATTGTTCTCGGTATTTCTCGACCAACTGCTCAGCAATGTCAATTAGCTGTTCATCGTCCAGTTGTTCGGTTTCCCATGAATGCGAAGACCGGATAATGGCCGAAAGCGAACTTCTGAGTGCAGTCCTGAATAACCGATCAAATTCACTGACAGCGATTCCTTCCGGACGCGAATTGCGTTCCATACGGTAGGCAGTTTTAAGCAACTGCCAGGTCTCACGCAATAATCCCAAGTTAGGAAGTTGTGAGAGCAGGAAACGGAGAATCATTTGAAGCGACCGGACTTTTAAAACCACATTCGGTTTGCCTCCCTGGTCAATCGGAGTATATAGCAGCGGAGTTTCCACGATATTGCTTAAGAACGTGGGGAATTCTTTTTTGATCAGCTCGACATCCCGTGTCAGGACTCCCCGATAAATGGGAACCAGCAGACTTTCATTTTCTGAGAGTTCAGATTCCGTTTCTGACTGTGGCATTGTCGAGAGCAACATCAAGCGAGCCGAGCGACAATTGACCGTGGTGATAATGATGGCGTGCATCAAATAGTATTTTGTCTGGAGCTGCAGATCATATTCGATGTTCGAGTCGTGGTCGCCACTTGGCTTGGGGATTCGGTAATTCCAGATGGAATTCAGCAAAACAACCAGTTCCTGCTGTAAATGTTCGGTGTGTTCAATCCAGCCGGCAATGGACTCTCTGGTTTCCTCATTCAAGACAGCGGGTTTGTCGGAATTCTCGGAAGAGACAATTTCTGTTTCACAGAAAAAGGCTGCCGACAATTGCCAGAGTTGTGAGAGTGTATTTAAAAACTTGAGGCGTGGTTCCAGCTGACGATTGATCGATTCGATTTCCGTATTGCTAGGAGAAAATCCGGAGTCCATCATCTCGCCTTGAATGCCATCGTCGGTGCTGTCGCGAAATGTGACATTTTCATAAGCGGCACCAAACAGAGAATCTTCTTCGTCTGGTTCTTCTGGATCAATTTCAAACGGATCTTCGATTTCTTTTTCAGGAACAGGTAACACGGCGTCAAAGTTGGGTACAGACCAGTAGTCGGCAGCATTGGCTTCCAGGTAGTCGAACATCTTACGAATCGAATGGCTGTTGGTCGGAATCGCTTCAGGATCGATGTTGGACGTTAACTGTCGGATCCATTGCAAGAGCACGGCGTGTATCGAATAGGGCCCCGATTCAAGTCCTGTCTGATCGACCTGGCTAAGCCACTGCATGATCAGCCCGATGGCGGCTACGTGATCATGTTTTTGCAGGAGGGCATCGACGGTCAATGCATAGGCTTTGGCAGATTCAAAACGATCAACGTGTTGTCGCCAGAATGAAATATCTCCGACGGCTTCCCCTCCGTTCTTCCATTCGGTCAGAATTTGAGAAACGTGTGCGGCTGACTCGAAGGAATCTTGTCCGTTAACGTGTGGTAGATCTTCTACGGTTGTTGTCGCGTAGCGGTCCCATTTTTCGGCCAGCTTTTGAAATCGGTCAGAGATTTCCAGTTTTAGTTGATTGTTCCCCTGCGCAGCGGCTTCACTCAGCGTTGCCGAATAGGCAGAGAAGGTTTCTTCCATTAGATCGAGCAGAACTTCGCTGCGTTGATCGGGAATGCTGTCTTCGCGGGAAATGAACAGTGGGAACAGTCCCTGAAATCCCAGAATATTCCAAGGATCAATCAAGGCACCGCATTCAATGCCTCGGGTCAGATGGTCCTCAATTTCTGGTATCAGTTTCCAGGCCTGATCCAGCTCGTACCGTTCCAGATGCAGGTGGACCATCGTGATCCTCCATTGAATTTCACATTCAAATCGCACCGAAGTACAAGGAATGACGGCCGCTTCACAGCGTGCTGCTGTGGAGAAACCCATCCGCGCATAAATGCGGGAGAGCTGACGGTGCTGAACCTGTTGTGCGCCATAGCGGGCCAGATGTAAATTCAGATAATGGCGGATGTGACCAAATGGTTGTTGGGACTGTTTGGCTTCCTTCAGCAGGCGTTCAGCACGTTTGCCCGAAGCGGAAGCCAGCAAGCGATTATAATAGTCGTCTCGCTGACGGGCGACCTTGGGAAGCAATGAGGTCAAGCTGGTATCACTGGCATGCGTATCCGGCCCGGAACCGCTGATGGAAGATGCCATCAGCATGGTACCGCTCAAAACCGCAGCAGCATCCTGTAAACGTTCCTCAAGCGGGAGGTCTTTATTTTCATCAATCCAGGCTAACAGCGAATCGAGAATTAATCTGCGAATCACAAAGCGGCGATAATACCCCTGATTATCAATGACATGTGGGTCCCACTCACCAAACATGTAGTTCGTACGTTTGTTAACAGGATGCAGATGATCGTGGGCGCGGAGGTCGATGGCGATTTCATCCATCTTATTCAAACTGAAGTAAGCCTGATGAAGCAGGTCATCGGGCGTGCTTTGTAATGTTTTGATCGTTTGTTCGATCAGCCGTTGATAAACGCCTGATGCAACACCACTTTCGCGAAAGTAGACGGGCAGGGGCCGGAACTTTTCATGGGGATAAACCTGCATCTGACGGCCATTTTCTAGAACCGCCACGGGACGGAAGCCGACGAAGTCATTTAATCGGTCGATGGCTCCTGATACAATTTCTTGTGTGGACTCCCAGGGGCCTCCTTGTTCCAGCAATGCTTCGAACAGGACTGCCAGAAAATAAGGTTGAATTAATTCCTGCTCTGTTACATGAAACAGCAGGTCACGATGATGCAGTTTGTATTGTGGCAGACATTCCTGAAACGCAATCCGAATCACACTTTCCGCTTGATTGATTTCTTGAAAAGCCCCCGTGGTTCCTTCCAGTTCTTTCAAATGCGTATTCAACAGCAGTTCGAGCGTTTGCGCGGTTGGTGGATATTCCCATTCGGAAAAGAGTTGGTTCCAGTTGAAGCGAAATTTGGTATCTGGTTTTCCATTTGAGAAATTGAGATACCCCAGGATTTCCCTTGTGATGTGCTTATCAACAGTGGGCAGTCCGTCCTGGTCCGATTTTTTATTACGCGATGCAGTCATATTAGCAAACGTGGATGGTTGAATCAGATTATAGAAATAAGACGAGTGAATCAGGTGACTCGACTGCAGTAAAACAGGCTATTTCTTCCTTGAACAGTCTCAAAGACAGGAATCCCCGAATCAATTATTTTTTTTAGTAATCCCGTGTCAAAAATAAATCCTGTCTATTAATTCTAACTGCCAGTTTCGAAAGACTTTATCACAAAAAACGTGGACCGTACTTTGGTTATGACTCAAATTGAATGTAGTGTTCGTATGGATATTTTGGGTTACTTCCTGCTTCTCAACTTGATGTGAAAGTTTTCTTCAACTTGGCTGTCATAATATGACGATTATAACGAATGTGCGTACAACTCAAGTAAGCATTCATTGTGTGACTGGTAATCAAAGGGATCAAGGCTGACCTTGGTAAACAATGATGAGCGGGTAATTTTCCTTACTGGTTCATCATGAACTTGCGTGGTTGCCTCACCGTAGATTTCAGCAAAGAAGGTTCTCCAGGAGCCTATTAAAATGGATGTACGCCAGATTCTGAATTAAACGACTTACAGAATACATGTGCCTTTAAGGATGTGAACGGACAGATGGAACACTTGGAATCATTGCCGGAAAGTGAAAAAGAAGATCACTTGTTAAACTGGTCAAAAGCAGTTCTAAAGTCTCCGCTGTTTTGGGGGACTGCTGCGACATTTGGCTTTTATGCCCTGATTCCATATCTCCCAGTGTATAGATCACTGATTGATCGCTATTTTTGCAGCCACCCGTTGGAATATGCGACTGCAGCCCTGTTCTTTATTGGGATGGCCATCATCGGCGTGAAGGGCATGGGGATGTTCAGTCAGAAAAAGTCACTGACGGAAACAAAAATCGACTGGGAGACGATCGGCGAAATCGAGAACCTTGATGATCGCATTGATGTTTTTTCCGATCAGGTGGATTCGCTTTCGGGGTGGATTGGAGAGACCTATCTCGGCAAGCGACTTCAGGATACGGTTTCTTACGTGAAAAGCCGTCATTCTGTCAAAGATCTTGATGAGCATTTAAAATATCTGGCCGAACTGGCCGCCGAGCAGGTGCATGCCAGTTATTCACTTATTCGAACAATTACCTGGGCCGTCCCGATTATCGGGTTCCTTGGAACTGTGATCGGGATTACCATCGCCATTGCGAATGTCACTCCCGACCAACTGGACACATCACTCTCTGAAGTCACTGGTGGTCTGGCGGTCGCTTTTGATACGACGGCTCTGGCTCTGGGACTGTCTTTGGTCCTGGTCTTCTCGACCTTCATCGTAGAACGTATGGAGCAGAAACAGCTGGAGCAGATTGAATTATTTGGAATTCAACATATTGCCTCTTGTATGAGTGTGTCAGAAAATTCAGCCAGCCCGCTGGAGTCTGCGGAAGCAGAAGCGGCACAGCAACTGGTCCTGCGTACCGAAGAAATGATTCAGCGTCAGACCGAGCTCTGGCAGCAAAATCTGGAATCTTTGCGCGGTCGCTGGGCAGAGATGATGGAACGTCAACAGGTGAATTTTGACGATTCCTTGCAGGAGGGAATGTCCAATACATTGGGAAGTCACTCATCTCAACTGGAATCTATACGCAATGAATTCTTGACCGCCTATCAGTCGACAAGCGAACAAATTGAATTGATGCTGACTCGCTGGCAGGATCAGCAGAAAGAATCGAACAGCGATTTCTCAACCCATTTAGCGCAAATCTGGAATGAAGTTCACCAGGATGTTATCTCTGCACAATCCCGTCAAACTTCACAGATTGAGCAGGCAACCAAGGAGATTGCCGGCGAAGTCAGAGAGTGGAATCAGCTGTTAAAAGAGTCATCTGAAGTTTCTTCACTGCAGATTGAAGCTTTGAATTCACAGAGTGAGAATCTGTTGAAAATCGTGGGACAGGAAGAGCATCTGGTGGGATTACAGAAACGGTTGGCGGAAAATCTGGATGCCATTCGTGCGACTGAGACTTTTGAAGAAACATTGCACAGCCTGAGCGCCGCCGTCCATTTACTCACGGCACGATCCAGTCGAAATAATGCTGCCTGAGTTTGAAAACGGTTGTTGTGATTCTCAAATATTTTTCTGAACGAAGTGAAACATTGCGGTTTGATTCATGAGCAGACAAGGTCGCGAAGCACGTTCGGTATCGCTATTTCCATTCTTAGCGGTTCTCATTTGTGCTATGGGAGCCTTGATTTTCCTGTTGGTAGTTACCACACGCCGCATTCGCCATCAAGCCATCATGGAGGTCCAAAGAGTCGTTGTAGATGAAATTGTCGAAGACGATCTCTATCCCCCAGTTCTGTTTGCTGCTGAGGTGATCGAGCCCGAACCTGCTGCACCAGTCGTCACCAAATTTCAGGAACCCGAACCTGTTCCGGAGCCAGAGCCGAAAGTCATTAACCTGACATTGGAAAAAGAAGCACGGTTAAATGCATTGAATCGAGAGAAAGCAAAAAAACTCGCTATCTTGAAAGCACAGAATCAGAAATTGTTCCGTTTAAAAAATGAGCTGACTCAATCAGAAGCCATCTTGAATCAGAGTAAACAACAGATTCAATCGCTTCAGGAAAAAGATGCTGAGCTCAGTCAGAAAATGGTTCAGTTGAAAGATCAGAAATTGCGCGTGGCGGAACTGCTTCAGGAAGAATTGCGAACTTTACAGCAGAAAAAACAGTCGCATCAAACGGCCCGCAGTAAATATTCTATCATCACCTATGATGGCCAGACAGGTACAGCCAAACGACCGATTTTAATTGAATGTACAGACAAAGGGCTGACCTTTCTACCGGAAGGGATCACATTAACCCCGGATGATCTCAAGGAGTTTACACCAGGTTACAATCCGCTTTTAGCGGGGACACAGGCCTTGTTTCAATACTGGAAATCAAAAGATGGACGCACCGATCAGGAGCCTTATGTTTTAATTCTGGTCCGTCCGAGTGGAAGTGTGGGGTATTATGTTGCGCGAAAACTATTGAATAATCTGGATCTTGATTCCGGTTATGAATTGATTGATGCCGACTGGGACTTTGAGTTGCCTGAAAAGGATTCGAATGCAGAGCAGGTTTGTCAGTCTGCCATCGATCGCGTCTTAAGGGAACGGAAAAATCTGGTTTCGCAACTCCGGCAAAACAGCCAGCCGGGACCGGGGGGACGTCGATTACAGTTTGATGCGCGGACAGGAATGGTGCGCGTGATCGAGCCTGAAGAAGGGACTGGTACGGGAACAGGGGCATCCCGCGGTTCGGGGCAGCTGGCAACAAAAAAGACGGGGAACGCTTCCAACGGTTCTCGTTTCAGTGATGTCTTAACCCCTCGTCAGCAAATGGCGCGGGCAGAGCATTTGAGAAGTGTTGCCAATCAAAAGCATATTGTTTCCAATTCGGGGACTGGTAATAGCGGAAACAACGAGTCGCAACAATACGGGCCAGGGGCAGGCACTAGGGCAGAACAGTCACAACAACGAGCGACAGGACTGAAAAGTCTCCCTGGCAGTCGGCAAGGGGCAGAAGTTTATGATCTGGCAGATTTGAAAGAACCAAAAGGCTGGAGTGGGGGGCAGGATGCGAATTTAAAACGGGCCAAAGTGATCGGCCGTGATCAACTCAAGGAACTGGCAAAACAACATCTGGTGCCTCTGGATGCAGCTCAGGGGAAGCAGTTAACTGATTCGCGCGATCCACGTGGGATGGGAAAAGAGGAAAATGGAACGTCTCCGGCTTCCTCTCAAAAACGAATGGTCGAAAATCCTTTCCTGAAAAAAGGAACGCAATCTGGGACCAGCCAGCCGGATCAACAGTCTCAGAATGCAACATCCCAACCTCGTCTGGAACGGATTCCTCCCGGGAGATCGGCTTCCGGAGCAGGGAATGCCAGTACGTTATCACTCAACCGCAGAAAACGCTCCGGCGCTTCCTCCACCATTGATTCCTCTGATAGCAGTCGGTGGCAGCCTGCACAATCCCGATCGGGAATTGGCTTTGAACGAGAAATTTCCGTTCAGGTTGACGCAGAGCAAATTCTAGTCGGAGGTAAAAAGGTTGTTCGAGTCGATCAGGGAGTGACTCAGGAACAGTTATTACAGTCGATGATCGTGGTAATGGATCAATACGTCGAATCTTGGGGGCCTGCTCCCAAAGGATTTTACTGGGTTCCCACGATTCAGTTCACCATTAGCCCTGGTGGCAATCAGTATTACGAACGGTTGAAATCATCAGCTCAAAAAATGGGACTGCAGACAGAGGCAAAATACACGTTGGATCCTTTGCCAGTCTCTTCCTTACCTTCGTCTGGAAAGGAGCAGTAACATGAGCCGTCGCACATCGCAGGGAGAAGCCGGCTTTGGTTCGGATTCGTTTCTGGATATCGTTGCCAACATCGTTGGGATTCTGATTATTTTGATCGTGATTGCCGGCGTCCGTATGAGTCAGGCTCCTGTCACCGTGGCAGAAAATCAGCCAGCAAGCCCGTCTCAACCAGAAGTGATCGACGCCGATCTAGAGGCATTCCTTCCGAATATTGAGCCAGAGCCACCTTTACAGGAACCGCCTGCTCTGATCTTGTCACAGCAGGAAACGAAACGGCTGGAACCTCAAAAACCGAAGGTCATTTACCAGCATCCCTCACCAGAATTATTGAGTGAATTGCAGAAGCTCGAAGCAGAGCTGATCCGCCTTGATCAGGCGATGCAGAATCGGAAAATCGGAACGCAGGAATTATTACTGCAAAAACAGGCGGTGAATGGTGAAGTTCAGACCATCGTCTCTCAAATTACTCAGAAAAGTGATCACTTGGAGCAGGACTATCAACAATTGCTGGGGCTGGTCAAAGAGACTCAGGAAACCAAAAAAGAGTTAGAGCGAGTTGTCGCTCAGGCTCGAAAGGTTTCCGCGCCTAAGGAACAGGTAAAACAGCTGAAGCATCGTTTAACTCCAGTCAGTCAACTGGTAACCGACAAAGAATGGCACTTTCTGCTGTCAGAGAACCGTGTCTCTTATGTGCCCATCAACGAGCTGCTGGCTGATTTGAAGGATCAGGTAATGAAACGGGGGAGCTGGCTTGCCAAGTATCGGGAGCATCATGGCAAAGTCGGTCCGATTCGTGGTTATATGATGAATTATGTGGTCGAACGCCAGGCGCTCTCGGCCATTGATCAGCTTAGAAATGGCGGTAGCGGCGGATTCCGAGTGGGTGTGACCAAATGGGAAATTGATCAGAATGAAGACGTCAGTGGAGAAGACCTTGAAACAGCACTCCAGATTCAGTCCCAGTTTTATCGAGCGCTAACAGATATCGGGTCCGGCTCCACTCTCACGTTTTGGGTCTACCCTGACAGTTTCGAACTGTATCGCAGCTTGCAGAAACATGCGCATTCTCTGGGATATCAGGTTGCCGGACGTCCGTTGCCCTTTGGTGTTCCCATTGCAGGCTCTCCTGCAGGAACCAGATCCGCCGGACAATAAAGGTGATTAATACAGCAAGGTTGCCAGCTTTCTGCGATATGTACTCGTCAGAGTGGATTGAGGACCTAGCAGATCAAAGATACGAAGCATCGTCGCTTTGGCTTCGACCCCGGCTCCCGCTTTGTCCTGTTCGATCATCGACAAACAAATCTCAAGTGCTTCCTCGTGTTTGTTTGAAACAGCCAGTGCATCGGCTAATGCGATTTTCAGAGCAGGGTTCCCCGGATCGGCATCCAGAGCGGCTCGTGCCGTTTCGACTCCTCCGGCTTCTTCGGCCGCTGCCTGTAATTCCAGATGCGATTTGAGCTGTTCTGCCTCTGGTTCCAGAAATCCCCGTTTTTCCAGTTCCTGAATAATCTGGGAACATTCGTCAAATCGGGATAGCTTGGCCAGGACGGCTGCCATCCGTAATTTAATCATATCATTTTGAGGGTCCAGATCTGCTGCTTCACGGTACTTGGCTTCAGCCGAGGTTGGATCTGACTCTTCCAGAATTTGTCCTTCCTGAAGCAGCATATCGACGGGGGAAGGAACGAGTCGCGTAATCCACTCGCGCAGCGATTCTTCCGGCAAGATACCCTGGAAGTGATCAACGGGTTGGCCGTTCAAGAAAGCAACCACTGTAGGAATGGACTGCACTTGGAATGCAGCTGCTAACCCTTGTTGTTCATCAATATTGATTTTGGCCAGACGAATTTTTCCCTGAAATTCTTCGACCATTTTTTCCAGCAGAGGAGCCAACTGCTGACAGGGACCACACCAGGGAGCCCAGAAATCAATCACAATCGGTGTCTGTTCCGATTGCTTAATCACTTCTGTTTCAAAGTTTTCTTCAGTGATGTCTATGATCCATGCAGAGTTTGCTGGCATGAGTGAATTCCTTGGCAGTGAAGCCGGTTTGTATTGTTATTTGAAAAGTTTCAAGGTTAGGAGACTCTTAACTGGCAGATGGCCCATTGCCCGAAGTTTTCTTCCACTTCAATCTGTACGAGATCGATCTGGCTGGACTCACGCGATCCTATCACAGTCAGCAGTTGCTGGCCAATCCAATGCGCTATTAATTCAGCGGTCGTATTTGCGACAGGCAGCAATATACAATCTTCTCTGGGGAAAACCCAGCGTCGGTCTTCAAATGTTGCCTGGACTTCGTTGTTCTCTTCGATGACCTGAATCATGGGGTGTTGTGTGGGGAGTAAGACGCGGTGATCCAGCGCGTTCACGGTTTTTTGTAATTGATCTCTTAAAGCGATAAAATCAAACACATAACCGTTTTCATCTAATGGTCCTGACAATTCAGCAGCGACCCGCCAGTTATGTCCGTGCAGTCGTTCGCAAATAGTGCCATTGAATGTAATAAAGTGTGCCGCGCTGAAGACCAGATGATCTTTGGTGACGCGTACTTTATATTGGGGGGCTTGATTCATTGTTGGTATTCGTTTTTCAAATCAGGTTTCAACTTCGAAGGAATCTGTCTGGTTATTGTATCGAGCTCCGGCGTTGGAATAAAACCATCCCGCAGCGCAACAAACAAAGCTGCCACAATCAAGTCGGCAGTGGTACCGGGATTGCGCTGATTGCCGTTCTGGCGCAACCACGCATCGAATTGTGAGAGGCTCGCTGTGTAGTCCTCAGCCTCTAATACGGCTCTCGCACGTGCAGCAGATTCCGCTGCTTCCTCCAGACCACATTTACGTGCGATCAGGGTATCCGGAAACTCTGACATCAGCCGAAGTTGTAAGCGAATGACTGCTTTTTCCCAGTCGGCATCTTGGTTCCAGAACTCTTGCAGGGCTGGTATAGACGATTCCAGTGTGATGCGAAATGCATGGGTGTATTCACTGGCGACTGAGTCACGGTCTGCAGCCAGGCACATGACGTTGCGGAGTGTACCCGTTGGTTCCGTCGCGACATCTTCCGATTCGGTTTTCCCCAGGCCTCCCGGTTTGGCAATCCGGATTGCTTCATAAACTTCTCTGGCGTCCTGAACGGTCAGTTGATCCAGCATCGAGTCAATTCCGGCGGCGATTGTTTGTTCGCAGGGGATCGCTACCAGCGGCGCTAGTAGAAGCACCATGCCGAGATTCGAATTACTGGGAATGACTTGCTGGGTTTCGCTGATGCATTCCCTGATGGTGGTGCCAATCTTGTCTGGAGTCGTGTGAGCCAGAATCGGGGCAATCACTGCGGCTGATTTTACAAAATCTACATAGGTTAAGTCAGGAAATGATGCTTCTGGGTGTACGTTTCCCGGCTTTCTGGCGGTTGCTTCCATCAGACAGGCGAGGTAGATCCAGTATTCAAGTTTTTGATTATTTTGACTCATGTGACTCGATTTGATTGATGGTCTGCAGGAAACTGCGTACAACAGTATGTAAAGAGTCTTAAATATTCTGCTGTGCTTCTGTCGGGAGTTTTAATTTTGCAGGATGGTCTCGGAGAAATGAAGTCTCCGGCAACTTGATCTGCCCAGGTAACAGGAATTGATTTATGAGCCCTTCCATCGAGCGACAACAACTGCAAACCGTTCATATTGTGCCTCTGACTGCATTCAATGAGAATGATCAACTGAATCTGGATGCACAGGCGGCGCATACAGCCAAATTGTATGAAGCCGGGATGCGTGTTTATCTGCCGGGAGCTGGTACGAGTGAATTCCATAGCCTGAGACCGGACGAGATAGTGAAACTGGTAAAGGTAACCCGCGAGGTCACAGGACCGGATACGTTGATTTTTGCTCCCATCGGATATCAGGTGGGCATCGCCCGTCAGACTGCCGTTGAATGCATGGAAGCAGGGGCAACGGGAATTATGTTTATGCCGTTCGCACATCCTTATATGAGTGATCGGGGGGCGGAAGAATACTATCTAAGTGTGATGGACGCCGCTGATTGCCCGACTCTGTTCTACAAAAAAGCGGAGATTCCCAGTGATGCATTATTATTGGAATTAGCCTCTGACAGGCGGTCGGTCGGAGTGAAATATTCAGTGAACCAGATGCATCAGTTTCGGACAACGGTAAGTGCAGACAAGCATGGCCTGGAGTGGATCTGTGGTTCGGCAGAACGCTTTGCCCCCTATTATATGCTGGCAGGGTCTGGTGGATTTACCAGTGGCGCAGGAAACGTCTGCCCGCATTTGTCGCTGGCGATGCATGCTGCTTTTGCATCTGGCGCCCATGCAGAAGGGATGCGGATTCAACACCAGATTCTGCCGATTGAAGACTACCGGGCCAGAGCAGGTGACAGTTTTAATATCAGCATGTTAAAGTATGCGATCAGTTTAACGGGGGCCAATTTTGGTCCTCCGCGACCACCACAGCGGACCCTGACTTCCGAACAGGAAGCAGAGATTCGTGAGTTAATGGAGCCAATTCTGGAAACCGAAGCTGAGTTGGCGCAACAAAAAAGCCCCGTTTCGTAAAACGGGGCTTTTTTGCTTTTCTTGTTGAACTAGGCAGTTGCCATTCGTTCTTCTTTTTCTTTCAGGCGGCGGGCCACCACTTCTTCCTGAATATTGCGGGGCACCTGGGCGTAGCGGGAGAATTCCATGCTGAACCCACCTTTACCCTGTGTCATCGAACGCAGTTCGTTGGCATAGTCAAACATGCTTGCCAGCGGAACTTCTGCGATAAAGATACTGGTTCCCATTCGGGTTTCTGAGGTATTGATCACACCACGTTTTTGTGCAATATGACCGGAAACAGGCCCCTGATATTCTTCAGGCACTTCGACTTCCAGTTTCATGATGGGTTCCAGTAAGGCCATGTTGGCTTTCTTCAGTGCATCTCGCATACAGTTGAATCCAGCAACATTGAAGGCCATTTCCGAAGAGTCAACATCATGGTAGCTACCATCGGAGAGGGTTGCTTTAACGCCGACAACTTCGCACTCACAGAGAGGTCCTTTAACCAGAGCTCGTTGGAAACCTTTGTCAACAGCTGGAATGTATTCGCGAGGAATGCGTCCCTGGCTGATGTTATTCACGAATTCATACGTTTCGCTATCGTTCTCAACAGGCATTGGTTCAATATTACCAACCACGTGAGCGTATTGACCGGAACCACCAGTCTGCTTTTTATGCTTGTGATTGTATTCCACGGGGATGGTCGGTGTTTCACGATAAGCAACACGCGGTTCACCCACAATACATTCCACTTTGTATTCACGCTTGATACGCTCGATGTAAACATCGAGGTGTAGCTGACCCATTCCTGCGATGATGGTCTGATTGGTTTCTTCATCTGTCATCACATGGAAGGTGGGGTCTTCACGGTTGAAGCGTTGGATGGCTTTGGCTAGACGGTCGGCACCATCCCGGTCGAGTGGTTCGATCGAAAGACGAATCACAGGTTCGGGAACAAAGATGCTTTCCAGTGCATAGTTCACACCATCGCTACAGAAGGTATCACCAGAGGCACATTCCATTCCAACGGCAGCAATGATGTCACCGGCTTCACCGCAATCGACGTCTTCGCGGCTGTCAGCGTGCATACGTACCAATCGACCGAAGCGGGTGGAGTTCCCGGTTCGAGTATTGACGTAGCTTTGGCCTTTTTCGATCTTACCCTGATAGATACGCATATAAGTCAATTGGCCGAATGTTTCATCGACGATTTTAAATGCCATTGCGACCAGTGGTTTGTCTGAAGAGTGAGACAGTTCCGTGCGGAATGATTCACTATCGGTATTTTCTGCACCCTCTTTGATTGCCTGTTGTTGTGCATCCAGATCGATGGCAGAGATTCCCCGGTCAAGCGGACTCGGCAGGAACCGGACAACGGCGTCGAGCAGAGTCTGGACCCCTTTATTTTTGAAAGCCGTCCCCATCATCACGGGGGTGATTTCATGGGACAGTGTGGCGTCGCGAATGACTTTGTAGATCTCTTCGACAGGAACATCTGCTTCTTCCAGTAAAGCCACCATCAGGTCGTCGCTGAACATGGAAAGTGTTTCCAGCATCGCGGCACGTGCTTCTTCAGCAGTGGCTTTGAACTGTTCCGGGATTTCGCCAAAGACTTCATCTTCGCCTTGCTCACCTTCGTAAGTAACAGCCTGCATAGTGACCAGATCGACGACACCTTCGAATTGGGCACCTTCACCCATTGGAATCTGCAGTGGCAGAGGCACAACATGCAGTTTCTCTTCGATCTGTTTGATGACGCTGGCGGAATCAGCACCGGTTCGGTCCATCTTGTTGATGAATGCGATACGGGGAACGCCATAGCGTTTCATTTGACGGTCTACAGTGAGTGACTGACTCTGAACACCACCGACAGAGCAAAGCACCAGAACGGCACCATCGAGTACGCGTAAACTACGTTCGACTTCTACTGTGAAGTCAACGTGGCCTGGCGTATCAATAATGTTGATGGTCGTGTCTTTCCAGGTGACCTGAGTTGCGGCCGAGGCGATCGTAATACCTCGTTCGCGTTCCAGATCCATACTATCCATCGTAGCGCCACCATCGCCGCCCCGAACTTCACGTACTTTGTGAATACGTCCTGAGTAATACAGAACCCGCTCGGTAAGTGTAGTTTTACCAGAGTCGATATGAGCCGAAATTCCAATGTTTCGATACTTGTCCAGATTTTTCATGGCTTTGATGCACGTTTACTAAGGATAATATGTTATGGATACAAAACGGACGGCAACGTACCGACCTTGTTAAAGCGCTCTATTCTTTTCGGAACTTTTTGAGAAGAAACACTCAAGCTTTCACAGGGAGGTAGGCCCTGCAAAATCGCATCACGCTACTGTTGTGATGGCTGACCCGGCAGGTTAATAAACAAGGGATCACTGACATTTCGCAAGTAGACAATCTGAGCGTCAGGTGTGAGCGTAGAATCTTATCGTTGTATCGTCTTGGGGGGAAGAGGGTTTTTGGTTAAATTCCGAAAACTCATTGATTAATTACGTATTCATTTTAAACAAAACAGTTTGATATTGAAAGTAAAAAGAAACAGGGAGAGACCCTGGTAAGTCTCTCCCTGTTTTAAGTCTCTACTATAAAAAGCCTTATGCATTCTCTTCGAGAACCGCTTGAGCAGCAGACAATCGTGCAATTGGCACGCGGAAGGGAGAGCAACTCACGTAATCCAGTCCTAGTTCGTGGCAGAAGATCACGCTGGCAGGATCACCGCCATGTTCACCGCAAATACCGATTTTGAGTTCGGAACGGGTACCACGTCCACGTTCGACACCTGTCTGCATGAGACGTCCTACCCCATCCTGATCGATGGTCTGGAAAGGATCGGAAGGAATGATGTCGTTTTCGCGGTAATGCCCAATGAATGTACCGTAGTCGTCGCGACTCATTCCGAGTGTCGTCTGAGTTAAGTCATTGGTACCGAAGCTGAAGAACTCAGCAGTTTCGGCAATCTGATCAGCACAGATCGCAGCACGGGGAAGTTCCACCATGGTGCCGACCAGGTAATTGACTTTCACGCCTTTCTCTTCGAGCACTTTTTCTGCTTCGTCACGAATGATCTTTGCCTGGTTGTCAAATTCTGTTTTGAATCCGGCCAGAGGAACCATGATTTCAGGAAAGACATCGATGCCTTCATTTTGAACGTCACAGGCGGCTTCCATGATGGCACGTGCCTGCATCGCGGTGATTTCGGGATAGACAATCCCCAGACGACAGCCACGGTGACCAAGCATTGGGTTCAACTCGTGCAGTTCTTCGACACGACGACGAATAAAATCAACGGATACGCCCAGTTCATTGGCCAGTTCCTCACCCAGTGTCGGGTTTTCTTCCAGATGACGATCTGAAAGGAACTCGTGCAATGGTGGGTCTAACAGACGAATCGTTACTGGCAGGCCATTCATGGCGCGGAAGATTCCTGAGAAGTCTTCCCGTTGGAACGGCAGCAGTTTGTTAACGGCTTTTGTTCGTGATTCGACATCACCGGCGGCAATCATTTCGCGAATTTCTGCCAGATGATGGAAGAACATGTGCTCGGTTCGACAAAGTCCGATTCCTTCTGCACCGAATGAAATCGCCTCGGCAGCCTGGTCTGGCTGGTCGGCATTTGTACGAACTTTCAATTTGCGGATATCATCAACCCAGCTCATCAGCTGCTCATAGCGCTGATAGGTTTCTGAATCTTCTGGTTTCATGGTTTTTGAAATCAGCACTTCCACAATTTCACTTGGTTTCGTTTCCACTTTACCGGCGAAGACTTCTCCAGTGAAACCATCGATACTGATCCAGTCCCCGTTTTTGAGAACTTTGTCACCGGCTGTAATCGTTCCAGCGACCGAGTCAATTTTCAGTTCTGATGCACCGACGATACAGGCTTTACCCATCTGGCGGCTAACGAGTGCAGCGTGTGAGCTGGCACCACCCAGAGCGGTCAGAATACCCTTGGAAACACGCATCCCTCGCAAGTCTTCAGGGCTGGTTTCACGACGAACGAGAACCAGTTCTGCCGAGTTGTCACGGTTGTAAATGGCTTCTGCTTCTTCCGCACTGAAGCAGATGTGTCCGCAGGCAGCACCTGGACCAGCGTTGATCCCCTTGGTGAGTAGATTGCCTTCTTTGGCGGCTTTTTCTTTTTCAGCGGGATCGAAAATTGGCTGCAGCAACTGGTTCAAGTCGTCTGCAGGAATACGGCGTTTGGTAATGGCCTGTTCCTTGCTGACCAGACCTTCGTTGACCATATCGACGGCAATACGAACAGCTGCGAAGCCGGTTCGTTTTGCATTTCGTGTCTGCAGCATCCAGACTTTGCCACGCTGGATGGTGAATTCGATATCCTGTACGTCTTTGTAATGCTGTTCCAGCTTACGACCGATGTCATCGAGCTGCTTGTAGCCATCAGGCATGTCGGTGCTCAAAGTCGATTCGATCTGCTTGGGAGTACGAATCCCGGCAACCACGTCTTCACCCTGAGCGTTGATCAGGTAGTCACCACAGAATCCGGGTTCTCCAGTCGAGCAGTTGCGGGTCAGACCAACGCCGGTGGCACAGTCGTCTCCCAGGTTTCCGTAAACCATTGCCTGTACGTTACAGGCTGTACCCCAGTTGTGAGGAATTCCATAATCTCGGCGATAAACAACAGCACGGTCATTATCCCAGCTGCTGAAGACAGCGCCAATGGCACCCCAGATCTGCTGTTTGGGATCGGTGGGGAAGTCGTTTCCGGTTCCCTCTTTGATCAGTTTTTTGAATTCAGCAACCAGTTCTTTTAACTGTTCGGCATTCAGTTCTGAGTCGTATTGAACTCCAGCTGCTTCCCGCTTGGCTTCCAGGGCGTGTTCAAAGAGATCTTCGTCACCACCTTTCATACCCATAACAACTTCGCCGTACATCTGCACGAAACGACGGTAACTGTCCCAAGCAAATGCTTCATTGCCGGACTGTTTGGCCAATGCCTGGACTGTCGTGTCATTCAGACCGATGTTCAAAACGGTATCCATCATACCGGGCATCGATTCACGTGCCCCTGAACGGCAAGAGACGAGTAGCGGGTTGGTGTCACACCCGAACTTGGCGCCCATGGCTTCTTCGACTTTTGCCAGAGCTTCTTCGACCTGAGCCTCTACACCTTCCGGGTATTCTCCCTTCGTCTTGCTGTAGTGAATACAAACTTCTGTGTTCAAGGTGAAACCGGCAGGTACAGGCAGGCCGATATTGATCATTTCTGCCAGGTTCGCTCCTTTACCCCCGAGGGTATTACGCATTGTGGCGTCGCCATCTGCTTTTCCAGCACCGAAGAAGTACACATACTTTTGACCTGACATACTTAAATCCTCTTAATGTTAATCGATTAGACCTTCGGTTCCTTCACGCAAAGAATCCGGTTGCTAACCAGTACATATCTATTGTTTTGAGAAGCATAATGCTTCCCTGGTAAGATGCGGGGTTGAAGTTCAACCCACTCTCATGCTTATTTTCGGAACTCGCGGCTGTTAGTAAAGAATTTACCAACGGCAGTTTGTCTTCAGGAAGACAGCTTGTTTTTGGCGGTTGATATCCCGTTGACCCGATTTGACTTCGGTTCCAGCAGGATTTATTCAAGCCGATCTATTTCACAGACTACGGCTGAAATCCTGTACGTTAAGCCATCGGTTTGCAGCATATTTACTAGGGACACTACCATTGCTCCGTCTCACCGTCAAGCGACTGGAGGGAATCGAGTTGAAGGGCCTGTCAATTCGGCAAATTCAGCCGTTAACCTGCCCGAAACCGGGGCTAGAAAGCGAGTTTGCTTTGATCTGAATGATTTGGCATGGAAATTAGCTGCAGCTGTGATAACATGACCTGTAAGGGCTCAAAATTCCCGTTGACTTTGCACATCTCACAAAAACACAATAAATATCTTATGAATAATTACTTACGTGTTTTCATGTCTTTTTACGGGCTGCACTCATGATAGCGAGATTGATTCCGGTGAATGGAGGCCAGCCCATTTTAATTACCAGGGATGTCTCTGTTGTCGGTCGAAAATCAGACTTGTGTGATATTCAGATCGATAAGAACAGCATCTCCAAGATTCATTGCGTCATTATCAAAACCGATGGTCTGTTGTTTGTACGCGATCTCTGCAGTACAAATGGGACACGCGTGAATGGCCAGAAAATTACTCGCGGTGCCTTGTTACCAGGGGATGAGCTCTCTCTAGCTTCTATGAAATTTGAGGTCGAATTATCGGGGGACCCCAAAGAAGAAGACGAGGAAGTAGCAGAAGCGAATCAAAGAACAGAAATGCTGACCGCATTTAACCTGGAGCTTGACGTGGAAGAAGAACGTCTCGATTCGGATAGTGGTAGCGAAATGAAACTGGCGTCTGAGTAAACGATTCGATCGTTTTGTTTAACTGGCAAGCTGTAACGTGAGCTCTTCTTCATTTAGTGACACGATAGCGATTCCAAGTTTGTCGGCCAGGTCGGCTACTTCCTGCTGGTCGATCATAATTGTCTGATTACTTTCAATGGCCAAAACGCGGCCTCCTGCTTCATGCATGGTCTGCAGGGTTTTGATACCCACGGTGGGAACGTCGAAGCGGCGGTCCTGTTGTGGTTTGGCTACTTTCACGACGGTGAAACCGCCGCGTTTGCAGAGTTGACCGGCACGCTGAATCGCCCGGTCTGTGCCTTCGATGGCTTCGACTGCGATGACGGCCTTATCATTAATGACAATACTCTGTCCGATATCGAGTTGTCCCATTTGTTTGGCGATATCCCAGCCCATTTTGATGTCTTCCCATTGGGAACGAGTGGGGCGTCTCTTGGTCAGGAATCCATGTTTCACAAGTAACTCCGGGCAATAGTCCAAGGCAGATTCAAAGAAGAGATTGTCACGTTCAAACTCTTTGATCACAGCCAGCAACAGGGTGTCGTCTTTGCGATCTTTTTTCGCGTAGCGATACCACATGTGCAACGTGCGAAGATCCGGTAATAATTTAAAAATTCGAAAGGGGCTGAATAGGACGGTCTTCTCAATCTTGCCAGCCATCACGATCCGATTGACATGTTCGCGCTGAAACAGTTTGATCGCCCTGCCGATACGAGCTAACGGAATCCAGTGGAATGTATCGCAGACGTCTAACAGTTCGTCACTGGCCATTCCAAAGATACCCAGGCAGCAGACAGAATATCCTTGTTGTCGGGCTTGTTCCGCAAACACAATCGGAAAGCGACCCGCTCCGGCTAACAGCCCGATTTGTCGTTTGGAATTCGTGTTGGTCGTTTGCAATGCTTTCATTGATTACTACAGCGTTTCGCTTTCAGAGATAGGGACGAACAGACTCAGGTCAGCGCTGATTTGTCGTTCGTCTGTTGTGTTTGCAGTTCTTCAAACCGTTGGGTCAGTTCCTTGATGTGATTTTCCATTTCACGAATCTGTTTCCGCATTTCTGGAACTTTTCGAATCGACATCACGATTTTTCGTTGTTCTTTTTCAGGAGCGGCAGGGGTGCCGATATGAACTTCTCCCGGGGGGATATCACGATGCACTCCCGCTCGTGCACCCAGTGTTGCCTGATCTCCGACATGCACGTGGTCTGCGATTCCGACCTGACCTGCACAGCGGACATAGTCACCAGTGGTGATCGAACCGGCGAACCCGACTTGTGACGCGAATGCATTGTGTTTTCCAATTTCACAGTTGTGCGCAATCATGACCTGATTATCAATCTTTGTTCCTTCACCGATCACAGTGGCGCCGATCATGCCGCGATCAATGGTTGTGCCTGCGCCGATCTCAACGTCGTCTTCAATTCGCACACTTCCCAGATGAGGGATTTTGCTATAACGTCCCTGCTCAAAACGATAGCCAAAACCATCGCAGCCTAGAACGGCAGAAGCATGAATCAGCGCGCGATTGGCTATTTTGACATCAGGGTATAAAACCACATTGGCGTGAATGGTGACATCATCTCCCAGTACACAGTCATCACCGATATAGGCACCGGGATAAATCCGGCAGTTGTTTCCAATTTGGACTCCGGGACGAATTGTGACCCGGGGGTAGATGTGACAGTTCTCACCGATGGTGACTTGATCACTGATGTCTGCCTGGGGAGAAATTCCCACATCGGGCAGTGATCGCTGGGGACGCAGTTTCTGGAAAATTTTAATAAACGCCGCCTGGGCATCTTCCACAGTCAGAGAAGTAAAAGGAGCTGACTCAAATGCCTTTTGATATGACTCTTCCAGTCGTTTCTCAACAATCACAGCACCGGCATTGCTCGATTTAAGTCGTTTCAGATTGAGCTCATCGCCGACGAAAGTAATGTCATGAGGGCCCGCTTTCAGAACAGATTCAGCGCCATGGATTTCCAGCCTTTGATTGCCTTTGGCAGGGCAATTCAGCTCTTGCGCGATCCACTCAACAGTCGTCGACATCAAGGAGTCCTTTCCGATAGATGCACGTTTTCAAGTTTGATTGTCAGACAGGCAGCTTAAAGAAGAGGAACTCACCTTCCTGGTGGTTTTTGCGATACTGTTCCCCTCTGATTTGCTGATAAGACTGTTTTTTACCTGATAAGGCAAAAGTAACGCAAGACCATTTTTTAAAATAGGTAATGGATCGGTTCTGTTTGCTTTTTATTGTTAAGTAGTAATGACCATTATAGTTAAACTTTGCTGACCTGTTTCGAACAGGGCAGAATTCGGGAATGCAACTGGTGGCAAACAGCCGAAGAATTAGTTACGATGTGATTTTGGCTGATGATAGTCTTTTCTGGTGATGCAGATCGAAATGTCTTGATTTGATTGGATGTTTGGTCTGATAACAATCTTTTAGGTGCATGGTATTTGCAATGTCGGTACGTGGAATTCGTGGTGCAACAACGGTGACTCAGGATGTTTCAGCAGAAGTTTTAGCTGCGACGCGAGAGTTGCTTGAGCAACTTCTTAAAGCAAACCAGATTGAGAATTACGAAGATATCGTTTCCGTTTTCTTTACAACGACCCCCGATTTAGTCTCGGCGTTTCCTGCTGAGGCGGCACGCGATCTTGGTATGAAGTCAGTTCCATTGATTTGTGCTTCCGAAATTGCGGTCAAAGGGGCAATGCCGCGTTGTATTCGGGTGATGATCCATGTAAATTCCGATCAAAAGCAGTCGGAAGTGGTACACGTCTATCTGAATGAGGCACAAAAGCTTCGGCCAGATGTCGCTTCAGCCCAGTGAGAGTAGGGTCAGCGAATTTTCTCTGGTTTGGGATCTGGTTCGTCCGTACCGATAATTGCATTCATTGACGTCCACTCCAGGAGTTCATCAGAATCTTCTGCTTCGTTGATGGTGAAAGGAATCCCACGTTCCTCGAGTGTATCTGAAAGATCACCCAAAGGGTTTTTCAGGAATTCCGGTGGCAGGACTTCTTTCAGTTCGTCCCAATGGCTTTTTACCAGATTGATATTTTCCGGGGGAACCTGGATCAGTTGTTTGACACGGTTGACTCGGGCGATCCACATCGCTTCGTGCAAGGTACGATGCTTCTCTTCGAGAGAAAGTGAAGAAAAAGGCCGTTTGTCCAGCTGCAACTGATGAATAATTTTCTCGCCTTTCTGAATGATTTCTTCCAGATTTTGATCCGGGCGAAGCTGTGTTCGGCTCGCAGCAAGCCCCAGTGCCAGGGTAAAGCTAATGAACTGATCTTTGGACATATCTCTGCGGTGAAGTGCTTTTTTCAAGGTCCGGTTTCGAGTTCCAAAGTGATCACTGATCCGTTGGATGTCCCATAGCTGAGACAGATTATTCTGCTCGCTATTGACCAGATCCTCAATCGGCAGCGATCGAATATGGCTCCAGGCAGGAGCTGGGGCATAAACCGAAGGAAACGTTGGGATTTTGTCTTTTGGTAAAAGCTTGATTACTTTGAGATATTTCTTCAGTTCGCTTTCAGTCACCTTTTCATTAATCTGTTTGAGTTCAGTGTAGTCGAGCGAGTTTTCAGCGCAGCCAACATGAAAGACCAGCATCAGGCAACTCAGGTAGCGGCCGACCGCAGAGAGTCTGATTCGGAATGAGATGCTGTTAAGGATGTTCATTGAAAAAATCCAAAAACCTGTCTGCGAATTCTCTTGAGTTTCGAGTCATGGTGTTGTGACTACATCAAGTATACTGCGCTCTTGTTAGAATCCTGGTCCTTTATCGCGTTTTAGGGGCTTCGGAAGCGAACCATCGATTGTTTCAGGCTGTAACAGATTTATGGTGCGCGCTTTAGTGCTCTATCGACGCATGCGAACAACTCTGCATACCCTGATGTCGGGAATTATGAATATGGGGATTGTATCGAATATCCGGCGATATAACGAACTGGTTGAGAACTTGAGGATTGTGCGTTTGCCAGTTTATGTATGGCTAAATGGAGGGAAAATGAAAACCGGTAATGCGGCTCACCGTCGCAATGCAGACAATCGCCTGAGCGACCAGTGCCACAATCCAGGTTGATTGCTGTTTTAGAAACGAAGGTGGGTGTGATTCGTTCAATGTAGCTTCGACTTGAATCGTTTTCCAGTATGGGATTGTCATGATCAGAAACCAGGGGAGAAAAATCAGCCAGAGTCGTGCCGCTTCACCCATGTTCTTGCCGGACAGCCATAATAGGCAAAGGACAATCACACAAGAGAGAGACAGGTTTGAAAACCCAGGGTGAAATGGCTGGTCTTCTCGATTGGTGCCCGACCATTTTTGGCTGCACAATGATTTTCCTGCCAGCCAGGCAAGAGGCAGTCCCACGGCCAGACTGATTTCGAGCGGATTCACCAGCAGCCATTTCCAATAGCTGCGGGGATACTGCAGATAAAAACCGGCATGGTTCTGCAGGTTATATCGCCAAACCTGAAGCAGGTTAATCTCGTAAAAAATTCCCAGCAGTATTGTGGGAGTTAACAGTCCCAGCAGTCCGCAGACAGACGCTGTCAAAAAGCGTTTCCAGGCGGGGGTGGGCAGGCTGCTGTCATGGCGCAGCTGCCAGGTTTCTAAAACCGAAAATAAAGCAGTGCAGAGAGCGATGGGAAGAAAAGCCAGAGTCAGGCAGAACCCGCTCCAGAGCAAAAAGCCGGACAGCAGATAACAGAGATATGAATTGCGGCGCCAGGCAACGACCCAAAGGTAGAGAAACAGAATTCCGATTACCGAATATAGGGCATCTGATTTCGGTTGAAAGATCAACGTAGCAGGAACCAGCGGCCAGAATGCAGCGACCTGCCAGCTGACTTCGCGTGAACTGAATTCGCGCGATAGCAAAAACAGGGGAATCACTGTCAGCGTTGACATCACCAGCGTAATTAAGGTGGCGAGCCAGAGAACAGCGCTGTCGCGTTCGGTTAATGGGTGTTCCGTTGAGGCAGTGAAATTTGCGATAATTTCCGTTGCTTCCTGAAACGAAGCTGGCTGGGTCTGCAGCAGGATTGACTGTAACTCGGGCGCAGATTCACAAAGTTGGATCAACGTTCGGTAGAATAGTGGTAAGCCGGGTGGGTGGGTGCCTTCATGCAGCACATCCCCTTGTTTCATTTTCTTTTCATAATTTGCCAGGTACTCTTTCAGATCGGGGATACCTTTTTGTGCTTCGGTAAAATAGCCTGAGGAGCCTTTATAAAATAAAACGAAAGGTGCTTTTGTCAGTCGGTATTCTCCCGGGGGGCTGTCCTGTATCAGAAGAGAGAAGATAGTTCCGGATACTGCCAGCCCCGACAGCCAGATAGAAAGTTCAATGCGGTTTGCGTATTTGATGCGTGAGAGGCCCAGCAGAACTGCTAACAGGTAAACGATGACTACAATCGCGGCAACAATCCATCCGGGAATTATTTCAGGTCCTACAAACGGAATACGTTCCCATGTCCATTCTCCGGCAATACCCAAAGGCAGCTGTGTGAACCAGAACAGGCCAATGGTGATGGTGGTTGCAATCAGGAAGGGTAAAAGAGTTTGGAATCGCATTGATCAGCCAGATTGAAAACTGGAAAATAACAGCTTGCGACGCATGGTAAATTTTTGTGGTTCGAAAGGATCCAATATCATGTGTCAATCAATAAATAAAACGATGCAGGTGATATTGTCCTTGGAGCCACCTTCTTGAGCCGCTTTCACAATTTCTTCGGCTGTCTGTTGTGGATCATCAGATTGTCCCAGAAGTTCCTTTAGTTTTTCATCAGAAATACCATCGGTGACTCCATCGGAGCAGAGTATGATCCGATCTTTGGGAGAAGGTTCCAGCTGTCGTGCTTGCGTTCCTGCGCTACCATCTTTGGTACCCAGGTAGCGATAGAGCACATTTTTATAACGATGTGTCAGTGCCTCTTCCTCAGTGATGGTGCCGGCGTCAACCAGCGCCTGGGTAAGAGAGTGATCGGTAGTCAACTGGTGCAGGCTGTTGTTTCTTAACAGATACACGCGACTGTCGCCGACACCTCCAATAAAAAATTTGCCGCCGACCTGAATCGCAAAAACGATTGTTGTTCCCATGCTGCGGCAGTTAGGATCAAGCTCGCCCAGCGCCATGATTTCGACATTCGCATGCGAGACAGCCTCGTCAATGGCAGGGACCACGTTGTCCGTTTGGGAATCTTCAAAGCGAATTAACTCATCCAGTTTTTGGGGAATCAATTCAATCGCGAGCTGGCTGGCTTTTTCACCCGCGCACTGACCTCCCATACCATCTGCAACCAGAAAGTATTTGTTTGCGGGATCAACGTAATAATTGTCCTCATTATTTTCACGGAAATTTCCGGTAATGCTGACTTTGCCGTAACGAATTGCAACCATTAATTAGCCTGTTTTGCGCCGATAATATTTTAAACTGAGGTCGATGTCTCAAACTCCCAATACCAGTTCAACGAACATTTTCTCCATAGCATCATAGCATCTTTTATAGGAGATGGAAATTTTAATAATGCTGTATCTGCTTGTTTTTTCTTGTCTTAGATAAATTTCAGGGGCATACCGTCTGGACCAGATCACGTACTCCCAGCGTGGTAGAACAGATGAAAAGTTCGCCTGCTTCAAAGCCGGCACTGGTTCCCAGAAGTTTGTTCTGACTTTCAACAAGCCGGAAGACCCTGTCTTTTTCAGGAGGAAACTGCGATTCATAAGCGCGAATCGATTCCAATTTTTGCTCTAGTGTATCTGAAATGTCTACCACAAACTGACCGCTGCCCTCCGGGTAATTCAATGATCCAAAGCCGAGGGGAAACCAGACCTGTTTTTTGATCGTGTGCGGCTCGGTATGGTCGAAATGTTCGTTCCATTTTGTCAGACGTGAGTAAAAAACGGCGGCATCAGTAATCTGCATGGCTTGCCAGTGGTCGGGGGAAGCCATCGGAGTTTTTCCGGCAAGTCCCAGAACAACCTGAGGACGATATTTGCGAAAGAGAGAGGCTAATGCAACTCGATTTTCAAAGCTATCGAACAGACGACGATTGGTCAGTTCCAATGTTTTGCGAACATGAATTCCCAGAATGTCTGCTGCATTCCGGGCTTCTTCCAATCGAAATTCAGGCCCTGGGCTCAATGGCGTTGGTTCCCCATCGGTCAAGTCGATGATTCCCACGCGATACCCTTGATGAACGAGTTTTGCCAAGGTCCCTCCACAGGCAATCTCAACATCATCAGGGTGAGCACCAACGGCGATTACGTCAAGTGGTTCGGGAAGTTCTGTATTCATCGGGCCTGTTCTCTACCGCACTCAGGTTTCACTCGTGCGTTTTCAAATATTTGTATGAAATCCTGGTCACTCATTTTTCATAAAACAAAAACCGTCGAATAAAGTATGAATTGATGAGCGCCCGTTTGGGTTCGAAACTGAGCTATGAAAGCCATTCTTTGTGCTGAACCAGCATTCGTCAACAATGGAAACTCGAATATCTTCAGAATCAGTATAATCTGTAGACTTGGGTTACCGGGAAAGCAGAAACTGGTAGTACCCGGGGAAGCTGAACTTAGGTTTAATTACTATTGCGAGAATGTCGAGTTTTCGATCTGATTTGAAATGCGAGACAGGACAGCAGGAAATTCAAGAGCCGAACATTTTGGATCCATGTGCGATCAAGTCTGGCTTTCGGCGATTTTATTTTCTGCTTCAATGATGATTTCGTGGGTCTCGTGAGGAGTTGTCGCTTCACGTAATTGTTCCACAAAATCAGGCAGCTGCAGCATTCGTCCCAGCCTGGCCAGGACGGAAAGGTGAGTTGATGCGTCGGAGCAGATCACTAGAAAAAAAATGTCAGTGAGTCTGCCGTTTTGGGCACCAAAGGGAATTCCAGTCAGGGTGCGTCCATAAGCGATCAGTGGTTCGCCGACCGCGTCGGGAATGGGATTTCGGGGATGGGGAATGGCGACGCCGTTCTCAAACGCGGTCGGATAGGCTTCTTCGCGTTGTTGGAGTGCAGTCAGAACAGTTGCGGGTTCCCAGATTTGCCAGGTTCTTCCGGCAACTTCGATCAGGCTTTCCAGAACAGACCGTTTCGTGCGTGCATTCAGGGGAACCTCAATTAACTCTTCGGGCATTAAGCTACTGATCAGGTGATTTGAGTCGAGCTCTGTGGGGGCATTAGTCTGTTCGACCAGTTCCAGTTCTGAGGTAGTGTAACTACGCATTTCCTCTTCCAGCCAGTGAGTAATTTCTGTTGGATGAAATTGCCATTCGCCTTTGACTTTGCGGCCTGGAATCCGTCCGCGATTCGCCAGCTTTTCAAGCTCGCGGCGATCTCTACCCAGTTGCTTTGATAAATCGTTCAGGCTGAAAGGTTCATGAGCCATGGGAGGTTACCATTACATGGTGAGAAATCGGAGAAAATCAATGTCAGTGAAAAGCCGCGCCAAGGACAGCGATTTACTGAAGTCAGAACACGCTCATCATTTCGTTTCACTGGAAACTGAAATCAGCCAAGACCAAGGGGGTGAAGTAAGTGGATGGTAGACGAGCAGGATAAAATCGTACTCGTATTAAAGTTGATTGATATGGTACCCCAAAAGTACAAAGAGAATCAATCTTGAGCGACTTTTTTCGCGATAGATCTTAGAAAAGGCCGCGGGAAATATGCAGAGCCTAACCGAATTGAGAGGGGGCTTCTGCCTGGCTGGCGAGTTGAAGTTGGGAGAGCAAACTTGAATAGTCGGACTGCCAAATTTGTTCAGACCAGATTTCCAAATCAAAGAAACCCTGATAGCCGGCATCATTGATGGCTTCAATCATGTCATAGCTGGCGAAGGAATCTCGTGAAGTGGTGTTTGAGTCAAAGTTAGAAATTTGAACAGCAGTCACTAGTGAGATTATCTCAGGAAGTAGTTCCTGAATTTTTCCTTCCTGCTGAAGCTGAGCGG
Source organism: Gimesia fumaroli (assembly GCF_007754425.1). Taxonomy (NCBI): domain Bacteria; kingdom Pseudomonadati; phylum Planctomycetota; class Planctomycetia; order Planctomycetales; family Planctomycetaceae; genus Gimesia; species Gimesia fumaroli. The sequence goes on from NZ_CP037452.1 coordinate 1,544,763, forward strand.
GGTCGATTGAAATTCCAACGGCCGGGTGTCCGCATGCGTCGATGATCTCTAAGGAAGAATGCAGAGAGTTGAGAAAAGTCCAGTTTCGGGCAAATGGGACTGGCATAGATTTTAATGCCAGTCTGGTGCCATTTGCTGCTGCGGTATCTCCTAGTTTTTTGAGGGCTTCGATGGTCAGATCCCGTGCATGATTTAAAGTGTGTCCTGCACGGGGACCACTGACAATCTGGATGGCAGTTGCATTGACTTGCCCGCCAAATTGGATCAATTCAATGGCGTCAGCGATCGAGTCATCAAACGAGTATTCATTGCAGCCTGTAAACCCACCAGCGAGAGTAATGGTTGAAACTTTGATCCCCGAATCAATCACTAATTCTGCTGCCTGGTCTGTTTCTAGGTCCAGGATTTTTCGGTTCCAGAGACCAATCGCCGGGATGCCGCCAGCCAGCAGACCGAGCAGACTCTCTTTGAAAGACCAGTGATAGGTTGTGATCTGATTTACGGAAATTCGATCAGACAGAGAAAACGAATGCTCGTTATTTTTTGATTCAACAGTGGAAGATGGAGTAGAGAACGAATTGACTTTACGCTGTGAGAGAAGCTCTTTAGTCACTCGGTCACCTGCTGTCTGGAGAGAAGATCAGGTATATATTTTCAATTAGATTCAGTGGTCTAATTGTCAATAACAATAAATAAAATTCAGGGTGATTTACTCAGGATGTATTTGACTTTACAGATTTAACTTGCGATTTCAAATCTGTGGATGTGTCTATCGAAGTATCATAAGTAATCACAAAAAATTTTCCATAGCAAAAACAGAAAACAACTTTTGCTAAAGACCAATATTGCTTATCTACTCAGAAAGTCAACCGACATCAGTCAACGTTTTAAAGAGTTCAAAAAAACTTTCATGTTGCGTTCTGTATGGAGAAGCTCGATTCGAAAACAAAGCAAGGAAGAACTTTCGTTCGATATTGAAATTGCATGTTCACGTTCAAAAAGCTCAGGAAGGCTTTACTTGCAATGTTGAATCGAAAGCGTTTTTCTTTTGTGGTTTATTAACGCGCGGGGTCTGATGCAGGTCAAGAAATCTTGCAGGTATGAAGTTCATTGTCACTCAAAGGTAACTCACTTGAATCCATAAAAAAGTGGCTCGTCTTTTTGAGCCACTTTTAACAAGGGATCATTGCACAAAACAAAAATCAACTAGTGACAATTTGTGTGTGGGGGTCATCTGAAATATTCACCCAGACGTGCACATGAGGTGCTCCGCGATAGTGCCAGACAAAGGCGGGCCCTTCGAGACGCCAGTTATCCCAGACCTGATCCTTGCCGATATCACCAGACTGGTAGAAGGATATCTTACATTGATCCAAGCCGCCCTGGGCTTTGATGCATTTTCGAACTTCTTTTTGATCGGATGTCCGGAACGGCTCGATAAGTGAGCTGAGAACTTTCTGCATCTCCTGTTTTTGGTCGCGGGTCATGTCAGCAACCTGCAAACCTGTGATCTGGTTGGCCGTTTTTTTGAAATGGACCTTGGTTTCAGAAGGGGCCTGAGGAATCAGAGCAGCTTTGCGCTGTTTCCCATCCAGAATTTTGTAGACATGGTTTGCTTTTAACGCCTGCTCCCAGAATACATTTCCAGGATGGTTGGCTTTTTCATTAAATTCGTCCGCAGCATGTCCGTAAAAAATGGGGCCACCAAAGGCCAGGTGTTCTGCACTGTCTCCATCGCTACGAACCGTTGTGTGACGTCCCGTCATGACGAATTGAAATTGATCGGTTCCCGGCGTTCCAAAAATGGCTATCGATTGGTCTTCTCCATAACCGCCCTGGTCATCCAGAAGTTGCTTGCGAATTTTTTTATGCCAGCTGGGATCAAAGTGACCAAAGAAGATGGCCTCAATGATATCTTTTTGGTCCTTGGTGAAGAAGTCACTGTTAACAATCGGTTCGGTAATATTCCAGTTCGCCCGAACATGCTGACGCAGCAGTCCATGTTTGTCCTTATGGTCCCACCCAAAACAGACTTTTGATTTTTGTTTAGGGGTCAGGCTTTCATACAGTTTTCGAGTGAGTGGTTCCGGAGCTGTTGGCTGCGGTGTTTTTTCTGAGGGCTGTCCTGCCAGTAATCCCGCTGTATTTAAGATTGGAGTTCCTGCGATCGCGGCTCCCACCGTTTTAACGAAATGCCGTCGTGTGACTGGCAGAGAGTCGGGAGTGAGACTTTGCGAGAGAGCGAGCGGATTGAATTGCATGAGAACACCAATCTTTGTTTTAGAGGAGGGTTGGTACTGTTCCGATTTTCAATTAGTTTATCAATCAGTTGGCTTGATCGTCAAATAAAATTTACAGGGATTGATTTGGTGTGTGTGGCAGGGCTGATCTTTTCATCGACAGAAAAATAGTTGGAGTTATTGCTGGTATCTCCCACGCAGTGGTGTTAGTCTGATGTTGTGTTCACTTGTTTCTGGATAGGTCATTTGTGAAATCTAGTGGAACGAATGACGGGCATAATTGAATGTTGATGAGTATGGGTTTAGAATATCTGATTCTCTTACCTACATTTCCATAGTCAGGTTCTTTTAACAGTCAATCTCGGGCAAACAATAGCGTGCTGAATTTTCATCATCGATTTTGGGATAAGTGGAGGCAGGCGTCTGTCTGTTCAAAGCAAAAGCATATGCGAAACCGGTTTTCTTCGCTGCTTCTGATGGGGGGAATTACCTACTTTGTGTTGGGGACAGCCACATTAATGGCGCAGGACGCAAAGGCTCCGCCAAAACAAGATACGGGTGAAAAAGTAGAGAAACCTGCTCCCTCTTCTCGACCATTGCCCGGTCCGGAAAAATTATTGAACGGCGGAAACTTCTGGGATCATTGGAAATATTTCAGCGAAGAAGAGAAAGAAGCAAACCGAAATGTGACTTGGAAGGTTGTCGGCGGTGGCAAGGACCTGCCCAGCATTTTGATTTGTTCCGGAAAACCTTACGGCTATATTCGTACGCAAAAGTCATATGAAAATTTTCGGTTTAGTATGGAGTGGATGTATCCCAACGACCCGAATGCCAACAGCGGAATCCTGCTGTTTACAGCTGAACCCGACAAAGTCTGGCCTAAGGCATTTCAGGTTCAGTTGCATCGACCGGAAGCTGGCTATGTATTTCCGACGCCAGGGAGTGGTGCCAAGTCTGCAAATAAACTCTCGCCGACAAAGCCTTTGGATTTACCAGTCGGGAAGTGGCATAAATGCGTGTTAACGTGCCAGCAGGGGAATATTTCTGTGATGATTAATGGGGTCAAGCTTGGTGAAGTTACCGGCTGTGATCCGAGTAAAGGCGCAATCGCCCTTCAGAGCGAAGGCTCTGAAATTCACTTTCGAAATCTACTGGTGGAAATTTTGTCTCCGGAGCCGGCTGTCGAACAGAAGGAACCTGTCGCGCAACAGAAGCCCGATAAAACCTAGGTTGGAATTTTATTGTCGTGGACTCGTTTCTGTGTTTTCTCAACTCAGCTTTTTGGCTGACGCAAAACGAGGGTCGGGCAGGGAGCATGTCTGAGAACACGTTCTGCAACAGAACCCAGCGCCAGTCTGGTGATTCCTGTATAGCCATGTGATGGGATCACGATTAGATCGATGCCATTATCTTTTGCAAAGTCGGCAATTTTGATCCCGGGGTCGCCAACCAGCGTTTTGAAACCGACGCCTTCAATCTGATATTTTTCAAATTCTTCTTTGGCATATTTTTTGACATGCTCTGTGCGTTTTTCATCGGTCAGCCCTCCAAACAGAACACCCGGTGAAACCAGATCCAGCGGCACCATGACATGCACGACGGTCACGTTTGCTGGAGCTTCTGAAATTTGAATGGCTTTCTTGATGGCTTCGAGTGAGCTCTCAGAGAAATCAACAGGGACAAGGATCTTTTTTCCTGTGAAGTAGCCCATGGTGTTTGCTTTCTTATGTTAGGGGGCAAGTAACAGCCGTCATTGTGAATTGTACGAAATTTTGATGTCAGCCAACATTGGTAATTTTATGCAACTACGATGAGCTGGTCTGGTTCTCAAATTCTCCCAACTTATATCGATTCCAATAGATGTCCAGTTCCCTTTTGACCCGGTTTGAAAGCAGTAATACTCCCAGGATGTTGGGGAACGCCATACCCAGAATCATTAAATCTCCAAAGTCCAGTACATTCGTTGCAGAGACAATCGAACCCAGTACTACAAAGACCAGGAATAGAATGCGGTAAGACATCGAGGCTTTCTTGCTATCGCCAAACAGAAAGGCCCAGCAGCGTTCTCCGTAATAAGACCAGGAGATCATAGTCGAGTAAGCAAATAAGATAACCGAGACCGAAAGGACATATTGGAAGTAGGGGATTTGTGAGTCCATCGCTTCTGATGTCAGGGCAGCGCCATTATTGCTGTCAATCAGATGCGTGTATTGAGGGTCATTGTAGGCACCGGTAATAATCATCACGAGTGCGGTCATGGTGCAGATTACGATTGTATCAACAAATGGTCCCAGCGAAGCGACAATCCCTTCCCGAACCGGATATTGTGTTTTGGCAGCTGAGTGAGCGATGGCTGCCGAGCCCACGCCGGCTTCGTTCGAAAAGGCGGCTCGCTTGAAGCCAAGAATCAGTACACCAATGATTCCTCCGTACATTGCATCAGGAGCGAACGCGCCGTCAATAATTGCCTGAAACGATGCGGGGACTTTACCGATGTTGATAATAATAATTGCCAGGCATGCCAGGACATAGACACCACACATGAATGGCACGACTTTCTCAGTCGTGCGTGCGATGCTACGGATGCCACCGATGATAACGATGCCTACGAAAAACGCCATGATTAATCCATAGGCCCAGCTGTATTCACTTAAGATTGGAACCGTCTCTGCCACGGCACCCAATGATTGCTTGACCTGGAATGCGTTTCCGCCGGCCAGGGAGCCTCCGATACACAAGACGGCGAACAAAACTGCGAGGACTTTACCTAGACCATTCATAAAGGGGTTTCCAGGAAACTGTTCTTTTAAGCCATCTGAGAGATAGCACATGGGGCCACCCATTACACGTCCGTCCGGGTTGATACGACGGTAAATTTGGGCAAGGGTGCATTCGGCAAATTTCGACGTCATGCCCAACACTCCCGCCAGCATCATCCAGAACATGGCTCCAGGACCACCTGTGGCGATTGCAATGGCCACGCCAGCAATGTTGCCCAGTCCGACTGTCGCAGAGAGGGCAGCCGTTAATGCCTGGAAGTGGGTGACTTCCCCTTCATCTTCCGGGTCGTCATATTTTCCCAGTACAAGCAAAAGGGAATGCTTGAACGCACGGAGATTTATAAAGTTCATGCGGAATGTGAAATAAGTCGCGCCGATCACTAGCCAGAGCACTGCTAAGGGGATTCCATCTCCAGCGCGAAATTGATCGGCTGTTAAAGGGACAGGAAAAAAGAACACACTGGCGACCGCTCCGTTGAATAGCCCAAAGACTGCATCAATATTTTGCTCGATCTGTGCAAAACCACCAGCCTCTGGTTCCTTTGTAGTTTTTTGATCTGGGGCTTGGTTTTTTGGTGGGGCTTCCTTAGCTGTTTCTGGTGCCGAGGCAGGTGCCTGTGATGCATTCACTGTCATGTTACTTAAATTAAGAAGCAGGAGCATCAGAACTGTGACCAGTCCCGAACGAACTACCAAAGAGAGGGGGCTGTATTGCCGGTCGAGATTCATAAAATTGGATTCCCATTCGCAAGTAACAGTTGCCAGAGATAAAGCATCAAATCAGAGTTCGAGCTTTTGGTGAGTCAGATAATCTCTAAAGCGGAAAAAAACGCAGTGTGTTACAGGCATTTACTGAAATTGTGATTTATCGGGTTGGTTAACGGGAGTGAGTCAGGGGGGATTGTAATTACCCCTGAGAGCGCATCATCATCATTTGTTATCATAATTGTTGTATGAGACTATCAAATAAAGGTTTACGTTCCAAGGTGATTCTTGAAAAAGCGATGAAAAGTTCGCTGGTTTTGAAACTGGATCTCAATTGTTTCTTTTTGACAATATTGGTTGTCAAAAATGACAGGTATGCCTAGGATGCTGGTATAAGGACTATTACGCAGATTGTCGTAGCGCTTGATCTATCAGGTTGCTGCTAACGTCAGATACAGACCCTTTTTCACCAAGTAGAAAACAATCTATGCGTGTTTCAATCGATGATCATGATCGCAGTTTTTTGCTGGGGCTCAATCGTCTTAAGTCAGCAACGATAAACGAGATATGTGAACAGGAAGGCGTGACGGCTACAGCAGTTCGTCAACGTCTGGTCCGTTTGCAGGGGCTGGATTTGATCGCACGAACACAAGTCAAGGAAGGGCGAGGGCGTCCGCATTATACGTATTCCGTGACTCCTTTAGGGATGCGGTTGCTGGGGGATAATTATGCCGAACTGGCCAACATCCTCTGGGAAGAGCTCAAAGGGATTGATAATGAGGAACTTCGTTGTCGTCTGGCAGCCCGAATCCAGACTGCTCTGGTGCAGCAGTATGGCCGCAATGTGGATGCACCTTCTTTAAACGGACGCATGGAGCAACTGAAAGAAGCTTTGGAAGAACGTGGGTTTGTTGTGGAACTGGACAATTCAGGCCCTCTACCGATCTTACGCGAACATAACTGTCCCTATCACGATATCGCCAGTGGCGATGCTTCCATCTGTGAACTGGAGCAACGTGTGTTCGAACGGGTTTTGGGGACCAAGATGAATTTGGCAGAGTGCTGTCTGGATGGTCATCATTGTTGTGAGTTTCAGGCAGAGACAACTTAACTGAGAAGATACCGTAAATTTAATTGATGTTTCTGAATTCGTTCAGAAAACCGGATGACAGGATGAAATACGAAAAATGAGTTTGTTGAAAATTTCCGATCTACATGTATCAGTCAGTGGCACACCGATCTTAAAAGGTGTCAACTTGGAAATTAATCAGGGTGAGATCCATGCGTTGATGGGGCCCAACGGTTCTGGAAAAAGTACACTGGCCTACGCCTTAGCCGGGCATCCGAGTTATGAAATTACCAAAGGGAAAGTTGAGATCGACGGAACCGACATTTCGGAACTGGATCCAAACGAGCGAGCTCGGCTGGGGCTGTTTCTGGCATTCCAGTATCCTGTTGTGATTCCTGGTGTCAAAGTAGCTGATTTTCTGCGCCATGCGATGTCGAATGTTCGAAATCCTGATCGGAAAGAAGGCGAGAAGTTGATTCCGATGCGTGAGTTTCGGAAAGAGCTCCGAGAGCGAATGAACGAACTGGGCATGGATCCGGAGATGGCCCGCCGTTATTTGAACGATGGCTTCTCTGGTGGTGAGAAGAAACGGATGGAGATTCTTCAGCTGGCCATGTTGCAGCCTAAATTTGCCATCCTCGACGAAACAGATAGTGGACTGGACAGCGATGCCGTCAAAGTGGTCAGCGAAGGTTTGAGCAGGTTGTCAGGTCCGGAAATGGGCGTGTTGATCATTACGCACCACGAACGGTTGTTGGAATTCAATCAACCTCAGTTTACCCACGTCATGTTGGCAGGCCGAATTGTTGAGACCGGCGACGCCAGTCTGGCTGCAGAACTTCATGAACACGGTTATTCCAGCATACGTGAGCGTCATCCTGAAGCGGCAGCAGAAGAAGTTGTTGAAGCGGTATAGGTTTAGTTTTGTATGAGACTGCTGCATTCATAGTTTCAGAAAAAACAGTCGGTTCTTTACTTAAGAAACTTACAGTCAATTAAAAAAGTGCATCCTGTTGTTGGGGCGCATTTTGAAATACAGAGTGGGAGAAATTGAAATGTCAACCAGATTGGATACCAATTCTGAAAATGAGAATGTTGATATTGGAGAATATCAATATGGATTTCATGATCCCACAGACAAGTATGTGTTTACCGGTCAGAAAGGCTTAAATGCCGCAGTCGTTGCTCAAATTTCGGAAATGAAAAATGAGCCTGCCTGGATGCGGGATTTTCGTTTGAAGTCTTTCGAGATTTTCGAATCAAAACCGACGCCACAATGGGGCGGTAATCTGAACGAAATTAATTATCAGGATATCCATTATTTTGTGCGTGCCTCAGAGGGGCAGGAACGCAGCTGGGAAGATGTTCCCGATGATATTCGTAAAACGTACGATCGACTGGGGATTCCAGAGGCAGAAAAAAAGTTCCTTTCGGGGGTGAAGGCTCAGTATGAATCAGAGGTGGTTTACGGAAGTTTGCAGGAAGATCTGGCAAAGCAGGGGGTGATTTTCACCGATACCGATTCTGCCTTAAGAGATCATCCTGAACTGTTCAAGGAATACTTTGGCAAGATCATCCCTCCGGATGATAACAAGTTTGCTGCGTTGAATTCCGCTGTCTGGTCGGGTGGTTCGTTTGTGTATGTTCCTCCCGGCGTTCATATCGAGTTTCCGTTACAGGCCTACTTCCGAATTAACTCGGAAAACATGGGGCAGTTCGAGCGGACACTGGTGATCGTCGATGAAGGAGCATCCTGCCATTATGTCGAAGGTTGTACGGCGCCGACTTACAGTTCCAACAGTCTGCACTCGGCCGTGGTCGAGATCATTGTGAAAAAGGGTGGACGGTTCCGATATACCACGATTCAGAACTGGTCGAATAACGTTTATAACCTTGTCACCAAGCGGGCCTTTGCCTATGAAGACTCACTCATGGAGTGGGTTGATGGGAATCTGGGGTCGAAGTTGACAATGAAGTATCCGGCAATCTTTCTGATGGGCGAGGGGGCTCGTGGCGAAACGCTGTCGATTGCCTTTGCCGGCAAAGGACAGCATCAGGATGCCGGGGCTAAAATGGTCCATTGTGCTCCGAATACATCGAGTCGTATTATCTCCAAAAGTATCTCTAAAGATGGTGGTCGATCGAGTTATCGTGGTCTGGCAAAAGTAGATCCGGGAGCCCATGGTTGTAAGTCCAACGTTGTCTGTGATGCTCTGCTTTTGGACCCGGAAAGTCGTAGCGATACTTATCCGTATATTGAAATTGAAGAAGATGACGTTGCCATTGAGCACGAAGCCAGTGTTTCCAAAATCGGCGAAGAGCAGCTCTTTTACTTAATGAGTCGCGGTCTGACCGAAGCGGAAGCCTCTTCGATGATTGTGACTGGTTTCATCGAGCCACTGGTGAAAGAGTTACCGATGGAATACGCGGTCGAAATGAATCGGCTGATTGAATTGCAGATGGAAGGTTCCATTGGGTAAAGCAGTCGTTTTATTACTGTGATCCAATGGAATTGAACAACAGACATAACAGGTGAAGGCAGCCCCTTCAAACAGACCAAACTTACTACACGCAAACATACTGAAGGCATTATAGATAATAGTATGAGTACTCCCTCGGTTAATACATCTGCTGTGATTCCTGCTGGTTTTGGTGAAGCCGCGTTTGAAGCGTTTCTGGCAACACGTGATGAGCCCGACTGGGTAACCCAGTCACGTCGACAGGCCTTTCAGCACTATCGTGAACTTTTAGAAACGGAGCTGGATCCGGAAGAGTGGCGTCGCGTTGATTTACGAGCTCTGCGTCCCGATCGTTTTCAGCTCAGTACCGGTTCTGAAGTTTCCCAGGCAACTGCCAACAGTAGAACTGCAGAGACCCTGTTGAAGGGGCGGGCTGAATTTGCCGGACATGTCACTCATGTCGACGGACAACTGGCTTCACACGATCTAGCAGAAGAACTGGCAGCGAAGGGAGTCATCTTTGGTGACTTGGCTGTTGTTGTGCGAGAACATAGTGGGCTAATTCAGAAGTATTTCATGACCAAAGCCGTCGATAGTAAAACAGATCGATTTTCCGCATGGCATGCGGCATTTTGGACGGGGGGCACGGTTTTGTATGTTCCACGCAATACCGTGGTCGAGGCTCCGTTACATAGTCTGATTACGCTTCAGTCAGAGAAAGCAGCCGACTTCAGTCATACCCTGGTGATTCTCGAAGAAGGAGCTTCTGCGACTTTGTTGGAAGAAACCGCTTCGACTACGGAAGAGAATCTGGGGCTGCATGTCGGGGCTGTCGAATTGATTTTGGCCAAAGATGCCCGGTTGCGTTATGTCCAGTTACAGAACTGGAATCACAAAGTCTGGCATATCGGACATCAGGCGGGGCGCGTTGAGAATAACGGATTCCTGCAATGGACCGTTGGTGGGATCGGTGCCAAGTTGGCTCACATACATCAAGACGTTGTACTGGACGGGCGTGGCGCAGAGGCAGAAGTCAACGGTGTGACATTCTCAACTGATCAACAAGTTCATTCGTTTTATACTCAGCAGGGGCACAATGCTGCCGAGACCCGATCTGATCTGCTTTATAAACAAGTCTTGCGAGATCACGCACGTGCGATCTGGCGGGGAATGATTCGGGTCGAACCAGAAGGTCAGCAGACAAACGGGTATCAGCGAAATGATTCCCTGATGCTTTCTCCTACCTGTCGTGCAGACGCGATACCGGGGTTGGAAATTGAAGCCGATGATGTGCGTTGTACCCACGGAGCGACAGCAGGTCGCGTTGATGAAGAGCAAATCTTCTATTGCATGTCACGGGGCATGTCCGAATATGAAGCGATGCACATAATTGTAGAAGGGTTTTTCCAGACCGTCTTCGATAGAATTCCCGTTGAAGTCGTCCGCGAGACGCTGAATCAGGCAATCATTAAAAAGTTAGGATTTGGTCGGTAACTTTTGACCGTCTGAAGACAATAAAGATAGACAGACATGCCTGACTTCGAAGAAATTGCAGCCATAGATGAATTTGGCACTGCCGATCGCCTGGAAGTATTTATTGACGATACTCCTGCACTGCTGATTCGAATTAACGATCAGTATCTGGCGATAGAGGATATATGCACACATGATGGTCAGCCTTTGACTAATGGCTGTATTGAAGATGGGGCAATTAAGTGTCCTCGTCATGGTGCACGGTTTGATTTAGTGACGGGAAAAGCACTTTGCATGCCGGCTACGAAGCCGATTAAAACATTTGAAATTGAAATCCGAGGCAGGAATATCTTTGCACGGCCTGCGGTGAAATAGATAAAATATATTTTTGATATTCAAGTGAATAGTTTTTGTGATTTATTTAGTTATTTTTTGTTGATTATGGGCGTCATCAAATAGATCGGGAGACAAGAATATGTCAGATGAATTGAATAATGATTCTGGGGAGAATGGGCGTGACGGGCAGTTGCCCGTGTTCTCTGCTTTGAAGGGTGTCGGCGGCGAAGAAGCGCTGATTGATGCGTTGAAGCAGGTGATTGACCCGGAATTAAATATTAATATTGTTGATTTAGGATTGGTCTATGAAGTTCAACGAACGGAAGAAGACAGTGCGAAGGTAACGGTCTCGATGACGTTAACCAGCCCCGCCTGTCCGGCCGGTCCGCAGATTATTACGCAGGCAAAAATGGCGTTGGAACGGTTAGATGATGTCGACGAGGCCAGTATCCAGTTAACGATGACGCCTCCCTGGTCGCCTGAATTAATGACCGAAGATGCACGCGACGAACTCGGGATTTTTTAGCAGAATTCGAGATTCTGAAGTGGGGCATTTCGATGCCCTTTTTTTACGTCTGTTGAGTCGCAGACTCTTTGCAGAAGCGATGTCAGTAAGCTTGCAATTCAGTTAGCTCATTTTTTTGATTAACAGTTCACGGACGACTTTCGGATCAGCTCCTTTGATCTCACGCATCACCTGCCCGATCAAAGCTCCCACTGCAGCCTGCTTACCGCTTTGAAAATCAGCGACGGCTTTCTCGTTTTTCTCAACAACTGTCTGAACGATCGAGTCGAGCTTGCCGGTATCGGAAACCAAAGCCAGTCCTTTGTCCTCAATGATGCTCTGGATCTGTTCTACTCCGGGAATCCCGTCGGAATAGTTCAACAGTTCCTGAAATACAGTCCGTCCACTTTTAATCGTGATTTCTTCGGCATTCACTTTTTGTAGTAGTGCCGCGAGCACTTTCGGCTGAATGGGGAATTCTGAAATAGCCAACCCACGTTCATTCAGTTCACGGAGCACATCCTGAGTGACCCAGTTTGCGGCCTGCTTACCATTGCCACAGCCTTTGGTCACTGTCTCGAAATAGTCAGCGACTGTCAGCCCCTGGTCAATAATCACAGCAGCGTCATAAGCAGACAGCTGATAGCTCTCTTCAAACCGGGCTCTGCGCTGAGCGGGTAGTTCACAAAGTTCGTTCGTGACACGCTCACGTTCTGCATCGGTCACTATGACAGGAGCCAGATCCGGGTCGGGGAAATAGCGATAGTCAGCGGCGTCTTCCTTGCCGCGTTGTTCCAAGGTAATCCCACGGTCAGCATCCCAGCCACGGGTCTCTTTAGGAACGTCTTTCAGGCTCAGTCCGGTTTTCTGCCATTCTTTCCATTGTCGCTCAACTTCATATTCGATGGCTTGTTCTACGCCGCGAAAACTGTTGAGGTTTTTGATTTCTACAATCGGCGTCGGTGTGGTGTTGCCATTTTCCTGAGGCACATGCAGGTTCACGTTCGCATCACACCGCAGGCTGCCTTCCTGCATGTTACAATCGGAAACATCGATGTAGGTCAGTAAGAGTTTCAGTTCTTCCAGGTAGGTGCGGGCTTCCTGGGCTGATCGCAGGTCGGGTTCAGACACGATTTCGACCAAGGGTGTTCCGCAGCGGTTCAGGTCAACTTTGCTGTCCTGTCCACGGCCCGATTCATCGTGGCTGTTTTTACCGGCGTCTTCTTCCAAGTGAGCACGGATGATCCCGATTTTCTTCTTTTCGCGGGTTTCGGGATCGATTTCTATTTCCAGCCAGCCGTTCTGGCTCATGGGGAGATCGTACTGGCTGATTTGATAGGCCTTCGGCAGATCGGGATAGTAGTACTGCTTGCGGTCCCATTTGGTAAACGCAGGGATTTCACAGTTGATCGCCAGTCCCGTTTTCATTCCCAAGTGAAATGCTTCCCGGTTAAGCACCGGCAACGCACCGGGCAGGCCGAGGCAGACCGGGCAGGTCTGTGTGTTCGGATGGTCCGGGTTGAATTTCGTTGAACAACCACAGAAGAGCTTCGTTTTGGTCTGTAACTGCACGTGGACTTCGAGACCGATGATGACCGTATAGTCCATTATGTCACGCTACCCTTTATTTCAATGTCTAAGATTACTGTCTGTTTGATATTGTTGAGAATCCCCCGGTTTTTATTCCGGGCGTTTCAAGTGCCATTCGGTTTCGCGTTCAAACATGCGTGCGGCACGTAAGAGCCGTTCTTCTTCCAGTGGCGGTGCCAATAGCTGCAGGCCGATGGGGAGGTTGTTTTCGCTCATGCCTGCAGGAATCGAAATTCCCGGAATCCCTGACAGATTGGCACTGGTCGTGAATATGTCAGCCAGGTACATTGCCAATGGATCGTCCACAAGTTCACCGATCGCAAAAGCAGGTGTGGGAGTCACTGGTGTGGCGATAATATCGACGTTTTGAAACGCCTGTTCGAAGTCGTTCCGAATCAGTCGCCTAACTTTCAAGGCTTTGAGGTAATAGGCGTCATAGTACCCAGAGGAAAGGGCATAAGTACCGAGCATGATACGCCGTTTGACTTCCGCACCGAATGCTTCGCCGCGACTGGCTGCGTACATGTCGATCATGTTGTCGAATTGCTCTGCACGGTGGCCGTAGTGCACGCCGTCATAGCGGGCCAGGTTGCTGGAAGCTTCGGAAGGGGCAATAATGTAGTAGGTGGCGACGCAGTATTTTGCGTGCGGCAACTCAATAGGAACCAGCTCTGCGCCCAGCGATTTGTAAACGTCGAGTGCCTGTTCTGTGGCTGCTTTCACATCGGGATGTAGGCCTTCTTCATGCAGGTGTTTGACATAGCCGACTTTGAGGTTTTCCAGAGGCTGCTCCAGGTTCGCAGTGAATTCCGGAACAGGGGCATCCAGACTCGTCGTGTCACGTTGGTCTTTCCCGGAGATGGTTTCCAGGATTAACGCAGCGTCTGTCACATCGCGGGCGAATGGGCCGATTTGATCGAGTGAACTGGCAAACGCCACTAAACCATATCGGGAAACGCGGCCATAAGTCGGTTTCAGGCCGACGACACCACAAAAACTGGCGGGCTGGCGAATCGATCCGCCTGTATCACTGCCTAAGGCCAGTGGCGCAAAGCCGGCTGAGATGGCGGCAGCTGAGCCTCCGCTGGATCCACCAGCGGCATAGTCCGTATTCCAGGGGTTAGTCGTTGTTTTGAAGGCCGAGTTTTCTGTCGAAGAGCCCATCGCAAATTCATCGAGGTTGGTCTTGCCAATCAGGATGGCGTCAGCTGCTTTGAGTTGCTCCACGATGTGGGCATCATAAGGTGGAACAAAATTTTCCAGCATTTTGCTGGCACAGGTGGTAGCGACACCTTCGGCACAGATATTGTCTTTCAGGGCGACAGGAACGCCAGCCAGTTTCCCCAGCGGTTTGCCAGCTTTTCGTTTCTGGTCGACTTCTCTCGCTTTTTCGAGGGCCGCTTCCTGTTGTACGGAAAGAAAGGCATTGATACTGCTATCGCGACGGGAGATCTCATCTAGGCAGGCAGTGGTGATTTCTTCGCTACTGATTTCACCGGAGTTCATTTTCGCGAGCAGTTCGCTTGCGGTGGCTGACGTGATAGACATGGAATGTCGAGTCTCCATATAAGTTTAAAAGCCCGACTTGTCAGCAAGCCGGGCCTTGGATTATTGCTTTTATGTGCTCAATGGTAAAGACGCCGGTCAACTAGAGAATTGCGGGTACCAGGAAATAACTCCCGTCCGTTTGTGGAGCATTGGCTAGCGCTTTTTCTCGTGGGAGACTTTCTTTAAGCTGATCTTCGCGAAAGACATTGGAAATCTCAATCGCATGTGCCATGGGTTCGACGCCTTCGGTATCCAGCTCGTCCAGCATGTCGATATATTTGAGTACGGATTCCATCTGTCTCCCCAGCGCATCAACTTCCTTTGCAGAAAGTTTCAAGCGGGAGAGTGAAGCAACTTTCAGCACGTCTTGCTCAGAGAGTTGAGTACTCATTGACAATCTACTTCAGAGCGGGAATCGGTATTAATTTGAGGGTAATGTAAACGGCTTTTTCGCGACGGCTTTGGTCACTTTGCCGGATCGAATACATTGGGTGCAAACACGTTGTGTTTGTACGCTGCCTCCGACCTGAACCCGAATTTTCTGCAGGTTTGGTTTGAAGACGCGTTTGGAAACGCCGGTTGTCTGTCGACCGTTACCACCCAGGTATTTGTACTTACCACGTTGGCGAACTCGGTTACCAATTACAGGAGTCTTGCCACAGGCATCACACTTCTGACCCATTTGTATACTCTTTGACTATCTAGTGGGTTCTGAAAAACTCAGCTTATGCTGATTTCAATTGACGTAAATTGACCGCAGTTTGAAAGATTCGGCCATTCAAGGAAGCCAATAGTATATTTGCCCTGCCTGATATTGCAACCGAAGCCGCTCAGATATCGTTTCCTGCCGTTGGAAAAGTTGAAAAATGTGTCCCCAAAATGATTCTCTGGGATTGAAAATTGTACTATTGGGGACAGTTTTTTGAAAAAGCATCCACTGCGATTCAGACGATTTAGGAATTGTATGTTTTTTAAGATGAATGATAGTAATGGCTTAGTACAAATTTCATTTAGGAGAAATGGAATTGGCACGCAAATCGCAATTACTAATTCAATATGACCGGGCAATGGCTTGTGGACAGGCAGAATTGCTCAAAGGTAAACCAAAATACTGCATCTGAAATTGGATCTAACGATAAAAGGAGTGACGATTATGTTGGTTTTGACACGGAAGTTAGCTGAGGGAATTCGAATTGGCGATGAAATTCTGGTGAAAGTAATTCGTACCGGAAAAGGTTCCATCAAAATCGGCATTGATGCTCCCGACCACCTCAGAGTTGTCAGAGGGGAATTGTTTGATGAAGAGCAAGGGGAAGAAAGTCAGTCCGTAATCAAGGGACGGAAAGAACATCGAGACGGTGATGGACTGCCAGATTCGGCATCGCTGGGTACGCTTTCTGTGGTTGAGGCCGCTCGACTGGTTTGTTAGATGCGAATGATTCCAAATAACTGCTGCTGACGAATTATTGGAGCCCAGGGGGGGATTTCTCAATTCGGCAGGTTGAGACTGGGCGAATACAACAGGGAAGATTTCGATCTTTCCCGCAGTGCGGTGAGGAAGAACTGCGACGAAAACAGATTCTGCGAGAACAAGCAGGGCTTGTATGGGTTGTTAATGTGAAGTGGCAAGCCGTGCGATGTGATGGCAGATCTTAATACAGAAAATGATCTTACCTTGATGGTTTTCTGTGATGTCATTAATTACCGGGTGTTCAAATTTGGTGGTCAGTGTGTATGTGGGGTAGGTTGACCGCCATTTTCAGAACACCCGGTAATTTTTTTATCATGTGTAATTCCGAAAGCAGCTTTCTCGAAAAACTGAAATCCGTTCCGGGTCTAGTAACATGCGAAACGACATTGACGACTGAGGTCATCGCCGGCGATAATCAACTCGCTTTATATAGTTATATAGCAGGTTTCGATGGCGCGAAAATGAATCGTCTGGCAGAGAAAATGAACGAGATTATTTCATGACAGTGCATGTTGATTATCTGGTTCTCGGTCTGGGGGGAATGGGCAGTAGCGCCTTATATCATCTCGCCAGTCGTGGACTGAATGTGCTGGGCATTGAACAGTTTGGAGTCGCCCATGATCGGGGAAGTTCACACGGCGAAACCCGAATTATTCGCAAAGCATATTTTGAGCATCCTAATTATATTCCCTTACTACAGCGTGCTTATGAATTATGGCGTGAACTGGAACAGGAATCGGGACAGGAACTCTTCGATCCCTGTGGCCTAATGGTGGCAGGGCCTCCTGAAGGCGAAGTCATTCAAGGCGTGCATTTGGCTTCCCGGTTATATGATGTCGTTGTAGAGATGGTGCCTGCTGCTGAAGCCACAGCTCGCTTCCCCGGATTTCACATTCCAGACGGATTTGAAGCCACGTATGAGCCGGAGGCCGGTTTTCTGCATGTAGAAGACTGTGTACGAACTCATATCGAATGTGCAGAGCGTCAGGGAGCACAAGTTTATTTCAATGAGAAGATTCAATCGGTCACGGTTAGCGACCAGGTGATTGAAGTTCAAACGGAAGCACAACATTTTACAGCATCCAAGCTAATTGTGACGGCGGGGGCTTGGAGCAGTGCCTGTCTGTCGGCGTTAAATCTACCACTGGAAGTTGTGCGAAAGGTTTTGTTCTGGAGCCCGGTAAAACAGCCGGTTTACAATCTGGATCGAGGGAAGGGTGGTTTCTTTTTTGATATGCCTTATGGAGAGTTCTATGGCTTTCCCTCTCTGGATGGAGTAACAGTCAAACTGGCAGAGCATACCGGCGGTGAACTGGTGGCCGATCCAAGCCTTTTAAACCGGGAATTATTGGAATCGGATGTGCCGGCCCTGTCCCGATTTATCAGTGAAGTGATGCCGGGGCTGAAACCCGACCCCGTCCGGCATGCCGCGTGTATGTATACACGCACTCCTGACGGACACTTTATCGTTGATGCTCACCCGCAGAATCAGGGGGTTGTGTATGGTGCGGGATTTTCCGGGCACGGATTCAAATTTGCTTCGGTCATTGGTGAGATCCTCGCTGATCTGGCAACCAAAGGGCATACGAGGCACCCGATCGAGTTTCTTTCGGCGAACCGGTTTGAGAAACTTTGAAATCAGTCGGCGGGAGTTGTGGGCAGGATGTGGCCCATTTTGTCCCGTTTGGTCTGCAGGTAGAACTCGCGATCTTTATGCGGCGGCGCGACGATGGGGACTTGTTCTACTACTTCCAGGTCGAAGCCGGTATAAACATCGGAGTCGGTCTTTTTAGGATTGTTGGTCAGCAGGCGGACTTTGGACAGTCCCAAGTCTTTCAGGATCTGAACTCCAACAGTGAAGTCGCGGCTGTCTGCTTTGAAGCCGAGTTGGATATTGGCTTCGACAGTATCATATCCCTGATCCTGCAAGACGTATGCTTTCAATTTAGGAATCAGGCCGATCCCTCTTCCTTCCTGTGGGAGATAAACAACAGCCCCTGTTTGTTCCTGGTAGATGGCAGTCATCGCCATGTGTAGCTGATCTCCACAATCGCATCGCAGGGAATCAAGCAGGTCGCCTGTGAAACAGGACGAGTGCATTCGTACCAGCGGGGCTTCGACCGAAGAGAGATCTCCCCAGACGAGTGCCACAGGTTGCTGGCTTTCGTGTTCAACCGAATAACCAATGACTTGAACGGTGCCGTAGTTTTTGGTGTTGATGGGAACTTCCACTTCGCGATGCACCAGTTTTTCGCTGATATAGCGATGGCGAATGACTTCAGCTGTGGAAATAATCGGAATGTCAAACTTCTTGGAAATGGCCTGCAGTTCTTCAGCATCTGCCATTCCGTAGCCTTCCTGGCTGAGGATTTCGATCAGCACCCCCACAGGCTTCAGGCCCGCCATATGCAGCAGGTCGCCCGTTGCTTCCGTATGGCCGGCGCGACGCAGGATGCCTCCCTGTTTTGCCAGCAAGGGATGAATATGCCCCGGGCGGACAAAGTCGGACGCTTGCGCGTTTTCATCGCTTAACGCACGGATTGTAATCGCACGGCATTCAGCGCTTACGCCGCTGCCACTGTCTTTGTGATCTATGGGAATCAAAAACTGGGTTTGATTAGGGGCAGTATTTTCTTCCGGGCCGACAATTGGATTGAGTTGCAGACGCTCAGCGACTTCATCCGGAAGGGAGACGCATAATTCCCCACTCCCATGCCGCAACAGAAACTGGACTATCTCTGGTGTAATGGCTTCGGCGGCAACAATAAAGTCGCCTTCATTTTCCCGCTCGCTGGAGTCTGTCACAATCACAGGCTTGCCAGCCCTCAATCGTTCGAAGACATGTTGGATGTTGGAGACAGGAAGTTCGGTCTTTGCAGGATCAGCCATGAGAATGTTTTAAAGCCATTTGGGAAGTAGGTAATGAAGCGAATTTTCAAAAAATTCCTCGGAAGGAACTCTTGAAGCAGAATCTGTGCTAACTTTTATTCTATAGAAGAGACTTTCACTGGCAATCAAAGAAATCTTGTTTTTGGAAGAACAGTGTGATTCCCTTCAAATAATATGGCATCAAGGGCTGTATTAATGAGGTAATCGTTTTTTAATGATTGTGCCGGAATTTGGAATTATCTGGTTTTAGACAGTCATTTCAGCTTGAGACCAATGGAGTATCGGGTTGGTTGAGTCCGATTCGCATTTGTGTAATGTGGACAAAATAGCAGTTTTCTCTCGGCGGACTGGCGAAAACGTTGACAATTCAATAAACTTTGATACATTGAACTATCAGGAAAAGTTCATTTAATAAATGGACTTCGACTGTTCCACAAAAATCAACCAGGCAGTCACATACTGATTGGTTAACTTACCTAAAAAATCTTCCCTTACAAACCAGCCATTTAATAACAAGCGTTTTCAAATATTTTGCTACTTTGAAAAGGTCTGTTCGTAATCGCATTAAACAGCATGCAGTCAGACCTGAAGTAAAAAACGAAACCAGTTACACAGGAGTTGATGTATGGATTTCCGAATCACAGGCTCTCGGACACCCCTGATCCTAATGCAATGTGGAGTGCTAACACTGTTTCTTGTTTCTGGTAATGCTGCGACAAGTGCGCTGGCAGCACCCACTGCCCCCCAAGTCGATTTTAAAGAAATTCAAATCGGCCCGAATCCAGGTGAAAAAGAACTGCTGTTGTTAAGAGGTCCCGACTCCCGTCAGCAGGTGGTTGTGACCGGCGTCTTAAAGAATGGCAAATTGCAGGACCTGACGCGGGACGTGAAATATACGATTGCGAATCAGGATATTGCTTCCATTTCAAGTGATGGTTATATCACGCCTTTCAAAGATGGTCAGACTCAGTTGACAGTAACTGCGAAGAATGGCAAGACGGCCGTCATTCCAGTTACAATTGAAGGTATTGCGACACCGGATGCGATCAATTTCAAAAATCAGGTCGTTCCCATTTTTACCAAGTTGACTTGTAACAGTGGTGGATGTCACGGAAAAGCCAGTGGGCAGAACGGGTTTAAATTATCCTTGCTCGGTTTTTATCCAGAAGACGATTTTGAATTCCTGGTCAAAGAAGGCCGGGGGCGCCGCCTGTTTCCGACATCGCCTGCTGAAAGTCTGTTGTTAACCAAGGGGACGGGAGTCACGCCACACGGTGGTGGAAAATTGATTAAGCCTGACTCGTATGAGTATCGTCTACTCTATCGCTGGATTGAACAGGGAATGCCTTATGGAAGTGACAAAGACCGCACGGTTGCTTCGATTTCCTGCTATCCTCCAACCCGTACAATGGGACAGGAGGCCGAACAGCAGATTTCTGTGATTGCCACCTATTCCGATGGTTCTACCGAAGATGTAACGCGGATGGCTCTGTTTGAAGCCAACGATACGGAAATGGCAGAAGTCAATAAAACCGGTTTAGTCAAAACATTAAATCTGTCTGGTGAAGTTGCCATCATGGCTCGTTATCAGGGGCAGGTCTCAACATTCCGTGCGACGATTCCTCTGGGGATCGAGATTGCGAAGTTACCTGAATCGAAAAATTTGATTGACGAAGCCGTCTTCAATAAGCTGAAAGTATTGGGTATTCCACCTTCACCAGTTGCCAATGATTCAACTTTCATGCGACGCGTTTATATCGACATCACGGGAACCACACCCAGTGAAGAAGAAGTCAAGGCATTCCTGGCCGACAAAGATCCTGCCAAACGGGATAAGCTGATTGATCGTTTGATCGATAGCCCCGCATATGCAGATTACTTTGCCAATAAATGGAATATGGTTCTTCGGAACAAAAAATTGCAGCCTGTTGATATTGCTGGTACGAATGCCTTCTATCAATGGATCTGGAACAGTCTCTACGAGAATAAACCATACAACGAATTCGTCGGTGAGATTCTTTCTGCTTCCGGTGAATTCCGACAGAACCCTGCTGTGGTCTGGTATCGTGAAGTCAATACTGTTGAAGAGCAGGTTGAAGATACCGCGCAGCTATTTCTGGGATTGCGTATTCAATGTGCGCGTTGTCACCACCACCCCTTCGAAAAATGGAGCCAGAATGACTACTATGGTCTGGCAGCCTTCTTCAGCCGGGTGGGAACAAAAGATCCGACTGCCGGATCCATTGGAACACGAGGTTTCCGCGATAAGCGAATTTTCCATAAAGAAGGAGCGGCGACGGCCAAAAATATTCGCTCAGGAGAAAACCTCAAGCCAACCGCTTTAGGAATGCAGCCTCTGGATCTCAGTCCAGAACGTGATCCCCGTGTCGCACTGGTTCAATGGTTGTCTCGTACCGACAATCCATTTTTTGCGAAAGCGTTGGTCAATCGGTATTGGAAACACTTCTTTGGCCGTGGGATTGTGGAGCCCGAAGATGATATGCGGGCAACCAACCCTCCTGCGAACCCCGAATTGCTGGATGGCCTGGCAAAGCACTTTGTTGAAAGCGGCTTTGATTTGAAAGAGCTGGTTCGTGCGATCTGTCGATCAAATGCCTATCAGCTCAGTTCGCTGCCGAACGAATATAACCTGAAAGACAAACAGAATTTTTCTCGTTATTATCCCAAACGACTGACGGCTGAAGTTTTATACGATGTCTTCCATCAGGTGACGAATTCGACGCAGCGGTTCTCAGGGCTTCCTGCAGAAACCAAAGCGATTCAGATTACTGATGCGACTTCGGCTCCTTACTTTCTGAAAGTATTCGGACAGCCTCAGGCAGATACCGCCTGTGAGTGTGAACGTTCGCAGAGTGCCAACCTGGCTCAGAGTCTACATCTGCTGAACAGTAAAGAGGTTCAGGACAAGATTACTGGTGGCAGCAGCCGCGCGGCAATACTTGCCAAAGATACCAAGCGGTCAAACGAAGAAAAAGTCAAAGAACTGTATCGCTGGGTCTACTCCCGTGCACCTCAGGAACAGGAAATGAAATTTGCACTTTCCTACATTGAGCGGCACAAAGAGAAACCTCAGATTGCCTACGAAGACATTATCTGGGCTTTGATTAATACCAAAGAATTCCTGTTTAACCACTAAATTCGAATTCTGATAAAAGTCTCTGAAATTCAAGCTGACAGCTATTTTATGTTTAGACAATGGTTGTCAGCTTTTTTACAATAAACTTAAGATAGTCTGTGGCTCCGGTTCTTTTTTATAAAGTACCGGAGCTCCTGCAGGCTCCCTCCTGAATTCCTCCCAGAAACTTCCATCCAGAAAATTGGTAGCAGTATTATGATGCATACGCGATTTTTTGACCGACGTCTTTTATTTGCGAAGGTTGTTTGTTTTCTTGTAGCAGGAATAGCTTTGTGCTGTCTGACGAACATGCAGTCCCTCCAGGCACAGTTGCCTCAAACAACCGTGTATGCAATTTCTCCTCCAGGAGGTCAAAAAGGTCAGACTGTGGAAGTTCGCGTGACCAACGGCAAAGACCTGGAAAATCTCGACTCTTTATGGTTCAGCCATCCCGGAATCAAAGCCGTTCCCAAAGTACAGGAAAGCAACGGGAAAAAGACACCGGTGGCCAATACCTTTCTGGTGACCGTTGGCAAAGAAGTTCCCGCGGGCGTGTATGATGTCAGAGCACATGGTCTGTATGGACTCAGTAATCCACGCTCGTTCGTGGTAGGCGACCTGCCCGAAAAGGCAGAAGCAGAACCGAATAATAAGCCAGGCCAGGTTAATCCGATGGCCATGGACTCTGTTGTAAATGCAGGCCTGCAAGGGGCCACCGATGTAGATTATTTTTCGTTCCCTGGTAAAAAGGGAGAGAAAGTCTCCATTGATTGTCGAGCCGCTCGCATCGATTCTCCGATGGTTGCTGTCGTTGAACTCTATGGCCCTGACAATCGACGGCTTGCCAGCGAACGCGATACCTTTCGCAACGATCCTTATATCAATCTGACGCTGCCTCAAAATGGCACTTATCAGGTAAAAGTATACGACCTGACCTATTCGGGTGGGGCACAACATATTTATCGGTTAAGTGTGCATAAAAAACCGCACATTGAATTCATCATGCCACCTTCAGGAGCACCGGGGACCACTTCGAATTACACACTGTATGGTTATAACCTTCCGGGTGGGAAAATCTCGGACTGGAGTATCGGCGATGAGCCTCTCCAGGAAGTTCAGGTTTCGATTGCACTACCTGCGAAACCAACCACATTGGAAATGGGAGAGCAGGGCTTTCCACATGAAGCGAGTACAGACGGATTTTCCTATGTCTGGGAATCACCGGCTGGAAGTTCAAATCCGGTAACGATTTTCTTTGCGGACGGAAAAATTGTTCGCGATGAACAGACAAAAGAAGAAACGTTAAGCATTCCTGGAGAGTTTGTCGGGCAGTTTGAAGCGAAAAATGATGTTGATACCTTTCGTTTTACCGGCAAAGCCAAAGAGAAATATTCGATCGAAGTTTTCGGACAACGAAACGGCATTGTGATGGATCCTGTGATTGTCGTTGATCAGGTGATCAAAGACAAAGAGGGGAAAGAAACATTCAAACGCCTGGCCAATGTGGGGGCAACCAGTGTGTTCCCAGATCTGGGCGGCAAGTTATTCGATACGCGATCCGATGATCCTTACTACCTGTTTACTGCTCCCGCTGACGGAGAATACCGAGTGACGTTGCGTGATCTTCAGTTTGAAACACGCGGTAATCCACGCATGGTGTATCGGGCAGTGTTGCGACAGCCTCAACCCGATTATCGACTGGTGGCATTACCTCTGCATCCGCAAGCCGTCAACACTGGTGGAGCTCCTGCTGCCATCGCTTTGCGAAAAGGGGACAGTTTCAAAATCTCCGTGATGGCGTTAAGGCGGGATGGCTTCAATCAAACCATTGATCTTTCAGTGAAAGGATTGCCGGCCGGCGTCACCTGTAAAGCGGCCAGCATTGGTTCCGGCAGTAATACTGCTGAGATGATAATTACTGCCGATGAAACAGCGAAAAAATGGTCAGGCCAAATCGAAATTGTCGGTCAGGCTGCCGGATCGGATGCCCAAAAAATGGAGCGGGTCGCTCGTGCGGCGACCGTGTTGCGACCCGTAGCAAATAATATTCGTGCTGAGTCTCGAATCGCACGTTCACTGGGCTTATCGGTCATTGATGAAGTTGCCCCGTATCAAGTGGTAGCAGATGTCGCCGAAGTGAAAGTGAACCAGGGACGACAGATTCTGGTTCCCGTTAAAATTGTGAAACGAACCGGATTTGATAATGCCGTAGCGTTGGCCTGGAACGGGGTTCCCAAAAACAGCAATATAACAACGCAGAATAAAACGATCGCTAAAGGGAAACACGACGAACTATTTCAGGTCTTTGTGAAAAACAATGCAAAGCCCGGCGTGTATACGACTTACCTGCAATCAACTGTCGATGTTTCTTACCGTCGTAATCCCGGTCAGGTTGACGAAGCCAAAAAAGAACAAGCGGAATTAGCAAGGAAATTGACTGATGCACAAGCGGCTCTGACTGCTGTGACGAAAAAACGAGATGAGATTGCCAAAGCGTCCGACAAGACAGCCGAGCAAAAGAAAGCAGAACAGGCGAAAGCAGAAGCAGAAATCAAAGCGGCAACGGCAAGTGTCAAAGCCGCCGATGCTGCGAAAAAAGCTGCTGATAAGAGAGTGGCCGCTGCAGAAAAGGCGGCTGCTCCCAAGACTGTCAAGGTATATGCTCCTTCAACACCTTTGGTGATTCGCGTCAACCCGGCACCAGTCACACTGACTTTGAATGTTCCCGGTGGTGGTGCATTGAAGAAAGGGGCGGCGATTGATGTCAAAGCGACAATAAAACGGATCAATGATTTTAAAGGACCTGTCGAATTAACGTTGCCTCTTCCTCCTGGAGTGAAGGGAGTGACCGCGACGACTGTTCAAATTCCTGCAGATAAGACCGAAGTCACCATTCCGATCAAGGCTGCTGCGGACGCCACTGAAGGTGATCTGGCGAATATGGTGGTACGGGCTAAAGCTGACTTCCAGGGAGAAGCCTTGGTCGATGCACCAATCAAGCTAAAAGTAACCAAGTAAGATAAACGCACTCAAGATAAGCTTTCAGATTTAGTACAATGGCAGTTGGTTAGTTTTTCAACTGTTTCAACAGTGATAACAGAGGGGCACGTTATGCGGAACAGGTTTGCTAATTTATGTGTGATGTTAGCTGCAGTTTTTGCTGCTGGAAGTATTGCAGCAGCAGAAGAAAAACCGATCAAACCTGCGAAAGTAGAGTTGGGACGTCCTGTCAGCTTTGAGAAAGATGTATTTCCTATTTTGGATGCAAATTGCATTGCCTGCCATAACGTAGCCAAAAAAGAAGGTTCGCTTGTTCTGGAAAATGTTAAAGATCTGATTAAAGGTGGAGACAGCGGTGCTTCTGTAGTCCCTGGAAAACCTGACGAAAGCTATCTCTACAATGTCGCAGCCCGCGTCGAAGAAAGTTTTATGCCCCCGCTGCCGAATAAGGTGGGTGCCAAAGCGTTAACACCTCAACAGGTTGGCATTCTGCGCCAGTGGATTATTGAAGGTGCCAAATCCAGTGGGAAGTCTGCTGAAGCAGGTGTTGCCTGGCAGTCTCTGCCACCCGGCTTGAACTCCATTTACGCGACCGCACTGTCTCCGTGGGCACGTTATGCGGCTGTGGGACGTGCAAATCGTATTGCTGTTTACGATCTGACTTCTGGAACCGAAGTCGCTGCGTTAAATGATCCTGCACTGGTAAAATTACAAAAAGACGGAAAACCGTTTTATCCACAGGGAGCCGCACATCGCGATTTTGTACATTCACTGGCGTTCAATTCAGATGGCAGCCTGCTTGCTTCAGGCGGTTATCGGGTTGTTAAACTATGGAAGAAGTCTCTCGGGAATGTCGTTAAGAAAATCGATCTTCCAGCTGCGGTCACCAGCATGGCTCTGAATGCAGACCGTAGTGTTCTGGCTGTTGCGACAGCCGATAATTCTGCCTCTCTCTGGAAATTACCGGAAGGAAAGAAGTTGGTCGATCTGAAAGGACATGCTGGTGAAATCAAAGGGCTTTCCTTTACCCCGGATCGTTCGAAAGTGGTTACGTCTTCTGCCGATCAAAGTTTGCGTGTCTGGAATGCCGCCGATGGCAAGCAAATTTCCACGATGAAAACTCCGGCCGTCATCAATGCATTGACGGTCAGTAAGGATGGCGCACAGGTAATTGCGGGCGCTGCAAACAATATTATTTATGTATGGGCTCTGACGATTCCCGCACCCAAAGCTGGAGAAAAAGCACCAGAAATTCCTGCCGCTCTGTATGAGTTAAAGGGGCATGCTAAACCCGTTTCCTCTGTTAAACTGGTCATGCCTGCGGGCACGCAATTGGTCTCAGGCAGTGAAGACGGCACTGTACGAGTCTGGGATTTGAATGGCAAAAAACAGATTCGGTCAATCAATCATGGGGCTCCCGTCACAGATGTTGATGTCAGCCCCGATGCCAAAAATCTGGTTTCGGTCTCCGTAAATGGGACGGGAAAGATCTGGCAGTTGAGTGACGGAAAAATGCTGAAAGAGTTCCGTGGCGATCTGGCAAAAGAGCGTCAGTTGATTCTGGCGACCGAAGCACAAACCGTTGAAAAGCAGAAAGTGGCATTGGGAGATGCCGCTGTCAAAGCAGCTGATAAAAATGTAAAAGATCGTGAAGCAGAACTGAAAAAAAGAACTGAAGAACTAGCGGCAGCGAAAAAAGCATTGCCAGAAGCCAAGAAAAAGGCCGACGAATCTACTAAGAAAGTGGAGGCAGCCAAGGCTGAACAGGCGAAGTTGCTGGCCGATCATAAGAAAAAGGGAGAAGACGCTGTTAAAGCAGCCAGTGCACAAAAGGCGGCTGCAGATAAAGCGGTTACTGACGCTGATGCAAAGTTGAAACAAGTCAACCAGCAGAATCAGACTGCGATTGCTGCCGTTGAAAAAGAGGCAGCTGCGGCCAAGAAAGCATTGGATGATGCCAATGCGGTCAAGCCGGATCCTAAAGATAAAGATGCTGAGCAAAAGAAGAAGGACGCCATTGCAAAAGCAAAAACCGCTTTTGACGCAGTACAGAAAAAACTGGGTGCTGCAAAGCAGAAAAAAACGACGGATGAAAAACAGGCAACGCAGGCCATTCAGACCGCAAAGCAGGCAGTTGCAAAAGCGACGGCTGCGGTAACAGCTGCCACGAAGCTGGCTGCTTCCAAGCCTGATACGAAAGCCATCGATAAGAAAGTCGCTGACGCTGAAGCCGAAGCGAAAAAACTGGCCGACGCGGCTACTGCGGCAGAGAAGAAGATTACCTCTTCAGAACGTTCCGTTAAGGTTGCAGAAACAACTCTGACGAAAATCAAAGGGCAACTAGCCGAGCGTACCAAAGAGAAAGCTGCATTGGATGCATCAGCTAAGAAACTGGACGCGGCTCTTGAGGAAGCCAAAAAGCAGGCCGCTGTTTTAACTCCCATCAAAGCGGTAGCTTTCTCAGAAGATGGGAAACAGGTTGTCACCGGCGATGACAGTAAACAGGTCCGTGTATGGGATACGACGACCGGTAAAGAACTGGATACATTAGCCGGTCATACCGCTGCTGTCTCTGCTGTTGAATATACATCTAAGACGATCGTCGTTTCCGGCAGTGCTGATAAGACGATTTTAATTCAGAGCCTCCAGCCAGTTTGGTCACTGATTGCCCAGTTGGGCGCTGATACCAAAGATCCTATGAAGGTCGGCGGATCGCCAATTACCAATCGGGCGCTTTGTCTGGATTTCAGTCCGGATGGAAAGCTGTTGGCTGTTGGTGGTGGCGATCCTTCGCGGAGTGGTGAAGTGATTCTATTTGATGTCGCGACAGGAAAAGTAGTTCGTAAGCTTGAGAACGCCCATAGTGACACTGTACTGGGACTGAAGTTCTCTCGGACCGGAAAATCATTGTTGACTGGTGCTGCTGACAAGTTCGTGAAGATCTTTGATGTAGCTACCGGCAAATTTGTCAAATCGTTTGAAGGGCACACGCATCACGTGCTGGATGTTGCCTGGAAAGCCGATGAATCCACAATCGTCAGTGCGGGAGCCGACAATGTGATTAAGGTCTGGAATATCGAAACCGGCGAGCAGAAACGCACAATTTCCGGTTATTCGAAACAAGTGACCTCGATTTCCTTCCTCGGATTGGGAGCTAACATTGTCAGTGGTGGCGGGGATAAAACGGTTCGCATGCACTTGACGACCAATGGGAAAAATTACCGCAATCTGAGTGGTTCTACCGACTACGTGTATAGCGTGGCCGGCAGCCGGGATGAAGCGATTGTCATTGCCGGCGGTGAAGATGGCATCCTACGAATCTGGGATGCAAAAACGGGGAAACTACTAAACAGTTTTAATCCACCTGCTGTTTCTGGAAATCAGCAGGCTAGTGCCGGTAAGTAAGTTATCACAGGATATTAAGATGTGTTAAACGTCTTCTTCGAGCGGCTGTACGACATTTTGTCGTACAGCCGCTTTTTTATGTATTTTGACTGATGTGATCAGCTGAAAATTACCACCTGATTGCACTGTTCCTGCTGACTGATTATATTCGCAGACACATTTGAAACTTGTTAGAATTCAGCAGGAACCATCTCATTATGTCTGAACAGTTAAGTAAACGCCTTTTCGCAGAACTCGAAAGCCTTGTGCTGATCGACCCGCATACACATATCAATCCCCATTCTGCTGCTTCAACTACTTTAGCAGACATTATGGGGTACCATTATTATACCGAGTTAGCCCATTCAGCCGGGCTCTCTAAAGAATTGATTGAAGAACCGGGCATTGATCCCAAAGAAAAGGTGGGGCGGCTGGTCACTCAGTTGGACGATTTGGATAATACAATCCAGCTGAGCTGGCTGCTGGAAATCTGCAGCGAATTCTTCGATTTTCAAGAGGACGCTATTACGGAATCCAATTGGGAAAAGCTATACGATACCGCTGCCGAGAAAATGGCTCAACCGGACTGGGAGCAGCAGGTCTTAAAGCAGAGTGGTCTCGAACAGGTCTTTTTGACGAATGATTTCGATGATCCTCTGGAAGGCTTTGATACGAACCTGTATATCCCCTGTCTGCGGACGGACGATCTGGTGTTTCATCTGGCGAAAAGTGAAACACGTGAGCGTCTGGCGAAGGCGACTCAGATGGGCATTGGCTGTTCCAAAACCCTCAGAGATGCTATTGGTGAGCTATTTACGCATTTCACTGCAAAAGGGGCGCGGGCTTGTGCGATTTCATTACCCCCCGATTTTTCACCTGTTGCCGTAACTGCAGAACAAGTCGATTCAGCTGTTCGTTCACTCTTTGCCGGGAATGAGCTTACCTGTGACGAGTCGAAAATCGTCAGTCAGTTTGTGTTCTGGACTCTGGCAGAATACTGTGCCGTCCATCGCTTGCCATTCGATCTGATGATCGGGGTCAATCGTCGGGTCTATGAAGCGGGCGTGTTTCAGGGACAGGATCTCTACGACAAACGGACTTCACTGATCCAATACAAGGAATTATTCAACGCATTTCCGAACGTGACTTTTCCCGTCTCTGTATTGACGAGCACCAGTAATCAGGAACTGGTCAGTTATAGCTGGATCTTTCCCAACGTCGTCATTAATGGACACTGGTGGTATTCGAATACTCCTGCATTTATTCATTTTGACTGTAAGAGCCGTCTGGAAGCAGTACCCAAAACAAAACAGGTCGGTTACTACAGCGATATGTACAAGCTCGAATTTGCCTTGCCTAAGTTTCGTATGTATCGTCGAGTACTAGCGAATGTATTAGCCAGCGATTTTGTGATCGGTCGGAATTGGTCTGAACAGCGTGCCATAGATCTTGGTAAACTGGTTTTGCGAGGGAACGTGGAGACCATATTTGGTTGCTAATCGGGAAGCTCCATGTCTTAACGAGATTGCATCAGGGGCAGGCGAGCTTTAAAATAGCAGACATATCCCGTTTTATCTCACGTCTTTCATCGTTTCGTCATAAGGGTTTCATATATGGCTACCCTGGTCATGTTACAAGCTGGTCAAGCCGTCACTTATTCTCTTTCCGGAGAGGAAACGGTAATTGGCAGGCATCCGGATTGCCAGATCCAGCTTGATTCGAATATGGTTTCCCGCCGTCATGCACAGGTGGTAGGTGAAGGGGACCAGTATTTCGTGGAGGATCTGGGCAGTGGAAATGGAACGTTCGTCAACGGCAAGAAAATTGAAGGCCGTACGGAACTGACACATGAGGATCGCCTGAAGGTCGGGCCCATTTTATTCCGTTTTGAAGCCGACCAAAAAAACAAAGCAAAAAAGAGCTCCATCATCTCAGCTATGGATCCGAGTTTCGACTTTGGATATTCATCGGATGATGAAGGGGATGCTTCAGCAACCATCATGGGAGCGATCTCTGGTGGTGGGGGCTTTGGAGGTCTGGATGTACGTCCTGAAGCCAAGCTGAAAGCGATGATTGAAATCAGTCGCAGTCTGGCCGGGACCGTCGATCTGGAAAAACTGTTACCACAGATATTGACGACGCTGTTCAATATTTTCCCGGCTGCAGACCGAGGCTGTATATTGCTCAAAGATGAAGAGACTGGTGAAATGGTTCCCCGCGCATTTAAGCATCGGCGCGAAGGGGAAGATGCGACGGTTAAATTGAGTCGCACGATTGTAAATAAGGTCCTGGAAGAAAAATCCGGGATTTTATCAGCAGATGCAGCCAGCGACTCCCAGTTCGATGCCAGTGAATCAATTTCGAATTTGTCCATCCGTTCGATGATGTGTGTGCCGATGTTGGGACTTTCTGAAGAACCGATTGGCATTATCAATATCGATACCCAGAATCCACTGAAACAGTTTCAGGAAGAAGATCTGGATCTGTTGATGTCTGTTGCCGGTCAGGCAGCACTCTCTTATGAAAGTGCGCGGCTGATGTCTTCTTATATGGAGAAGCAGAAACAAGACAACGAAATGGACATCGCTCGTGGTGTGCAACAGGGCTTGTTGCCTAGTTCGGTGCCTGAAGTGCAAGGGTACGAATTTTTCGCTTCGTATCATTCGGCACAAGCTGTCGGGGGAGACTATTACGACATATTTGAGCTGCCTGACGACAAAATCGGGCTGTCGTTTGGAGATGTTGCAGGCAAGGGGGTACCCGGGGCGATGATCATGGCTCGTATCTCAAGTTGTGTTCAAAATACAATGCGATTCGTGCATGAGGCCGGTCCGGCCGTGGAAGCGATTAACGATCATATGTGTGACAGCGCGGTGGAAGGCCGTTTTGTGACCTACGTGCTGGTGATCCTGGATACGAGTAACCATCGCCTGTCTTTGGTCAATGCAGGGCACATGTCGCCGATGATCTTAAAGCCGGATGGCTCACTGGATGAATTTCCGGAAGAGAGTATTGGTGTGCCAATCGGGGTGATGGAAGGTTTCCCATTCGAAGTCGTAGAACGGGATCTCGCGCCAGGCGAAATCGTGGTGCTGTTTACCGATGGTGTTGATGAAGCCATGAATCCTGAAGGAGAGTTATATACTCTGGATCGAATGAGAAAATTTATCAAATCTAACCGTGATAAGAATGCGGCGGAATTAGGTCAGGCACTTCTGGCGGATGTCAGACGGCACGCCAACGGTCGGCCGCAGAATGATGATATCACTATAATGACATTCGGGCGTGTTTCCTGAAGAATGCTGTTTTCTATTCAATCAACCTGATGGCCTTAACATGTCTGCCAGCCTGTTTTTGCAAAATAATGGCAACTCTTCCAGACTGGAGCTCAAAGGGAGGCAGGTGACTCTGGGGCGTCATCCTGATTGTGAGGTTTGCCTCAAGTCCAACACCGTTTCACGATACCATGCGCGGATTTCGCTGGTTGAGGACGGCCTGTATCAACTGGAAGACTTGGGCAGTGGCAATGGGACGTTTGTCAATAACGTATTGGTGAGAGATCCAGTTCCACTGCAGTCAGGCGATTCCATTTCCATCGGCCCCTTTCTCTTGGAGTTTTCCAGCGATGCCGAATACGAAAACAACCAGCAGGAAGGTCTGCTGACCTCATACGGATTGATTCCTTCGCTTAAAAATGTTTCGGTCAGGCCTCCTGCCAAAGATAAATCGACCATTTTGAGAGCGACAGGAACCAACAGTGATCTAAATCAGTTTCAGATCAAGCCGGAAATTAAATTGAAAGCGATTCTGGAAATCAGTCGCACAATTGCTTCCGCGTCAGATTTGGATTCGATGGCTGAGAAGGTTTTGGAAGGATTATTTCATATTTTTCCGGCAGCAGACCGGGGTTGTATTTTATTGCGAGACCGAGAGAATCTACGATTTTTTCCTAAAGCGGTGCGTCATCGGCGGGAGAATGATCACGATGCACTGCAACTGAGTCGAACGGTTCTGAAAGCGGTCACGGATAATAAAACGGGGGTGCTCTCTGCGGATGCTGCCAATGATGAACGGTTTGAAAAAAGCGAGTCGGTTTCCACGCTGACAATCCGCTCTATCTTATGTGCACCGATGCTAGGCTTGGATGGTAGTGTAATTGGCATTATCAATCTGGACACGCAGCTGGCTGGCCAGATGTTTTCCGAGGATGATCTGGAACTTCTGATGGTGATTGCAGGGCAGACAGCGCTTTCGTATGAGAGTGCCCGCTTGATGATCTCGCATGTGGAAAAACAGCGATACGATAATGAAATGGAGATTGCTGCCCGCGTTCAGAAAGGTCTATTGCCAGCAAACATCCCTCAGGTATCCGGCTATGAGTTTTTTGTCTCTTACGAGGCAGCTCGCGCGGTCGGCGGGGATTATTATGATTTTATTCAACCGGAAGAAAATCTGATCTGGTTTGCATTGGGTGATGTGGCCGGCAAGGGGGTACCAGCATCTCTGGTGATGTCGCGTGTGTGCAGTGCGGTTCGCAGTACCGTCGAATTTGTGACAGATGTAACAGACGCCGTGCACCGGGTGAATCACCATATCGACGAAGCCGCCCATGATGGGCGGTTTATCACGTTTATTCTGGGACAGATTGATCTCACGCAGAACTTGATTTCCTTCGTCAATGCCGGCCATCTGAATCCCCTGCTGTTAAAGGCAAATGGAACGCTCATCGAACTGGCCGCTGATCAGCCAAGTGTGCCACTGGGCGTGATGGAAGATTATGAATATCAGGTAATTCAGCATCGGCTCAATCCTGGCGAACAGTTAATTCTATTTACCGATGGTATTACCGAGGCGATGAATGAAGAGCGAGAGATATTTGGGATGGAACGATTGAAAGCAGCGATTCAGAAGTTCAAGTTGAATTCCGGAAAACTGGGCACTCAAATTTTGCAGACGGTGAAAACATTTGCGGGGCAAGCTGAGCAGTATGATGATATGACGCTCGTGATCATCGGCAGAGATCAGGGCTGATTTCATCAGGACTCAATAGATTCGGGCGCATAAAAAAGTGAGACGCGGGGGGAATGCGTCTCACTTTTCGTTTTCAACACTGACCTTTGAGAAGTGAATCTCTACAGGGAAATGTCGGTTGGTTCTGCTACTTTACGGTATCCCATGCTGTGTAATACTTCGAGTACTTCACTCCAGGTAGGGAATTGGCGTCCGCTGCGTCTTTTGTAATCGTCCATAGCTTTCATGAAGTCGATCTCCTGATCGCTATAGTCGCGTTCACACGTTGTAGGATCAATCTGCCGACGTCGTTCGGTTTTACGCTGGTCGACAACTTCGTGTTTTTCATGGATGGCGTCTTTTTTTGTAGTCGCATTTCTTCTACTCGTACGACGACGATCGACGACTAATTCTGATGGGGGATCAAGTTGTTTTACCATGTTTAATTTTTGCCTTTTTCGAGGGGAGTAAGTTTGCCTGAAATTATTTTTATGGAATGAACAGTGATAAAAACCAATGTGAAACTGAATACACAATCTAGTGGTTTGCGATTTTTATCCCTGAGTCTTCAATTTCAGCTTCACAACAATTTGTGAAGAATTGATCCACAAAACCAAATATTTTCTGGCCAGGGAAAGAATGTGGAGCTAACCTTACTCTATTATTTCCACATAAAATCGGATTGGGTAGTTTGTTTAAAATAATTAACACTGATAAGCATAAGAGACATTGCCGGTTGAGTAGTTATCCCGATTATTCTGATTTTAGGGTAGGGATTTCGAGGCGATGTTCAGAATTGTGTACACAGTCGGAACTTTTGAGTGCGAATGTAGCGAAATAATCACGAACGAGTTATGTTGAACTCTCGAATCATATAGCTCGTTCAAGGTGATCCACGCGGTGCTGAATTAGTTGACCGGATCGAGAGAACCTAAGCCCATAATGATGCGGACCTGAGTTTTCTGGAGCCCGGCTGCCAAGAAGAGCCCATCAAACGACTGAAGCAGTCCTTTTAAACCAGAGAGCTTTTTGCGGCCTTTCTCAATATCGCCGTCTTGTCCTTGCGCCAGTTGCTTTGCCAGAAAGTCGGAATTTTGATCGATGAAAGCTCGGATGGAGGAAATGTTCAGAAAGCAGAGTTGCTTTTCCTGCTGGAAGAAGGTTTCTTTCCAGGTCTGGAACAAGGGAAGTGCCGCAAGACTTTCTTCCGATTTCAGCGTGAAAAATTCTTTGACCAGTTCCGGTGAGCTGGCAAATACAATTTGTTGCTCGTTGATTCCGTAAGCGGGGCGGTAGGGGCCGATACTGTCGATCCAGCGCATCTGAAACAGCTCATGATCTTCGATCTTTAAGATGGAGGCCGAAGTATCTTGTTTGAGATGCGCATTATGATGTGCGAGCATACTGTTCATCAGAAAATTTGCGACATTTTCGAGGGCGGTCTGATATTGTGACTTGTCTGCCCCTATTGCTGGTTGATCGGGGTTAGTGATCTGTAAGGCAACAAGTCCGTCGAACGAGATCGCATCGAAAGAAAGTTCTTTTCGAGGCACTGAATAAAACAAGACATTCGGGCCAAGGGCTTTTGCGAATTCAGTGACCGGGTCGAGTCCTCCCAGAAGACCAACGGAGACGGCGTGGAATTTTTGCCACTTTTCTGGATTTTTGTTCGCGTAAAAGTCAACGACTTTTTGAGTCAATAAATGGATATTAAGTTGGCCACAGAGGACTGCCAGTGCTTTTTTCGGAACCAGCGTGTATTTCTCCGGAATTTCTGTCGGAACCTGTAAGGCATCCAGTAATGGCAGATTGATCGCTTCAGAATTAAACAGGATAACCGTTTCCAAAGCGACGGTGTTTTTAAGATGAAGCCCGACGATTAGGCCTCCAGTTTTATGCCACCAGTTGACGACGCCTTTCTCAACTTCATTTTTGGGGGGCTTGATATGTTCATCCCAGATGCGTGGATTAAGAAATAATGAGCCGGTGACATTCGGAGATAATTTTGATTGCGCTCGTTGATAGATTTTTAAATTGAATAGGCTGGCTTGGGCGTCGCGAGGCTGTTTTTGGAGAGTCTGCTTTACGTATAGGTCTACGGTCGACTGAAGAATATGTTTGTTTTCCGTCACCACGAGCGTGCGTTCGAGAAAGGTATAATAAATTTGGGGGATTGTGTCGCTGTCGGCTCCTGATTGGCTGGCGATAAAGCAGGGAACTTTCTGGTAATTGATCGAAGTGACAGTGACACCGGTCTTTTTGAACCAGCTTTCGAACAGACTTTTCGTAGCACTCGCTTTTTTGACTCTGGCGAGCAGGAGAGGGGAAGGGGTTTGTTTTGGACCATTGTTAAATACCGCTAACCCCACCGATTCGCCAAACAGATTATTGAGCAACGGAAACAGACGTTGTTCTGTGACCGATTCGACATCGCGCAAGCCCTGCTTGAGATTTTTTACATCCTGACTTATAAGCCAGGACTGAAAGACTTGTGTCTGTTGGAAGCGGGTTACCACAGGAGAAACCAGAAACTGTTTCAGATGCCCGTTCAGATCTGAGGCTTCAACATAGACGCCTGCCTTATCATCAACCAGTTGGCTGAGCGGAGTCTCTGCAACGGCAGCAGCACTGCCAAGAGAAATAAAGACCACTGATACCAAAACCATAGCGAGAATTGTTGATTTCTTAACAGTCAGGCAGAGTTGTGCTGGATATTGTTTCATAGGCTGCATGCTTGGGAGCACTCCCGTCAGGTCTTAAATATTGGTATCAGGAAAACATATCTTATTTTGGAACTGAGTGCTTTTAAATTTTCGTTGATTCTTCGGGAACGGAATGCAGTATGAAATTCCAGGCATGGCTGATCTGGTTCTTCAGTGGTTGCATTTCATGATTGATATCATCAACCCAGTGAGGTTCGTCTGGCAGGACGCTTGTTGATTCAGGGCGGGGACGTGTTACCGGAACCAGACTGACGGCTTCAGTCATCGTGCCAGCAGTGCTTTGTGCCAGTCCCCAGGAAGCGGCGCCTGCATTGCGCAACAACTGGTTGAAACTTTGATTGGGGGTATTTGCTTTGCTATCAGGTGTTTGAGTTTCTGGGAAGAGGTGCGTATTGGTGGCGATGGTATTGGGGGGGATTACATCAGGTTG
Organism: Gimesia fumaroli; assembly: GCF_007754425.1. Taxonomy (NCBI): domain Bacteria; kingdom Pseudomonadati; phylum Planctomycetota; class Planctomycetia; order Planctomycetales; family Planctomycetaceae; genus Gimesia; species Gimesia fumaroli. The sequence continues at coordinate 1,581,511 of NZ_CP037452.1, forward strand.
ATCCCCGGGAAAATTCAGGGACACGGCAACCAGTATCACTGCGGCCGTGAGCAGACTGCCATACCACCAGCGTGCAGATGCATGTGTGCTTCTACCTGTGATAGAAGATGCTTCGCTGAGAGCCGATGAATTCAGGTTGTTACGGTCTGTGTTATCAAGTTGTGACATGACTGCCTCAACCAGATCGATTTCTGGTAGAGCCTGTTTCCAGGCAGGTAATGCATGTTCAACGATCAGGTAGTCTTCCCAGACTCTCTGGTGTTCCGGCGATGAGATTGCCAGATTTTCCAGTCTGGGACGTTGGTCAAAATTTCGCATTTCGACCATGCTCTCTAGTTCGGATTGATATTCAACGAGATTCATGTCTGACCTCTGGTACAATTCCACGCTGTCTGAGTGTAGACGCCAGTTCCTGCCTGGAGCGGTGTAACCATGTTTTAATGGTTCCTTCCGGTCTCTCCAGAATGTCTCCGATTTCCTGACAGCTCAGATTCTCCTGATGAAATAAAATAAAACACGTGCGATGATCTTCACGTAACAGGTTGATGGCTTTCTGAAGTTCTTCACCAAGATCTTGCAGTTGTTCCGGCGATTGACTGACTGCCAGCTCGGAAGCAAACTCTGTGGGGACGGGCCGTTTGGACCGTTTACTCAGGAATGTTCTGCATCGATTGGCGGCGATGGTCAATAACCAGGGTTTCAATGTTCGGGTGGGATCCCATTGATGAAGACTGCGAAATGCACGTACAAAGACTTCCTGCGCCACATCCTCGGCGTCTTGTCGATGTCCGAGCATACGATAACAAAGTCCAAAAATCGGGCTTTGGAATCGCGCTACTAATGCGCGCATTTCCTCTCTATTACCTTCCAGGCAACTTCGGACTTGCGCCGCATCTTCTTCATTCACGGAGAAATCCCGTTTTTGTCATTCTTCGTTGCGGCCGCAGATGGCAGCGACTCCTTTTCTGGCTGCAATCGAAACGGCGTTTCGTACTACTGAAATTTGAATCAAAACCTCAGGCCATTCAATTAAATATACCAATTTATTCGGGCAGAGGTTTCAGGCGGATGAAGAAAATTGAGAATGGTTAGTGATGTATTGTAATGTTTAGTATTGTTTTCCCATAAAGGACAGGATGAGGATGCTTTGGTTTCCTCATGAAATTGTCAGGTTACAAGTAAAAGTTCAATAGATGCTCTCTGATAAAATAGAGTGCTAGGAGGTAAATACCATATGTTTTGAAAATTAAGTAAGTAAATGTATATTGTGGTGTTTGTATTCAGTAAGTCTTTTTGTATCTATGGTTTAAGTGTTTAGATTGACAGTCCATAGAAGGTGAAACATACTTAGTATAATTCCGTAATTAATGATTCTGTCATTAACGGTTCATTATTTAACAGCACGAATTGATACTTTTTTATGTTTTCTTTTTTAAGGATGTTCAAGATGAGGCACTTGAGAACTTCTATTAGATCGCGAGGGTTTACCCTGATTGAGTTGCTGGTTGTGATCGCCATTATTGCAATTCTAATCGCATTGTTACTTCCAGCCGTGCAGCAGGCACGTGAGGCAGCTCGACGTAGTACTTGTAAAAACAATCTGAAGCAAATCAGTCTGGCAATGCATAATTATGAGAGTGCTCATAGTACGTTTCCTTATGGGCACCGTGGTGGTGGCGGGGCCTATCCGACGTATTGCCATAATCGAGATACCTGGTTCCATCGTATTCTACCTTATGTAGATCAGGCACCGATGTATAATAACTATGAAGCTGACTGTGCGAATGTGTCTGCGAGCACGAGTAATCATGTGCATAACATTTCGAGCAGTCAGATTTTTGTTCGCACACCATTACCGGCATTCATGTGCCCTTCCGATATAGGGCCAGGGTTTGCTGAACCTTCTGGAGTTCGCTGGGGTGGTAGCTATCTGGGTTGTATTGGTTGGGCAAATAACCGTTCGACTGGTACGGATAACGGCATGTTTGGATATCAGACGAAGACAAAAATGCGCGATATTACAGATGGAACGTCAAACACAATGATGTTGAGTGAAGGGGTACAGCGTGTGGCTGTGCCGACCGGTTTTTCCTGGGGATGTGCAGGGTGTTATTGGATTGGTGGTGCTCATGGTGAAGTGACATTCTCTGCCTTTGAGACTCCCAATACTTCAGCGGCAGACCAGAATTATCTTTGTAAAAGTACAACTGATATAAATGCTCCCTGTGTTGTAAATCAGACGGATAAATGGAACTATGCCCGCAGTCAGCATGTCGGAGGTGTGCATGCGGGTATGGCCGATGGTGCCGTGCGGTTTATTTCAGAAAACATTGACCGCGGTACATTCCGGGCAATCGCGACTACCTCTGGTGATGAAGTCGTTGGTGAATTTTAAGTTGTTGAATACGTAGAATTATCGATCTTCCATCACCCCCGGTATCTTTGCCGGGGGTGGTCTGATCCCATAGGAAAGATTCAATGAAAACACTCTCTTTTTGTTTGATTTTAATGTGTACTGCCGGAATGCTTGTTGGTTGTGGTGGTGCCAGTGATGCACCAGTAACATATCCTGTTTCCGGTAATGTGACACTGGACGGCGAGCCCCTGGCGGAAGGAAATATTATTTTTCGTGATGCCGCTGGAAAAGCAGCAAGCGCTGCTGGGAAAATCGAGAATGGTGAATTCTCATTTGAGGCGGTTGCCGGTAAAAAAGCAGTTGTGATTACCGCGACACGTGAAGTTCCAGGAAAAACTGCTGTGGGTGGCGCTCCAGATGAGCCGCCGGTGCCTGCGATTGAGCAGTATATTCCAGATACCTACAATGAAAAGACGACTCTGGAAGCTGGTGTCAGTGATTCGGGAGCAAATGAATTCACATTCGATTTGAAGAGCAAATAGAATTCTTGAGAGGCATTACAAAACAAGCCGGGTCCAAATGAACCCGGCTTGTTTTTTACTTTTGCAACTTCTAGCTGGTACTGTGTCGCGTCTCAACCTGTAGTTCTGAGAGGCGTTTCGAAGCAATCTTTATATTTGCTGTTATTGTTTTTGAATGCATTCGCGTGCCAGGATGCGTGCCTGCTTGAATGCATGCTTTACTGTAAATGCCCGGGCTTCAACCTGCTCTTCGGTGTAGTACTTGCCATGGTCGCTTTCGGGTAGCCCTGCCAGTGATAAGGTAAGAGGCAGAAGGTCGAGAAACTCACGGTACCGTCGCTGAATATCACTGCTGGCGTTGGCTGAATCGTTCACTGAAAGCGTCTCCCTCTTTTTCTTGCATCATAGTTACGTAAAATGAAACTGAAATTTGATGGTAGGTTTGAGTTGGTATCGACTGTTATCCGTGACTGAATTCGGCCCGCGGACTCCATAGATCAAACCTTGTTGCTCTCGCTACTTCTACCTTGATTCTCTCAAAGGCAATTCAGAAAAGCAATGGGAACTAAGGAGATTGCCATGAGCAATGTCTGGATTCGGTCCTTTTCAAAACCAGCAAACAAATCTTATGACAGAGTAAGGCACTCCGACTCATGTAAACCGATGCAGGCAGTGAGCGGCGTGTTCGAAGCCAGAGCCAGAGTTATTCTTTGTTTTTGAGGCCCGTTTCTCCAGGCGGTGGCAGAGTTACTGGTGGCAACTCTGGAGCCGCAGAGTTGCCTTGTTCGTTTTGCTGTTCTGGTTGCGGCTGTGGGGGCTGCTGAGGATAACCCTGTGGCGGCATCTGGTATTGTTGTGGATACGCTGGCATTGGCTGCTGTGGATATCCCTGTTGCGGATAGTATTGTGGTGGCATCGGATAAGGGTATTGCTGTCCTGGCTGCATCTGTTGGGGAGGATAGCCGTATTGCTGCGGTGGATAACCAGCTTGCTGTGCGGCCTGATCATAAGCTTGCTGTGCTGCCTGTTGCTGTTCGGCAGACAGAATCTGGGTATCTCCTTCATAGACTTCGGGCGCGACAGGGGCTGGTGTTTCCGGAGCAGGTGCCGTTTCGGCTGCTGCAGACTCTTCTGGTTTGTGAACGGGAATATCAAACACGGTATCCGATCCGGTAAGAATTTCACCACTAGGGGCTGCTTCCGCGGCTGCTTCTGGTGCAGAAGCGGCCTGTTCTGCGTTCGCACTATGCGAAATCACTATTTCAAAATCGAGTTTACCGACCTGAATTTTATCTCCATGTGAGAGTTGGACTTCACCTTTGATACGTTTGTCATTCACGAGCGTACCATTTGTGCTTCCGAAATCGCGCAAACGTACGCTGTATTCATCGACGGTGAAGACGCAATGATGCCGGCTGACCATGTCGCTGTTAGGGCGCAGGTGACAATCTTCTTCCCGGCCGATTAAAAACTTTTTGCCTTTGATAGGAATTTGTTTTCCATCATGACGACCGCCTATTACCTTCAACGAAAGCTGCAACATAAATCGTTCACTCCATAGGTTTCATACAGAACACGCCAAAAGTTCTGGAACATGGTATGGCTGAGTATTCTCGCCATCCTATTTCCGGTGACTTGTTTTCATTTGGTCAGTAGATTGGAAGAAAGAAGCGTAAAATGAACAAGAAACAGAAATGAGTGAAATAACTTCTCGTCATTGAATGAATGGAGCAAATTACAATGCTCTTATGGCCCGCATTGTGTGGTTTGACTCACTTCACTGTAAGTAAAAATCCACTACTATTTTCCGTAACACTTAATAAATCTAGAATAAAAACAGATTATCTATAGATAACGCTATCAGGCAGATGACACGATGTCAATAAGGATAAAAGATACATCCGTTGTGTAAATGATTTATTAATAAATCGATAAAATTTACTTGATTTTGATAACTCCTGATCCACTAACCAATAAGCTTATTTTTGGCGCGAAGTCCAGGACGCACGCGAGTATTTTTCCGTTTCCAGCTGGCGGGCAATTTGAATTTCTTCGTCAGTCAGTTTTTGAGACTCCAAAGGCAGTTGAATCTCCTGGCTAATGGCTTGTGAGAATTCTTCCGCCAATTGGGTCAGAAATTGTGCCTGGTAGATGCTGGTTTGTTCAACCTGATTCAGCAATCCCGGAAAATGAGGTGCATATTCAGAGGTCAGCAGTAGCAGGCTGCCATGCTGAACTATTGCACCACGCCTTCTCCGTTGTGCGCTTCCGAGAACCTTGTTTCCCTCATAAACCAGGTCCCGTTCATCGCCCCGTCCAAAGCAAAGAAACGGTTCATTTTGCGATTTGAACGAGACTCCGCGAAACGCAACCTGCAGGCCATGTGAGGCCAAAACATCAATCAGTGGTTGATGAATTGTCAGGTATAGATCAGGGGGTGATTTTGAGAGGGGGTGACTGGCTGGTACCGCGAAGGAGTAGGTTAATTCATGGTGGTGTAAGATAGCACCTCCGCCTGACAGGCGACGTACACGAGGTAATCCTTTCCAGGATTCATTTTGTTCTTCGTTTTCATTTTTCTGAAAATAGCCGAGGGAGATCGTAGGCTGATCCCAGCGATACCAGCGTAACGAACAGAGATTGTTTTCCGCGGCTGACTCAAGCAGGGCTTCGTCAACAGCCATATTCCAGCTGCCCGTTAATGGCGCTGGTTCAATGATCAGTCTGAAGTGATCCGGTATTGAAGATTGAGTCATGCCAGGAACCAGATTAGAGAATGACACAGGCCAGAAAGTGTGCGGGTCGCCCTATTGGGGTTCGCAACACTGGAGAATCGGATGACGTGCCGCCACAACTTCATCCGGTCTGCTGATCGCGGTGCTATGCGGCGCCTGGTGTAAATATTCCGGATCTTCCTGAAGGATTTTCCGAATCGTTTCGGCAAACGCGTCCAATGTTTCTTTCGATTCTGTTTCCGTTGGTTCGACCATGATGGCTTCAGGTACTACCAGTGGAAAATAAACGGTGGGGGCATGGAAACCAAAGTCGAGTAGACGCTTGGCGATATCCATTGCCGTGACCCCATTTTCGGCTTTGATTTTTGACGCTGACGCGACGAACTCATGCATGCACAGGTCGCCGTTAGGAACAGGTAGCACATCCTTCAAAATTGCCTTGAGGTAGTTGGCATTCAGAACCGCGTTTTCTGAGACAGCTTTCAAGCCTTTAGCTCCCAGCGTTCTCAGATAACAGTAGCCTCGTACCACAATTCCAATATTGCCGTAAAAGGTGCGGACGCGTCCAATGGATTTGGGAGGGTTTTCCAGCGTGTATTGGTCTCCATTTTCCCCCGCATTTTCATTGCGTTTGATGACGGGACCAGGCAGGAAGTCAGACAGAAAATCACGCACAGCGATGGGGCCTGAACCGGGGCCGCCGGCACCATGTGGACCGGTGAAGGTTTTATGAACGTTGTAATGCATCATGTCGCCGCCAAAATCACCGGGGCGCGTATAGCCGAGAATAGCGTTCATGTTTGCGCCGTCGATATAAACGAGTCCGCCGACTTCGTGAACCATGTCTGCGATTTGTTTAATGTCTTTTTCGAACAGTCCCAGTGTATTGGGGTTTGTGACCATGAAGACGGCGGTCTGGTCATCCAGGTTGGCTTTGAGGTCTTCCAGGTCGACGAGTCCGGCTTTACTGCTTGCCAGTTGCACACAGTCGAATCCGGCAATCGCGGCACTGGCGGGGTTTGTTCCATGTGCACTGTTAGGGAATAGAACTTTGGTCCGTTTTTCGCCTCGATCTTCAAAGTAGGCTTTGGCCGTCAAGAGTGCTGTAAATTCACCTTGGGCACCAGCGGCAGGTTGTAGTGACACCGCAGGCAGGCCTGAAATTTCCGCCAGCATTTCCTGTGTCTCATAAAGCAACGCCAGCATACCTTGCAGGTCAGACGGATTTTGATAAGGATGCAAGTCGACAATTCCCGGCAGGCTCGCCAGCCGCTCGTGCCGTTTGGGATTGTACTTCATCGTACAGCTTCCCAGCGGGTAAAAGTGGGTATCGACACACATGTTTAATGTCGACAGATTGACGAAATGCCGGATGATGTCAGGTTCGGTAACTTCGGGAAGTCCCGTGGGTTCTATCGCCAGCGCAGCTGTGGGAAGCAGTTCATTCAGCGGTTTGACAGGGACGTCCGCTTCGGGAAGCTCGGCACCGCGCCGGCCGGGTTGAGAGAGAGCAAACAATGATTCGGTGGCCAATTGATTTCGCATGGTATTGGTTGTTGCTTCGAAATATCTGGACTAAGTGAAACGCATTAAGGTATTTAAAAAGCGGAGCTACGCTTTGAGGGCCGTCACCAGACGGTCGATTTCTTCCCTTGTTCTTTGTTCTGTGATCGCGACAAGGACACCGGTCTGGTCAGCGCCAGAGCCGTCTGTCCATTCAAAGCGTGAGAGTTCCGGTCCCAGGTCAAAGCCGGCCTGACGTGCCTTGCGGAGCAGGTAATCCGCTCCCTCTGAACAGCTTAAAACAAATTCTTTGAAGAAGGCACGTTCCGGGAAGGGGAGTTGGAGGCCTTCGATCTGAGCAAGTTGTTCGGCTGCATAGTGCGCTTTCTGACAGCAAAGCTCTGCAACTTCACGAATGCCCTGCTTTCCGAGCAGAGCGAGATAAACGGCGGCGCGAATCGCGATCAGTCCCTGATTACTGCAGATATTACTGGTGGCTTTATCGCGACGAATATGTTGTTCGCGAGCCTGCAGATTTAATACATAACAGCGTTTTCCATTGCGGTCGACCGTTTGACCGATCAGACGACCGGGCATTCTGCGGACAAACTTTTCACTGCAGGAAAACAGTCCGAGATACGGGCCGCCAAATTGCAGAGGGGTTCCCAGAGATTGCCCTTCCGCGATGGCGATGTCAGCACCATAATCACCGGGACGTTTTAAAATTCCGAGACTGATCGGATCATAGGACACAACAGACAAGGCGCCATATTTGTGTGCAATTTCCGTCAGTTGTTCTGCTTCTTCCAGAGTCCCAAAGAAGTTGGGGTGCTGGATGACGAGGCATGCAGTCTGATCGTTCATCGCCGCATCAACGTCGGCCGGATCGACTGATCCATTGACACAGGGAACCACGACCACTTCACAGTTTAAGTGTTTCAAATAGGTTTCTACGACCTGTCTGTATTCCGGATGCAGCGACCCGAGTAATACAACTCGATCGTGACGATTGGTGACCCGCATCGCCATGAAGGCGGCTTCGCTGACGCAGGTGCCTCCTTCGTACAGGCTGGCATTGGAAACATCCATGCCGGTTAACTGGCAGATTAGCGATTGGAATTCGAAGAAGGTCTGCAGGCTGCCTTGGCTGGCTTCCGCCTGATACGGTGTGTAGGCGGTATAAAATTCGCCTCTACGGGCAATTTCATCGACAGCAGCCGGAATGAAGTGATCATAAGCTCCGCCGCCCAGCATACAAACACGAGAGCCCGGTCCGACATTGTCTGCTGCCAGCTTCGAGACGTGTGCCTGCAGCTCCATTTCGGTTAAGGCAGGGGGGACATTCAGTGGGCGATCCAGACGCAGCTCTTGTGGGATGTTAGAAAATAAATCTTCCGTAGAGTCAACGCCGATGGCTTGCAGCATTTCCTGCTGCTGTTCTGATGTGTTAAAGAGGTAAGGCACGGTTCACTCGCTAATAAGCGTGATATTGAGGACGTTGTGATTCAACTGTTTTGATTATAGTCACGGGAGAGACGTTGGAACTCTCTTTTTACCGTTATTTCGAACGCAGCAGGAATTTATCGCATGCCGCAGTCTGAACACCCGAAAATCTTGAGCCGGGCTTCATTTAGTGGGCTTCCGACTCACAGAATTTCTGGTACTCGTCAGCATTCATAAACTGATCTAACTCTGATGGATTTGACATTTTGACTTTTGTGATCCAACCAGCGCCGAAGGGATCGTCTGAAAGTGGTGCCTGATCATCAACAAGTGCCGCATTAACTTCAGCAATTTCTCCGCTGACCGGAGAATATAAATCACTAACGGCTTTCACACTTTCTACTTCGCCGAACACTTTGCCGGCTTCGCAGTTCGAGCCAACTTCTGGAAGTTCAATGTAAACCAGATCGGTTAATTGATTGACGGCAAAATCGGTGATCCCCACGGTTGCCGTCTCGCCATCAACGTTGACCCATTCGTGAGTTTTGGTGAATTTTAAGTTGCCCTGATCCATGTTTGCAAAACCCTCTGTTCTATTTCTTTGCTCAAAGGTCGTGAACAGCTTCTACCTTGAGAAAAGATGTCAAAAAATCCCTGATTCCTCTTGGTTGACGATACAGAGATTTGTTCGGTTTGAAAAGGAATCGGTGAGGGAAATTCCATGACTACCGCGGTATATCTTATCGATCCCGCTCCAGGGCGCAGTTGCAGTAGGGCCGGGTAGGGGAGTCGTGGTAGAGAGGGCGCTCGCTGGTTTCTTGGCGACAAAGAGAAGGGAAGATCCGTTTAGACTCACAGGCGGTGACGTAACCTAGTGAGGTGGCATGTTTTCTTCTTCGACTTTGTTCAATTTTTCCAGTCGGCGGGCGTGTCTGCCACCTTCAAACTCTTCTTTCAGCCAGATTTCAATCATCCGATTGACGAGTCGATCGCCGAGCAGGTCCGCAGACAGGCAGAGCACATTCGAATTATTATGCAGGCGGCTCATTTGTGCGGTGATATCGTCATGGCAGGGAGTTGCTCGCACGCCGGGGAACTTGTTGGCGACAATACACATTCCCATTCCGGTACCACAAATCAGAATACCGCGGTCGATGGATTTATCAGTGATGGCTTTCGCCACTTTGATTGCATAGTCCGGGTAATCCACACTTTCTCCGTCTTCAGGACCGTAATCAAACGCTTCATGTCCCAATTGTTTTAAAAGTGTGAGGATTTTGACCTTGGTTGCAAACCCTCGGTGATCACTGGCAACTGCAATTTTCATCGAAACTCTTTTGTATAGATAGTTAGATCGAAATTGGAATCTAAAGACTTTGAGCCCTGTGCTCAATAATTGTCTGATATTTTCAGGCCTCATCCCCCATCGCGATGGCTTCAGCTCTGCGGTGTAGCGCTGCTGGTAAGGTTTCTGCTACACACATTTCCCGTTCAAGTGAGAGAGGGGGTTAACAGTTTCTTCATATTCGTAAAGAGTAATGGTTTACAGACTATTATAGCAAGTGTGCTCTTATAGCAGATAGCGATTTTTTTGTTTGAAAAAACAATTTGTTCAGTCAGAAGGACAAAAACAGGCTGCTATTTCCCGGGAACATTGATCTGAGAAATAATCGTCTTCAGATATTTCTCAATTTCTTTTTTGCATTCAACATAGCATTGAAAGCCTCCCCCGATCGGATCCGAAACGTCTTTTCCTTCGGGAGAAAGCAGCCTTACGGACGACTCCAGATCGGGGCGTTCCGCCAGAATGGCAGCACGGTGGCCTTGGGTCATTATATAAAGATAGTCTGCCTGCTCAAGTAAACGTTCTGTGAGAGGCTGACTTTCGTGGGCCTGAATATCAATTCCCTGTTCAGCAAGGATGGTCACGCCTTCTGGGCTGGGGGGAGCCCCCATAGCTGCTGCCAGGCCCGCAGAACCAACAATAAAACCGTGATCTGATAATTCATCTTCCTGACAGCCAAGCTTATTAGAAAGCATTTTGCGGAATAAGCCTTCGGCCATGGGACTGCGGCAGGTGTTACCTGTGCAGACAAACATATAGATTTCGCTGGATAGTCTTTTCAAGGTAGTTTCCGTTACGACGCCTGGTTGAAGGATGCTCCATTGATTGTCGGTAATAGAGATAATGGTAGATTGATCGCCAAACCGGGAAGGGCCATCGTCAATAATCAGTGCGACCTGGTCCTCAAAATCTTCCATGAGGGCATCTGCGGTCTGATATTTTGATTGTTCATTCAGCAGGACCAGCGGTGAAGGCGAGAGCCGTAAAGTCTGGTAAATGATTTCATGCGCGGGGGCCCGTAGACGGATACGATCTCCCGGACAAATCAGCGATTGCACTTCTTCTGGTAATTGAGAGAACAGACTGTCCGGACCGGGGCGATCCATATCCATGACAACAGGACCCGGCCAACAGCGTTTTGCCAGTTTTCGCCCGATAGGGGGCATATCCGGCAGATAATCCAGTGCTTCATCAAAGCCTTTAACACACAGGACCAATGGTTCATCCGTCTGGGAAAACGCACGCAGACTCGACATAGCCGAGGTACTAAGAGACTGACCTGCAATCACATACGCTGTAGCGGTCGGAAAAGCGACTAACCCGCCTTTTGCCAGGTATTGCACTGCCAGGTGAATCACATCGCGGATATCGTCAGTCTGTTTTAGATTGATCCGTTCGGTCATGAACAATTTGAGCCTTAAATTTCTTGCAGAAATTGTGTATCTGGCGCAATTCAACGGTCAAAAAGATAAGATTTTCAGGCCCGCAACGAATCACGATAAAGGTGTAACAGCTTGGGAACGACTGATTTAAAAATGTCTCAATATGAGTGATCATAACCGGCGAATTTGCATTGTTCAAGCTGCTGGAATAATACCCCCTCTTAAGTTATTATGATTGGAGCATTTATGATGCTTATGAAGAATGTGTTCTTTAGCGATTTTTAAGAATTCGGGAAATCATCACGATTTTTGGTGACCCGTTGGTTAAGATGATCTCGATTTGATTTTCGAAATTCATTTTTATTCGACAAAATTTTTCTCCAGGTTTCACAAGTATCACGAACTATGGCTCCATTAAGTTCTCCTGAAAAACCCAATCCCAAACGGTTACGCTTAAAAAAATCTTTGCGATCTCTGATTGAGTTTGGTGGTGGAGATCAAATTGATCAAAACCAGTTTCAATCAACCACGCGAAAACTTTATGATGGTCCCGCGGGAGCTGTGTTATATCTGGCGAGTAAATTATCGCTACACGATCCGCTGGTTGGCCGCATTATCAAAACCCGTCGATTTGATGTTACAGAATTTCGCAGCATCCTGGATATCGGGTCTGGGGCTGGCCAGATTCTCGGACACTTACTACGTGAAACTCATCCTGAGGCACGCCTGGTTGCCTGTGATTTGTCGCACCAGATGCTGAAACGTGCGCGAAATCGAATGGATAGTGCGCGACCGAACTATCTTTCAGCCGATCTGACCAAGCTGCCGTTTCGTGATGAATCTTTTGATTGTGTAACATGTGGTTGGGTGCTGGAATACGTTTCCGATCCTCGCGATGGGCTCTCCGAGATCTATCGTGTTTTGCAACCGGGAGGCAGTCTGTTTCTGCTGGCGACTGAAGATAAATTCTCAGGCATGTTAAATAGTCGAACCTGGAAATGCCGTACTTACAATCGGGTTGAACTGAAGCAGGCATTTGAAGATTCAGGATTGCCCTGGAAAGAGCAGCACTGGTTTACGCCAATCCATCAGTTCCTCAGGCTGGGCGGCATCATTGTTGAAGCTACCAAGCCTCTGGAGGCAGAAGCCATTCAATCTTTGTAACGAACCGGGCTCCAGTCTTTTGCCAGTTCACAGAGTGTTTTCAACGTTTGTGGGTTCGCACTACAGGCGGTGATCCCCGGCAGCCGTAACATGTCGGCCCGCTCATCCAGCCAGTGTTCGTGGAAATTTACTGGTTCCCCATTATGTACCCAGACGGCGTCGCCTCCCAGAATACGGGCGATGTGCAACGAAACGGGGAAGTCGTAAACGTTGGGAGTATGAATCAATGAGCCACCAAATGCGCCGGTTGCCAGATGATCGTAAATGCTCCCCGGCATTTCTTCCGGGGGGACTCCCTTCAGACCGGCTTCTGTCACAAGCTGCGCGTTGGAAGTATCTTCGTCTTGAAATCCGATCAGATAGATCTGAGAAGAATCGGGGCGTGATTTGGGATCGATCGCAGGCATTGCATCCAGTACGTCACGGGCGGGGCGGCTGAAATCATCCGGACCACAGACCACGCGCTGATGAACGGCTTCGACCCAGGTTCCCTGTTCGCCGGTTTCTGGAATATAAACGAGTGAATAATGAACGGTTTCACTGTCACGCAGGTGAATCATCACGCAGTAGCCATCCGCTGTTTTGTCGCGATACTGTTTTGTGCCATCAATCGGATCAATCGAGAGTACATAAGGCGCGTCTTCTGAAAACCGATTGAGGTCTCCGGTCTTTTCTTCAGCTTCGATTCGGCATTGCAGAAAGATCGGATCACGGTCACGTAGTGCAGCTACGATTAATTCCTGCAGCGTCAGGTCAGCCAAGGTAAGTGCATCGGTCAACGCACTTCCCGACGTTTTGTTTTCGACGGCGATATTGAAGTGTCGCAGACGTTTGGCGATGGCACCGGACCAGCGGAGGATCTCGGGCAGATGTGTTTGCAGGGCGGTTAACAGTGCGTTTAATTCCATGTCGTTGGTCTTTTCAGAATACTCAAAATTGATGGTTATACAGTAGGCCTATTGTTTCGTTTCTGCTCCAGATATTCAATCACCAGCGCAGCGACATCGATATTTGTCGCAGATTGAAAGCCGCGCCAGCCCGGGACTGCGTTGACTTCCAGCAAAGACAGATTTTCAGGAGCATCGGCTGGACAAAGCAGGTCGACGCCGGCAAATGTCGCCTGAGTCAACTCCGCAGCGCGGACGGCCAGTTCCACTTCCTGGTCAGAAGGCTGGTAAGATTCTGCCTGTCCCTGACGCGAAATGTTGGTACGAAAATCATTCATGCCGTGCCGCCGAATGGCGCCAATTATGTTGCCGTTCAGAATCAAAATTCGCAGATCGTAGCCAGGATGCGGGATATACTTTTGGAGATAAATGACGGCCTGCGTGCGTTCGAGGGTTCGGAAAGAACGATAGGCCAGATCGGGATCACTGATGCGAAAGATGCCTCGTCCTTCCGAGCCGAACAGCGGTTTGACGACGACGTCGCCTCCCAAAGTCTCGAAGTGCTGCATCGCAGCTTCAGATGATTCACAAACGGCGGTCGCCGGTACAGGTAAGCCCGCAGCAGCCAGGCGGGATGTGGTCAGATACTTGTCAACCGCGCACTCGATGGCGCGGGGCGAATTGAAAATGGTGACGCCTGCCTGTTCCAGTCGGCCCAACAGATCCATACGAAAGACAACTTGCTCCAATGAGCCGGGGGGCATCGTGCGGATAATCAGACAATCAAATTGGTTCAATTCGATCTGGTTCTGGGCGGCGTCATAACTGAAGCACTGCTCCGGCGCAGTTCCCGAAATCAAAGAAGCCAGGTCGCGGAATTCGATTTTGCGTGCATCATGTCCACGCGAATGGGCGGCTTGACTCAGTTGTTCGCAGTACCAGCTTTCCTGATTTCCCAGAATGGCAATCCGCACGAAACTGTTCCGCCAAAAAGAGGTCTGCAGAAAAATTAGAAACCGAAACTGTGCTGTAAGAGTTTGGTATTCATTTGCCCGAACTGAAAGATATTCCCCGTATCGAGATTCTGAAAATTCACGATTGCCGGACTGAAAAAACTGGGATCGATTTCATAGAAATCGTGATTGGCTTCTTCGAAAACCTCCAGAAATGGTTTACCGAAACAGGCAGCCGAGTTAGAAGGGATCGTCGGCCCGATTTCCTGCAGTGATGCATCATCGCCGGTCACCCAGAGCGTGACCGCACTACCATAAAGAATGGAATCATTGGTGCGCCCGATGCCAGTCAGATGATCTTTCGCGACGGGGGCCAATGGTGCTGTTCCGAACCCGGCTTGAACTCGGTGCACATCAAACTTGCACTCGAACAACTTATGCATGGCGGTCTCTACCGAACGCGAGATCACCTGAATATTACCGGCGATACTCGACGTGGGGGCTACAAGCAAAACGATATTGCGGGGTTCGATCCCCGTTGCTTTCGAGATTTTTTCGACTACTGCCACGCCGGGAAGTGTATTCGCTTCGAGCACGCCAACCGTTTTTTTCGGTGACTCACCGAATGCGAGGATGCGATACAGGTCTTCCACTTCCGCGGCTGCCCGCATCGGCCCGGATCCCATGGCGAAAAATTTCTCGACATCGATTTTCCAGCCGGCATACTGGCTCAGCAGGCAGGCTTCGACTGCATGGTCTGTCTGTACTTGTAGATAAGGCAGCGGTTGTCCTTCCAGTGTGCCGGGAACCAGTTGAATCTGACCGAGGTCGGCCATACAGATTCGAGACAGGATTAGACCGGCCTGAATTCCTGCAGGAGTTTCAATTCCACAATCGACTACGATTGCGCCATTCTCCAATGCATGCGGAATGACTTTCAGTTCACCCGCTTTCGCCAGCAGGTGTTCTGTAAGTTGGCACGCTCGTTCGTTTAAAACTCCGCTCATGATTTTTAATTCAATTCAACAGTTCAGGGAGTGAAAGTGTGCGATGCACCGGTTCGATCTGTTACAGGCAGCCTACTTCTTGCATGATGCTTTGGGTACGCGCAATCAATTCAGGCGTGCAGGCCGGGAACGGATGGAACAGTGTATCGTGCTCAATTACGCCACGCAGTCGCAAGGCCGTTTTCATCGCGCCAATAATATAGCCCACATTCATGGTGCCATCAGGGCAGACAAAAACTTCAAACAGACGCACGATGGCTTCCTGCTGTCGCACTGCTTCTTCGTGATTGTTTTCAGCGGCTGCTTCATACAGTTTGACAAACAGTTCGGGACCGACATTTGCCAGGCCGGGAACGGTTCCGTCTGCACCAGCCAGTACGACTGCATGCACCAGCATTTCCGCTCCGGTAAACAGTTTCATTCCCGGCGGCTTGCTGGCGACCAGTCGATGAAAACTGACAGCGTCGCCGCTGGAGTCTTTGACGCCGATGATGGTGCCTTCTTTTCCCAGCGTCATTAACGTGTCCATTTCGATTTTGACTTTTGTCATCACGGGAATATCGTACGCAAAAATCGGGATGTCGACTGATTCGCGAATCGTGCGGTAATGGACGAGCATGTCTTTCTGACTTGCCGGGTAATAGAAGGGAGGGCAGACAACGATGGCGTCGGCTCCCTGTTCTTTGGCGACCTTGGCCTGTTCAATAATCTGCTCTGTACCTGGGGCAATCACTCCGACCAGGAGTGGGACAGAACCATCGATGACCTTAACGGCGATATCTGTTGCCTGTTGCCGATCGTCTTCTCGAAGCAGAGGACCTTCGCCCGAAGTTCCGAACAGAAAAATCCCATGGGCACCCTGTTTCAGCATAAAACGATACACCGATTCTGCTGAGACGGGATCAAGTCTGCGTTCGGGGGTTAGTGGAGTGATAACGGGAGGGAGAACACCCTTTAATTGTTCGGAGAGATTGACTGCCATGAATCGTGTACCAGAGTCTGTATTTCAAAAAGTGAGGAACGAGCGATTTTTCTAACACAACAAGCAACTTGAAGTCAGATCATATTTTATACCAAACTGGTTTCCAGGATGCGATGATTCAAGGGGCCCGACTACAGGAATCGGGCCGTGTTGCCTCTCAACTCGGATGGAATCATGACATTTAGAGGGGTTTTACGGCCTGAAAGGAATGCAGGGGTTTCGAAGCTTACGGGAAATTCTGAAAAAGGTGGGGCTCTCGCTCGGTTTCCGTAAATTCCAGAGCGAGAAACAAAAAATAAGCTGGAGGGGAGTCTCCTCCACCGGATATAATTGTTACGTATGAGCAATGAACCTAAGAAGACAATTTGTTTGGAGCACCAGTGTGCTGAAGATCAAGCCACTCCTTTTGGGATGGTTTGTCCGCAGTGCAAACGACGTCTTTATACGAATCCGCCGCAGGGAAACCTGATGAGCTTCTGGGAAAGTCAGCCTGTTGCCTTCACTCTCGATCGTGAGCCTTGTTTTGCTTATTCCCTGATGTGGGAAGACTATCGCGTCCGTTCGATTCATTTACCTGATCAGGAAGCGACTGCCAGAGAATCATCCGAGATCGAATCGCATTCGTGAGTTGATTCTTCTGATCTATAATCAGGCGATCGCCAGATCTTTGTCTTTAAGGTCTGAGACGAACATGCATCCCGGGCTATGCGTAATTGCGAATTCCGGTTTGGCTTGCATCAATACTGCCTGAGGAGTCACGCCACAAGCCCAGAAGACGGGGAGTTCTCCCGGTTCAACGGGGACCGCGTCGCCAAAATCGGGCTGCTCCAGATTGGTAATTCCCAGTTGTTCGGGAAATCCCAGATGGATGGGAGCACCATGTACGGCAGGGAAACGGCCGGTGATCTGCACGGCTCGAATCGCATCGGCTGGCTTAAGGGGACGCATGGAAACAACCAGTGGTCCAGAAAACATGCCCACCGATTCACAATCGATGGTCGTGCGATACATGGGCACATTGACGCCGAGGTCAACATGTTTGACAGATAGTCCCGCTTCGATCAACGCGGATTCAAACGTGAACGAACAACCAATGAGAAACGAGACCAGGTCGTCCCGCCAGAGGTGGTTGATGTCAGTCGGTTCTTCTACGAGCTCTCCCTGTTTCCAGACACGATAGCGGGGCAGGTCCGTGCGAAGATCGGCACTTTCTGCCAGGTTGTGAGGACTAGGATCGCCGACTTCCGTGACTTCCAGCAGTGGGCACGGTTTGGGATTTTTCTGACAGAAGCGGAGAAACGGGAAGGCATCCTGTTCGCGGAGGATCACGAGATTCGCCTGAGCAAAGCCGGGGGCAAGCCCCGACGTTTGCCCGGTGATGGTTCCTTCACGACATGCCCGTCGCACAAGTGCGCCTGTGTGTAGAGAAGAACGAATGTCATTCATCGTGTTTACTTTTCAGTCGCGATGACCTCAGATGAGATGATTTTCACATCTTCCAGCGGACGATCGCTGTGATTGGTTTCGACGTTTCCAATTTCCAGGACGACGGCTTCGCTATCCGCATCGCTGGTCTTTCCGAAGACCGTGTAAGAATTATCCAGATGAGGCACACGACCCAGGCAGATGAAGAATTGTGAACCGGCCGAATTGGGATCGTTTGTCCGGGCCATCGACAACACGCCGGTTTCGTGGGGAATATTGTTGAACTCGGCATCAATAGTATAACCCGGTCCGCCGGTTCCGGTTCCCTCAGGACAGCCGACCTGAACGACGAAATCGGGAATCACGCGATGGAAGATGATTCCATCATAAAAGCCGATCTTGGTCAGGCCGATAATATTGCGGCAGTGTTCCGGTGCGACATCGGGATACAAGTCCATCTTGATCGTTCCCTTTGAAGTTTCGAAGACGACCTGGTAATTGAATTTGTCGAAATCAACATCGGCCAACGCGGCATCGACTTCTGCGCGACGGTTTTCAGACACAGTACTGTTCCTTCTTTGGATTATTAATATAAACGGTTAGTAATTTGTTTTACAACGATCAATGTCACCTTACCGCCTGTCAGCGAAAATCACAAAGCTGATCAGGACAATAATGTCTCGAACCACATAATTCACAACCCCAATTCCGAGTCTCGTCGATCTGATCCGGTGAACAAATTGTTGAACCCGCCAGGGGCAAGTGCCCGCAATTTATTCCGGATTTCCAAACCCGCCGCCGCCGGGCGTTTTAATCGTCAGTGTATCACCGGCTTCCACTGAGAGCGAGAACTTGCCACCCAGAGATTCCTGGGACGTTTCGTTCGCTTTCTGCAGCAGATTTTCTCCAATCTGTCCAGGCAAGCCGCCTTCCAGGCCAAAGGGAGGATATTCACCGCGTCGCTCAGAGATCAGCGAGATTTTTAAAGGCTTGAGGAATTCAATCCGACGAATGATGCCATCGCCGCCATGATGGTGTCCTGCACCTCCTGAGTTTTTGCGAATCGAAAATTCGTGCAGCCGGACCGGATAACGGCGTTCGATGATTTCCGCATCGGTGAGCCGGGTATTGGTCATATGAGTGTGTACCGCATCGGTGCCATCATGATCTGCCGTTGCGCCACTGCCGCCGCAAATCGTTTCATAATAGCCGAAGGTCTCGTCGCCGAACGTCAGGTTATTCATCGTACCCTGGCTGGCGGCTGCTTTGTTCAAGGCACCCAGTAAAGTATCGACCGTTCGTTGTGAAGTTTCCACGTTACCGCCGACCATCGCTGCACATTCCGCCGGCGTCTCTCGTTCAGGGGGATTCAGAAAACACTCAGGCAGAATAATTTTGATGGGCGCCAACACGCCGCTATTGAGGGGAATGTCTTCCTGAATCAGGCAACGAAACACATACAGCACCGCTGCATTCACAATCGCCCGGTTTGCATTCAGATTGGTTTCGAGTACGGGACCCGTTCCGGTAAAGTCGACAGTAGCGGATGTCCCCTGGATTGTGATGTTTACTGAGAGCGGGGCGCCGTTATCCAGATGATCGGTAAAGGAATAAACGCCGTCTTCAATCTGATCGAGGGCCAGTTGCATCTTTTGTGTTGCCGCCTGTTGGATATGAATCATATAGGCCTGTACGACCGGCAGAGAATAGCGGCGAACCAGATCGTTCAGCAGAGTGACGCCGCAATTATTAGCGGCGACCTGTGCGGAGACGTCAGCCAGATTGTCTGCGATCGAGCGGGACGGGTGCTCGCCGGACTGAAGTAATGCACGTAGTTCGTCTTCTCGCGAAACACCCTGATCGACGAGTTTGAAATTGCGAATCAACACCCCTTCATCAGCCAGTGTTTTTGAGAACGGGGGCATACTGCCGGGCACGATGCCCCCGATTTCCGCGTGATGGGCGCGGCTGGCTGTAAAGAATAATAACTCGCTGGTTTCCGGATGATGCACGGGAGTAATAACGGTTACGTCAGGCAGATGCGACCCGCCGCGATAGGGATCGTTGGTGACGAAGACATCGCCGGTCGCAAGATCCGGGTTATCGGCGATGATGCGTTTCACGGTTTCACTCATCGCGCCCAGATGCACGGGAATGTGCGGGGCATTCACGACCAGATCGCCATTCGATGAGAAGACGGCGCAACTGAAATCGAGTCGTTCTTTTACGTTGGTGGAGATTGAGGTTTTCTGAAGTGTGATCCCCATTTGTTCGGCGATCGAAGCGAACAGATTATTGAAAATCTCCAGCATCACCGGGTCGGCTTCGGTGCTGATGTCGTGATGCGTGCCTGTGTTTTGAGAGGTCTCACGAATCAGCGTTTCGCCGCGTGCTAAAATTTCGGCATCAAAGCCGGGGTCGATGATCACAGTCGAAATCGCCTCGCAAATGATGGCAGGTCCGGAGATCTGGTCGCCCGGTTGCAATTCATCTCGCAGATAGACGGCCGATTGCTGGAGTGTTCCCTGAAAACAGGTCTCCACTGTTTCCAGTGGAGTTGGAACCCGCGAAATCAGTTCCGCAGCAGGCAGGTTCGGCTCTTCCATCTGTCCCACAATTTCGGTTCGCAGTGCGGTGACTTCAACGGCGCGACTTTTGTGAATGTAGCCATAGAGCCGCTGGTGTTCCTGCTCGAAGGCCGTCAATTCATCCGCGTCTGCCTGACAGCGAATCTGAATCGTGGCGTCGGTGCCCAGGTAACGCATTTCGAGCGAATGTTCTGGTTCGTTGATGCGTTCGGGGGGAATTCCTTCGACGCGGACTTCTTCGTGCACGCTTTGATCAAGTGTGTCAAAGCGGGCCTTCAGTTCCTGCTTGAGTTCAGCCGACCAGAGCTTCAGGACCGACTGTTGGCCGAACCGTCGCACGTCGGCTTGTCCAATTCCAAAAGCGCTTAAAATTCCTGAATAGGGGTGAATCAGAACTTCATGGATTCCCAGTGCCCGGGCAATCGCACAGGCGTGTTGAGAGCCAGCACCGCCGAAGCTGACCAGCACATAGTCAGCCGGATCATAGCCGCGGGCCACGGAGATATTCCGAATGGCGCGAACCATATTGGCGTTGGCGATTTGCAGAAAACCCTCGGCCAGTTCGAGGGGCGTGTAGGTTTTCCCCATGGGGGACGCAGCGATTTCCTCACAAAGCTGTGTGAGTCGCTGTTCGACGGCACTGCGATCCAGGGCAAAAGGAAACCGGGCGGGGATAATTTTGCCGAGATACAGATTCAGGTCGGTTACGGTAAGCGGCCCGCCTCGTCCATAACAGGCCGGTCCCGGATTTGCACCCGCACTGTCGGGGCCGACGTGCAGTTTGATGCCGTCGAAGCCACAGATGCTTCCGCCGCCCGCGGCGACAGTTTCGATGCTCAACATCGGAGCTACGATACGCACACCCGCTTTACGGGTTTCAAATTCGCGCTCGTATGTGCCGTCGAAACGCGAGACATCGGTGCTGGTGCCTCCCATGTCAAAGCCGATCGATTTTGGAAACCCGGCGATTTCTGCCACGCGGGAGTATCCAATCACCCCCCCCGCAGGGCCGGAGAGAATACTGTCTTTGCCAACGAAATGTGCGGCATCAACCAGACCACCGGCGGAGGTCATCAGTTTGAGATCGCAGTTCTGAAGTGGCGCACGGAGTTTTTTGATGTAGTCTTTGAGGATCGGATTCAGATAAGCGTCCATGACCGTCGTATCGCCGCGGGAGACGATTTTAATCAGCGGGGAGAGACGGCTGGAAACACTGATTTCCTCAAAGCCGATATCTTCTGCAATGCGGGCAACCAGTTCTTCGTGGTCGGGGTTGGCGAAGGAATGCAAGAGGCAGATTGCCAGTGATTCTACTTCCGTTGCTTTGAGATCCTGAAGTTGTTGACGAATTTGTTCAGGATTGGGGGCGTGAAGCACAGTGCCTTCCGCGTCAATGCGTTCCTCGATTTCCACTGAAGTTTCGAACAAAGGCTCCGGTTTCTGAATGACAAGATCAAACAGACGGGGGCGGTCTTGATTACCGATTAACAGGACATCGGCAAAACCCTTTGTGGTGATGAATGCGGTGCGGGCGCCATTGCGGGTGAGCAGGGCATTGGTGCCGCGCGTGGTTCCCAGTTTGACACTGACATGGGAGATCGTGTCTGACTTTTTCAGGCCGAGAATCCAGCGAATTGCCAGGACCGGAGCTTCTTCGCCTGACGAGAGTTCGTAGCCGGCGTATTCTTTGACTGTCGCAGGCAGGGGGGCAGTCAACGCGAGAGTGCCGGTTGTGGTGTCAAAGGTCGTCACTTGTGCCGAATGAATGGGTTGTCCCTCTTCATTCAGAAATTCGATTTGATAGTCTTGCCAGAACTCTGCCGGGTCTCCGGTGCGGGAGGGGTCGACAATTGTAGTCGGATCGCAGATTTGTTGAATTCGCCCTTTGGTAATGCCCGAACTAAGAGTCTTAAAGGGAGTGAACTCATTTTCCGGAGACCGGGCGATACAGTCCGTAAATGTCCCGCCCACATCGATCCAGAATTCCCACTTTTGGTTGCTTTTTCTTGAATTTAAATCGTTCATTTCATCAAAAATTTCGTAAGCTTTCACACGATTTTTCTAGAATTCGTTGGAATCTCTGACGTAGACTATTGTATGACATACCAGAACTTGCAGGCAGGCACAACAAACCCACAGGTTGCTCCGGCGGGAGTGTCAGTCGCACTGGAAACTGCAAAACAGCTTAAGTAAATCAGCTGGTGCTTGAATTATGTGCACCGCGACCTATAATTGTCGTGCCTCGCGGAAACTGCTTGTATGCAGCTGTTGAGCGCGACACTATAATATTTGATGACCAAACTGTGTTCGTCTGGAACATCCCATCTCACATACTGGAGAAGACTGTCAATGAATAACTACAATCCTGATTATTACGACCAGGACACAACGGCGGGCGGCGGCATGTTTGCCATTGACGCAATTGCTTCCGAACGCGCCACATTTATCCGTAAGACCTACATGCACCTGGCAGGGGCGATTCTGGCCTTTATGGGGCTGGAATTTGTGATCCTTAATACGCCTGCCTTAGTGCAGCCCATTATGGGACTGTTCAGTGTTAGTCCATGGATGATTCTAATCGCCTTCTTGGGGGCCAGTTGGCTTGCCAGTTCGATGGCTTCGAGTGCCAAATCACTGGGCACTCAATATGCTGGTCTGGGGCTGTATATTTTTGTGGAAGCGATCATTTTTGTACCGATCCTACTGATCGCAAGTCAATTTAACCCTGAGGCCCATGTTATTCCGGTAGCGGCAGTCGTGACTCTCTGTATCTTCGGTGGACTGACTGCCTATGTATTTGTGACAGGAGCAGATTTCTCCTTCATGGGCGGTTTTCTGACGATCGCTATGTTTGCCGCAATTGGAATTGCCATCGGCAGTGCTTTTTTCGGCTTCTCATTGGGACTCTTCTTTACCGGTGCGATGATCCTTCTGATGAGTGGTTTCATTCTGTATGACACATCGAACATTCTGCATCACTACTCAACCAATCAATACGTGTCGGCCTCATTGGCTTTGTTTGCTGCTGTTGCGACACTCTTCTGGTATGTGCTGCGGCTTGTGATGATGTTCTCATCAAACGACTAAGCCAGTTGTCGTCGGCTGATGGCAATTTAAAAAACGATCAAAGCCGGGAGGAGAATTTTTCCTCCCCGGCTTTTTTAGTGCGCGATGTTGATTAATGGCCATTTATTTAATGTAGGGGTCGCCCTGTGTGGCGACCCGCGGTATCGACGTTGAAAGCGAAATGACGTGCGAAGTTTTCGCCGGTCCCATGACAAGAACCATAACAACAGCAACTCACCAGGCGGGCAAGCACACAGGCACCTCTCCTACGACGATTTGTTTCGTTCGCGAGTGATGAAAGAACTCTTTATTACTTAGATTTCCAAGCTGTTTTAGCTGTTATACAGCCCGCCAACATATTCGCCGTAGCCGTTATAGATCTTGGTGTCATAGCGTTTTTCGGTTCCCAGCATCCATTCGGTGCGCTGGCTCCAGCGGGGGTGGGATACGTCGGGGTTTACATTGGCGACAAACCCGTATTCATTAGGATTGATGGTGTTCCAGAACGTCTTCGGCTGCTCGGAAGTCAGTTTGATTTTCACGATTGATTTGCCGGACTTGAAGCCGTATTTCCAGGGAACGACCAGTCGAATGGGAGCCCCGTTTTGTTTCAGGAGCGGTTTTCCATACAGGCCGGTCGCGATAAATGTGAGGTCGTTCATCGCTTCTTCAATACTTAACCCCTCGGTGTAAGGCCAGGGCCAGGTACCAGTGCCGCTGGATTCCATGTAAGGGGCCTGTTTAGGTTTGTCGAAGGTTTCAAAGGCAACGAATTTTGCCGTTGTCTTGGGCTCGACCAGTTTTAATAAACTTGCCAGGGGAAAGCCGGTCCAGGGAACACACATGGCCCAGGTTTCTACGCAGCGATGGCGGTAATCCCGCTCTTCGAATTTCATCTCTTTATACAGATCATCGATGTCAAACGTGCGCGGCTTGGCGCATTCTCCTTCGATCGTGACCGCCCAGGGAGAGGTTTCGAACTTCCCGACGTATTTCCAGGATTCCTTGGACGTTGGCCCTGTGAATTCATAAAAGTTAGTGAACTCGACGGCTTCGATTTCTTTGGTTTCGGGACGTCCATATTTGAAGGCTTCATTGCGCGGAGCCGGATAGACTCCTTGCAGCGCATCTGGCAGTGGCTCAACGGCGCCCGCTTTTTCGATTTCTTCCTGCGTGGCCTGTTCACAACCAGAGAGCAGGTCGGCAAAACCAGCGATGCCCAATCCATATCCCATGAGTTTCAAGAATTCACGACGATGTGCTTTGCGATTCTGAAAGACCGCTTCAGGTGTGTGTTCGTTTTCTGGTACATCCCAGATCTTACGGTTCAGATGGTTCATCAGCAGTTCCCTTTGCAGGTCATCATAACGCGGAACAGTATTCAGGCCAGACAGGAGCACTCGTTGTTCCTGACGGGAGGAATTTCCCCGTTAGTGAGGTGTTTCCTTGAGCGAGACAATCAGTATAACCGTCAACACATACGCAAAATAGCTTGTTTCAAGGATTGCTTCAATCTTTATATCTTCTCTAAGCAATCCGAGGGACGAAGAAAGAGTAGGTTGATTACACGGAAAAGTCTACTCAGACTTCTTGGATTAACATTATGGTGAAACGATCTGATGTTGAAGAATTAAATCGGTCACATAGAGATTGGTGCTATGAAATACGACATTGTGATAATTGGAAGTGGTCCCGCTGGGCATAAAGCTGCGATTGCCGCCTCAAAACTTGGCAAGCGGGTTGCGATTATTGAACGCAACTTTCGTGGAATGGGTGGTGTCTGCCTGCACAAAGGTACGATCCCGTCGAAAACGATGCGAGAAGCCATTCTGTACCTGACCGGGTATCGTCATCGCGATGTGTACAGCAAGTGGTATCGCCGAAAACGCCGCATCACAATGCAGGACCTGCGTCTAAAGCTGGCTGATGTTGCCGAACATGAACTGGAAATTATCCATGATCAGCTGGAACGAAACGGCGTGGAAATCTTCATTGGTGAGGCCCAATTCGTCAGTCCGCATGAAGTAGCCGTGGATGGCGAAACAGGACGCAAAATTTTGTATGGGGATCATATTCTGGTAGCGACCGGAACGAAGCCTTCCCGTCCTCCTCACATTCCCTTTGATGGTAAAACAATCTTCGATTCCGACGAAATCATCGATCTGAAAGAAATCCCCAGATCGATGATTGTCGTCGGCGGCGGTGTGATTGGTATCGAATACGCAATTATGTTTGCGACACTGGGAGTCGAAGTAACGGTTCTGGATGGACGAGAACATTTACTGGAATTCTGCGATCGTGAAATTATTGATGCCCTGATTCACCATGCCCGTTCTCTGGGGATGGTCTTCCGGATGGGAGAAGAAGTGGTGGGGATCGAACGTTTTTCTGATACGATGGCAGCCGTTCAGACGGAGAGCGGTAAGAGACTGGTTGCTGATTCGGTATTATATACCGTTGGTCGTGTCGGTGATGCGGACGAATTAAACTTTCAGGCCGCAGGTCTGGAACCCGATGAGCGTGGCCGACTGTGGTGCAACGAAGAGCATCAGACCTGGGTTCCTCACATCTACGGTGCCGGTGACATTGTCGGTTTCCCGGCTCTGGCGAGTGTGTCGATGGAACAGGGTCGGCGCGTGGTCTGCAATGCCTTTAATGAACCATTTGAAGCATTTGACCTGATGCCTTACGGCTTATTTACGATCCCTGAAATTTCAATGGTCGGAAAAACAGAACAGCAGTTAACCGAGGAGCATATCCCCTATGAAGTGGGAGCGGCCCGTTATCGCGAAATCGCGCGGGGACAGATTTCCGGCGACCGTGACGGGATGTTGAAAATTTTGTTCCATCGGGAAACGTTAAAAATTCTGGGAATCCATGCCATCGGTGAATCGGCAACAGAGATCGTACACATCGGACAGACTGTGATGTCGCTGGATGGGACAATCGAGTATTTCCGGAATGCTGTGTTCAATTATCCGACGATGGCAGAATGTTATAAGGTCGCTGCCTTTGATGCGTTTGAAAAAATGAGCCTGGATCGTCTATTTGAAGAGTCTCAACTTACTAAAGCAAATACAGACTCACCCGCTGAGACAGAAGCTGAAGAGGTAAATCAGGCCGAACTGGATGAGCCGGAAGCCGTAGAAGTATAGTTTGAAGTCGGACTGTTGTTAGCTTCTCGAAGGCCATGCAGACCGAGTATGTTTGATTTTGATGATTACATATTCGCTGAACGTGTCAGGTATTCCGTAGCCGTTCGAGTGCCTGATGGAAATCATCAGGTGCTCCTGCAGCTATTTTCATCCGCAGACCAGTGACCGGATGGGCGAACTCAATCTGTTCGGCGTGCAGCGCCTGTCTGTTGATCAGATTCAGGTCTGCGAGCAGCCGTTCATCGTTGCCATAAAAGTCATCGGAAATAATCGGAAATCCGAGATCAGCCAAATGTACGCGAATCTGATGCAGCCGACCCGTTTGGGGAAACGCCCGTACGAGCGCGTGATCTTGAAATCGTTCCAGCACTTCAAATCGGGTGAACGCGGTTTTGGCACGTAGTGCCTGCGGGTGTGTTGACATGCAGACGCCGGTTTGTGTGGGGTGTTCGCCGATGGCGGCACCGTTTTCAAATGAGTCCTGTTTTGGGTTGTGACGCACAATGGCCAGATAGGCTTTGCTGATTTGATTTTTCTGAAATTGAATCGACAGGCCGCGATGCGCCAAGTGCTCTTTGGCGACGATCAGAATACCACTGGTAAATTGATCAAGCCGATGGACGATGCCCGGACGTAACAGGCTGCGCAGACCGGTCTGCTGATCCAGATAATATTGAAGTGCATTGGCGACGGTACCTGAGAGAATATTTCCTGCAGGGTGCGCGATCATACCGGGAGGCTTGTTGACGATGATCAGCCACGCATCTTCAAACAGAATTTCGAGCGGCAGATGTTCGGGCTCATAAGTTTTATCGGGAGGTTCGGCCAGAACAATATTGACTTGTTGTCCGCGAAAGACGCGTTGCAGCGGGCCAGCCGGCGTGCCGTTGACTTTGGCAAAACCGGCCTGCACGATGCGCTGCAGACGCTGCGTCGAATAATTTCTGAAATGGCGGCTGAGAAACCGATCGATGCGGGAACCATCCAGATATTCCTCAACAATCAAATCGGTTTCGTATGCAGATTCCATCAATTCGATGATCAGGCTTGTGCCAGATCGCGAAGGACTTTATGCAGGATGCCGCCGTTGCGATAGTATTCGACTTCGACAGGGGTATCCACGCGACATTGTGCTGTGAACAGAACCTGCGTGCCGTCTTCTTTGGTGGCGGTCACACGAATGGCCTGACCTGGTTTCAGGTTGTCGTCCAGCTCAATGTCATAAGTTTCTGTACCGTCGAGTCCTAGTTCTTCGCGGCTTTCTCCGTCACGGAACTGCAAAGGCAGCACGCCCATGCCGACCAGATTCGAGCGGTGAATACGCTCGAAGGAAGTGGCAATCACGGCTTTGATGCCGAGCAGGAACGTTCCTTTCGCAGCCCAGTCGCGAGATGAGCCCATGCCGTAATCGCCGCCAGCTAGTACGACCAGGGGTGTACCGGCTTCTTTGTATTTGAGCGATGCTTCGTAAATCGAAGTCTGATCGCCGGTCGGCAGATAGGTGGTGACACCGCCGCTGGTTCCGGGAGCCAGCAGATTACTGAGACGAATGTTTGCAAAAGTTCCCCGCGTCATCACCCGGTCATTACCGCGGCGGCTGCCGTAACTGTTGAAGTTTTCGGGAGTGATACCATGCTCCTGCAGATATTTCCCGGCTGGGGAATCGGCTTTGATAGCACCGGCGGGAGAAATATGGTCGGTTGTTACCGAATCACCGACGGAGACCAGCACGCGGGCTCCGTTGATGGAACTGATGGGCGCGGGAGTCTCGGGCATGTCGACGAAGAACGGCGGCTCCTGGATGTAGGTGCTTTTTTCATCCCACTCGAAGATGTCGCCGTCGCCACCGTTGATGGCCTGCCATTCAGGAGAACCTTCGGTCGCTTTACCATACTCGTCACGGAACATTTCGGGATTGATGGCCGATTCCATTGTTTCGTTGACTTCAGCTTGAGAAGGCCAGACATCTTTCAGGAAAACATCGTTGCCGTCTTGATCCTGACCCAGGGGTTCAGTGCTGAGATCAATATCGGTGGTGCCTGCCAGAGCGTATGCGACGACCAGCGGCGGGCTGGCCAAGTAGTTGGCTCGCACATCGGGGCTGATACGACCTTCGAAGTTCCGGTTACCGGAGAGGACGGCGGCTGCGACGATATCATTGTCGTTAATGGCTTTGGAAATCGGTGCGGGCAGGGGACCACTGTTGCCGATACAGGTTGTACAGCCGTAGCCGACCAAGTTGAAGCCGAGTTGATCGAGGTAAGGAGTCAGACCGGCTTTTTCCAGGTAATCTGTAACAACGCGGCTTCCGGGAGCCAGACTGGTTTTAACCCACGGTTTGCGTGTAAGCCCTTTTTCAGCAGCTTTTTTCGCCAGGAGTCCCGCACCCAGCATTACGGAGGGGTTACTGGTATTGGTACAACTGGTAATCGCAGCGATGACAACGGAACCGTCTTTCAGATTGAAATTCTGATCATTGTATTCGACGGCGACACTGACTGGAGAAGGGTCCTCTTTGCCAAACGTCTTACTGAGATCACTGTGCCAGTGTGATTTCATATCGGTCAGAGCAATGCGGTCCTGCGGACGTTTGGGGCCGGCGAGGGAAACTTCGATGGTGGAAATATCAAGCTGCAGCTGACTGGTGAAGCTCGGTTCGGGCGAACTGTCAGTACGGAACATGCCTTGTTCTTTGTAATAGCGTTCGACCAGATCGACCTCGGCATCGGTCCGTCCGGTACGACGCATGTAATTCAACGTTTCGTCGTCGACGGGGAAGAAGCCGATGGTGGCTCCGTACTCAGGAGCCATATTGGCGATCGTGGCTCGGTCTGCCAGACTCATGTTCGATAGGCCGGGACCGAAGAACTCGACGAATTTACCAACGACGCCATGCTCTCGCAGCATTTGCACGATACGCAGCACCAGGTCGGTCGCAGTCGCACCTTCGGGAAGTTTTCCACTGAGTTTGAAACCAACGACTTCCGGGGTCAGCATGTAAATCGGTTGTCCGAGCATGACGGCTTCAGCTTCGATGCCGCCGACTCCCCAGCCAACGACGCCCAAGCCGTTGATCATGGTAGTGTGGCTGTCGGTTCCGACCAGACTGTCGGGATAAGCGACGCCGTCTTTGGTGAGGACCGCTTTGGCCAGATATTCGAGGTTAACCTGATGCACAATTCCAGTGGCGGGTGGCACGACGCCGAAGTTATTCAGTGCCTGCTGTCCCCAACGCAGGAACTGATATCGTTCCTGGTTGCGTTCGAACTCTTTTTCAACGTTGTGCTGCAGCGAGAGTCTGGTTGCGAATTCGTCGACCTGTACCGAGTGGTCAATGACCAGGTCACAGCGTACGAGCGGATTGATTTTCTGAGGATCACCGCCCAGACGGACCATGGCACTGCGGAGAGCGGCAAGGTCGACAACAGCGGGCACGCCGGTGAAGTCCTGCAGGACGACGCGACCGGGTTTGAAAGGGACTTCTACCGGATTGGGAGATTCAGCACTCCAGTTGGCCAGGTTGTTGACGTCGGATTCATTAACTACGAAACCATCAACGTTTCGTAGACATGATTCGAGCAGCACACGAATCGAATAAGGTAGGGCTTCAATATTTCCAATGCCATCGTCGATGAGTTTCTGTAAACGGTAGTAAGTGAATTCACTACCAGCTGCCTTTAATTGACCTTCCGCGCCAAAAGGATTTCCGGAAGCCATTAATCTCTCCTCAGTGCTACGTAAAATGGATAAATTTCAATTTCAGGTTGCCACAGGGAACCTGTGTTTATTTAAGTTTCTTTGCAGATCTGAATATGCTGCATTCTAGAGAGTCGTATCCCGATCGACAAACGGCAGGGCCGTCAAAAACGCAAAACATCCCTAGAAGCTGGCGTTTGGCCGTAAAAGTCGGGACTGAAAAGGGGATTCTACCGCAGACCGGGTCTATTTTCCATTGCGGACCTTTTTGACCTGCCGCCGGGCACTTTCGACAATTTTGTCCTCAATTTCATCGGACCAGCGATTGGCAGGCAAACCATAGACGGCCATCGATGTGTTTCCTTCATAACCCCAGCGAGATGATTTACGGGGCGGAACGTCTTCTTCGAGGACTCGTAGTGAAGGGGTGTAAGCCATCACATCATTACAGTAGCCGGTGACCCAGGTGGAATTGCCAAACTCTTTTTTCATTCCCAGTGCATAATCCACGACGACTTCGCCACCGATGGTGATCCAGAGTTGTGTCTTTCCCAATCGCCAGACCTGGACGGGAAACGGGTATGAAGTCATGAACGGTTTGCCAGAGTTGAGCTGTTTCAGCAGCCGAGATCCCCAGCGGGTTCGGTAGGAACTGGGATTACCGGCGGCAAGCTTTTCCAGTTCTTCTTTTGTAGGGGCATCACCCAGCTTGATATCGATGATTTCAATTTCCGTTTTCAATTCCGGGTCCAGTTCGACCATGGGCAGGCGAACGGTGTCGGCAACCGCATGCGCCAGGCGTGAGCCGTAGGATTCAGCCAGTTCCTGTGTGCGGCGGGGGAGCGGGTTCTGGTCGGCTCCGCAGCCCATGTAGAACATAGCGGTCACGCCGGGGAACATCGCTTCCAGGTCGTATTGAGCGAAACCGGCATAGTCGCCGCACCATTTCTGGATTCCCAGTGTGGTATTGTGGCAGGCATAGCCGAAGACGATGGTTTTTAATTTACCGTCTTTATCTTTGACGGCCAGAATGGGCACGCTATGGTCGATAGGGCCTTTGAGATCATCTGCTTTTCTGAGTTTGGGAACGTCCGGTTCCATGTTGTTGCGGCGATTGACAGCGAAGCTGGTAAAGCCTTCTCCCGACCAGAGCGTGGCCGGTTCCAGTTTGCTGATTGCCGTTCCGACGGCATCGACCAACTGTTGTTCGAGCTTATCGGAATAAGCGCCGATCTTTTTAATCTGGTCTGGAGAGAGCGGATAAATGTCATGTAGTGCACCGCGTAACACAGGGCCGCAGTGAGTGTGAGAACTGTTGAGCATGATCTGGCTGCGGTCGAGGTTGAATTTTTTCTTCAGCGCCGCACAGACGTTATTGTAAATCGACTGGGGAATTCCGAGTGTGTCCGTGGAAACGATGACACCGCGATGCCCGTCGCGGGCTTCGATCACGAGAACCTTCATCCACAGATCATGAATTTTGCCATCCGCGGGGGCTTTGCGGCCGCCATAACCGGCCATCCAGAGGTTTTCTTCAGGGGTGATCACCACACTCGCAGAACCGGCTTTCCAGAGTGCTTCCTCAGCAAAAGACTGTTCTGGCTGTAAGAAAGCGGCACTGGAAATCAGAAACAGTAGAAAACCGACTCGAATCTGCGTTAGATATTTCATAGAGAAAACCTCTTACTCTTGTGCAAAGGGCAAATAAAATAAACCTTCTTTATAAACGGTTTCGTTTCAGAGTAAAGGGGGAGAGCAGACATATCAAGCGTTTAGGATGCGTTCTTGCCTGTTTCGGGTAGCAATTTCTTTTGCCTGAAAGGCTTGTTAAGATAGAATCAGGCTTCTTTCAAGAGGTTTTCAGTAAATCACAAGGTCGGGCTGAATCAAGTAGTAAGGATGATCGTTTGTGGATCTGGTTGAAACATTGAAGAGAAGACGAATCGCCGGGGCTTTGATCGTTGTGCTTTGCTTGACGACAGCTTTTGTCGAAAGTTTAGCTGCACAGGGAAAACGAAACAGGACCGGAAAGAACGCTTCAGAGCAGTTGGCTCCCGCTGATTACCGTTCGAAAAATTTTCTGATTCATACCGACTTGCCTCCTGACGAAGCGCGGGATCTGCTGGAACGCCTGGAAAAGATGCTGGTCATCATTTCGACATACTGGGGCAGTCCGAATCGCCGGGTGATTGAGTGTTATGTGGTAAAAGATCTGGCCAACTGGCCTCCCGGCAGCTTGCATCCGGCCGGGTTTCGCTCGATAGCGGGCGGCGGTGGCGTGACGATGAGCCAGACCACCTATCGAGGTCGGCAGATTGTCGCCGCCAAATCGATTGTGTATGCGACCGCTAG
Source organism: Gimesia fumaroli (assembly GCF_007754425.1). Lineage (NCBI taxonomy): Bacteria > Pseudomonadati > Planctomycetota > Planctomycetia > Planctomycetales > Planctomycetaceae > Gimesia > Gimesia fumaroli. The sequence continues at coordinate 1,614,071 of NZ_CP037452.1, forward strand.
TCGAGGGACGCCGCAGCATGAAGCAGTACATGCTTACTGTGCGCAGAATTTCGGTCGAACAGGCCCCGTCTGGTACAGCGAAGGCATGGCCGAGATGGGAAACAACTGGAAAGTCGTTCCGAAAAAAGGTCAGCCTCTCTCGGTGAGCTGTGAACGTTATGTGATTGATTACATCAAGCGCAGCGAGCCCAAAAGCCTGAATGAGATTGTCAATTCCAGAGAAACGACCGGCGACTCCTGGCAGAATTATTGCTGGCGGTGGGCCTTGTGCCATCTGCTGGCGACCAACCCGAATTATGCGCCCCGGTTCCGTCCTTTAGGACTGGGGCTGTTGATGAATAAACCGGCTTCGTTCAATAAAACCTATGGATCAATGGCTCGGGAAATATCGTTTGAGTATCTGTTTTTCCTGAAGCATTTTGACCAGGGCTATCGTTGTGACCTCTGTCAATGGGACTGGAAAACGAAATTTCGCAAGCCGAATTCTGTTCGTCCGCTGACGTCGAAAATCGAAGCCAATCAAGGCTGGCAGGCTTCTCGAACGCTGGTAGAAGCAGGGATCGAATATCAGTTTTCCGCAGATGGAGAATGGAAAACCAGCAGCGATGCCGAACGGGTTACTGCGAATGGCGATGATGCCGGGCAGGGAACGCTGGTCGGCGTTATACTGCTGGAAAACGAGAACGACGAGTACGAACTCAGCGACGAGTTTGAATTGGGAGAGACGGGCCGTTTTCAGGCGCCCGCCACTGGGAAACTGTTTCTAAGGTGCCGCGATGACTGGCATGAATTGGCTGACAATAGCGGCAAGATTTCGGTGAAAATTTCGGAGTAACCCGATCTCCTTTATGGTTCAATATTCTCACTGCTGAAATTTCAGATCGTCCAGCTGAATAAATCCGTCTTGACCGTATCACGGCAGTCGGCATGATCATGCGGAGATAAAGTCGGGCGCGCGAGTGAGCACTACGGGTTCAGTTGACGTTTCCGAATCACTGAGAAAATCAGTACTACAAAACCCGCTTATTTCAGCCATATTTTCCGAAGCACTGCTCCCATGCACCATTGTTATCAAACGACATCGCAAGACTTCACTTTGCAATCCCAGAACTTCATTAAGCCATCCCGGGAGATCACATGACGTTCCCAGAGAAAATTGGCAATGCTCCCTTGACCCTCCCACGCCGTTAACGAAGATCTGTTTCACAAACACGAATTCATCCTCAAAAAATTAGGGTCCGGCCCTATGTGGCCGCCCGCAGAAACTTTCGAATGCAATGAGATTGCTCCAAAACAATCACCATCCCAATCAGTGAGCCGATCGGCACTACCCGTCGGTTTTTACACGAGCGAGATACCAAACCACCGGCACACCAATCCTACCACATACCACGAACGGCACCGCAGATGAACATTCAGCAGGACTGGTGAATAAAATGCCGATGACTTTCACGCGATCATCAGGATCAGGCAATTTTCTCGAGGAAACTCTCGATCAATTTACCCTTTCTTGAAGACGATCGTGGGAGTATTTTCTCCTTCTTTGACGGTTACCTTGAGATCGCTGGTTGCCTCGTTCCAGTATTTATCCGGCATTGAGGTATCCATGGTGACTCCTGTCGGCTGCATTTCAGGATCGTCTGGTGCCTGTGGTTTCGGCGCGAGATAAACGGTATAGGTTCCGACTCGGACCTTTTCTTCGACAGTAAACTTTCCATCCGTTTCGACCGGAGCGGTATAGGCTTGTCCGGATGTGTTATCCAGAAACATCAACACTGCGTCGGCGTCAAAAGGACGGTCGTCGATCTTTGCCGTTCCGGCTAAGGTCCCGGTTTTGAATACTGGCCCGGAAGCCCCGCAGCCGCAGACGAAGGCGGCGACAAACAGCAGTGCAGTCAGAGCTTTATATTTTCTCATGGTGGTTTCTTCCTTGGTAGAAATTAAATAATTTCATGTAATACGCAGAAGCGATTGAACGCGGGTCAGAGTATGCCGAAGGCGGACAACTTAGAACTCTCCGACGGGAACTCCGTCATATCGCACACAGAGTTGCTTGAGCGTAGTGAAGTCGACATTTTCGGAGAGAAAATGAATGCTTCCGTCCCCCAGTAAGATATGGATTCCGCCGGTGTGCTGTGAATTGATCACGGTGTTATTGCGATATTTTCGGTCGGTCGCACCGGTCTGAATGATATTCGAGTTCGGGGCAAACCGGACGCAGGTCGTGCCGGCCGACCACAAGTCGGAACAACTGGAACCACTGACCCGGGAATCATTCCGCGCGCCATGCCAGCCCCCGTAATAATTGGCAGTCAGGTTTTGTCCGTTCACTTCGCCGGACTGTTCCGCGACTATGATCGTGTTCGAAGATCCGTCGACGATTTTGGCAAGCGTGACACATTCATTCGAGAAAAACGTTCCATTGTCGCATGACCAGCCATGATTACAGTCACGCGTTCCTTTATCAGGGTTGGAGCCGGGGATGGGCCGTGCAGCGCCCTGAATTCCCACGTAATGGTGGTTGAGGCCCCCCGCCGTGTTATTACTGACTCCCGAATTATCGAAGGGATCGAGAACACTGGAAGGACACAGGAAGACGGGGACTTTCAAGCCAATCAGGACTTCATTGCCCGTGTAGGTCAATCCGTTGAAGGTTGCGTTCACATCATCAAATGTCAGTTGGTTATAAACCGTCGCCTGATCGATATAAGGCAGGATCATCGTTCGCCAGTTTGTCCCATCACGTAAAGGCCATTGATTGTTGGTCATGCCGTAGTTTCCTTGCGGGAACGTGCGATGCGTGTCATGGTAGTTGTGCAGCGCTACCCCGATTTGCTTCAGATTGTTTTTGCAGGTACTCCGCCGGGCTGCCTCGCGGGCCTGTTGTACAGCCGGTAAGAGCAGGGCGATGAGAATTGCAATAATCGCAATCACTACCAGTAGTTCAATCAATGTGAATCCAGTTTGTCGTGTCCTGTTCCTCATAATCCACTCCAGATAAAATAAGATTAAATAAATCGAGGCGATTTTATACGCGAGTATATTAATATACTTATGATTACAGATAAGTCTATAAGGCTTTACACTCAATATGGTTCTTTTCTAAAGTAAAGTTTCTGGTCAGCCGGCAAGCTTCCCTCTGAATAAACAGAATCTTTGCCATGAATGAGTAATCTGGAGTCAGGCTTCGACTAAAACTGTAAACTGTTCCTGATCAGAGACTTCGGGGTTGGACTTTTATACAATTGTTAACTAGGATGCGGTTGTGCTTTTAGTTCTTACCAAGTCTGCCGGGAGCAATGGATGAGTGGTGCTTTTAATCCCTATCATAAATGGTTAGGCATTCCTGCGGAGAAGTGTCCGCCGACCTATTATGACCTGCTGCGTATTTCAGTTGGTGAACAGAGTCGCGATGTTATTCAAATGGCGGTTGAGCGACAGAAATCACACCTCGAACAATTTCGGGTGGGCAAGCATGCCAGGCAAGTTGCCAAGATCATCTATGAACTGGAAGAAGCCGAACTGACGTTACTGAATCGGGAGCTGCGCCAGGAATACGACGAACGGGTCGTTTCTGTTCGAGAACGAAAAAACAAAAAAGCCGGTTCCCTGCCGAGCGTTGATGGAAATCAGGAGACAGCGGGTGAGGGTTCGGGGTTGTTGAGCCAATACCTGGGGATTGTTTCGATCCTGGCAGTCAGTTTTTCGGTCATGGCGGCCTCTGTTTATTTCATCCCCTGGAAAAAAATAGGAAACGACGGGGCAGGAGTTGCGGAACAAAGAGCCCCTCAGGAAGAGGCGATGCCGGCAGGCGGGGAGCAGGACGCTAATTCCCAACCACAGGCAGCACCAGATGATTCGGACCGGCCTGCGTTATTGGTCAGTCCCTTCAGTCAACAGGATGCAGCGGCCCGTCGGCAGGAATGGGCGCAGTACCTCAAGCAAACTTCCGAAGAAACCAACAGCCTGGGACTGAAGCTGGTTCTGATTCCTGCGGGCGAGTTCCAGATGGGAAATACTCAGGCGGAAGTCGATCTGGTTATCGCTGCGATGCAGGCTCAGAATATTAATGTTACTGACAGTCACGCTGCCAGGGTCAACAGCGCCATGCCGCAGCATCAGGTGGTCATCAATCAGCCGTTTATGATGAGTCAGCAGGAAATCACGCAATCGATGTTTCGGGCGTTTATCAACGAAACGGGCTACCAGACGGACGCGCAGAAAGACGGGAAAGGGGGCTATGCTTATGAGGATGATGAGCTGGTACAATCTCCCGATTATCTATGGAATACGAATTATGGCCTGGATCAGCCGGAGATGGCTCCTGTGGTGAATGTGTCCTGGAATGATGCGTCAGAATTTTGCAAATGGCTCTCTCAGAAAGAGGGAAAAAAATATCGACTGCCAACCGAAGCGGAATGGGAATACGCGTGTCGCGCCGGGACGACGACCATGTTCAGCTTCGGAAATGCGTTAACGGAACCGGAAACGGAGACGGCCAAAGAGTATGCCTGGTTTATCAATAATACTTCGCAGGTCGGCGAGTTCTATCCTCAGGCGGTGATGACCAGAAAACCAAATCCGTTTGGATTATTTGATATGCATGGAAATGTGTATGAATGGTGTCAGGACTGGTATAACGAAACATATTATCGCACTCTGGCCGGTCAAAAGGCCGTTGATCCTACAGGGCCCGCGACGGATCAGTCGGTGCGTGTCATTCGTGGTGGTTCCTGGTTTCGCGGCGTGTTAGATATTCGGGCCGCGTATCGTGACCGCATCGTCTCTGAGAATCGCAATCTGAATGTGGGGTTTCGTGTCGTCTGTGAGGTACAGTGATCCTGCGATGATTGGCGAGAACAAATCGGTGGCTTTTTAGTCTCTTCCAGATCTAGTTGCATTCAACTATTCTCTTCAGTAGAACAGACTCATTCCAGCAGGGATCACTGAGGAGCAAGTTTTGAATCCGTATCATTTACCGGTTGATGATTCTTCGCCTTATTACAATGCGCTGGCGCAGTGTGTTGATCACTGGGGACTCGTTCCCGATAAGACAGAGTTGATCCGTGATGGCGTCAATCATGTGTTTGCGACGGAGCGTCGGGATGGTGAGCCGGTCATCATTCGCATCAGCGATGATGCGGTGCGCGGGCGGGACGAAGTGCTGGGAGAATTGATCTGGCTGGAACACCTGATTCGTCATGGCTGCACGGTGACGACGCCAATTCCTTCGCGCGGCGGCGAACTACTGGAAACTGTCGGCGTGGATGAAGGGGCCATGCATGTCTCCTGTTTCCAGCGTTTCCGAGGGCGACAGCTTAACCCGGCGACCGATGCCGAGTGGAATGATGAACTCTTCCGGAAACTGGGACGCGAGATCGGCCGCATTCATCGTGCTTCGGATCAAATGCAGTTGCCGGCCGACCACGATCGTCTGCGCTGGTACGAGATTAATCTCGGGCAGTTTCCCGATCCGCTACCCGAAATCTTCAATCCGCAAGTCGTCGAGTCGATGCGCGTTTTCACAGACGATTGGATCGGGCGGTCCACAACTTCTGGTCACTATGGTTTGGTCCATCGTGATCTGCATGCTGGGAATTTTCTGGTCGAGGAGGGGCGGATCGAGGTGATCGACTTCGATCTGGGCTGTTATGGCTGGCGGACGATGGATCTGGGCGTGTTGCTGTTCGTGTATTACTTTTATCCCAGTCTGCAGGTGCCGGATGCCAGCCCCGAATTAGCGGGCCATGTTCTGGCGCGACTGGTCGAGGGCTACCGCGAAGAATATACGCTCGACCGCGAACAGTTAGAGACGGTGGGAGACATGATCATGCTGAATACCGTTTCCAATTATTTCCTCATGCTGCCGAACCCGGAACACTGGCAAATCGCGATGGGCAATCCACAAATACCCGTCACCGAAAGTCTGGCATGGATTGAGCGGCTCTGGCTGAACGGCGAGAAGCTGCAAGTTGACCTTAAACAGTTGTAGACGAGTGGAGAAAAGAAACTCAGAGCCTCAGCATCAAATACTAAAATGTAGTTCGATGCTGAGGCTCTGGTAAATTCCAATATCTCGTTGTTAGTCGGCCAGCGTCACGTCCAGGGTGATGTCGGCGTTGAACAATTTTGAGACGGGACAGCCGGCTTTGGCCATGCCGGCCAATTCATTCAGTTTGTCTGCATCGGCGCCCGGGACGCTGGCTTTCAATGTCAAATGAATGGCATTAATCGCAAACCCGTCATCAACCTGATTGAGAGAGACCTCGGCAGAGGTCTCCAGCTTCTCAGCCGTCAAACCGGCGTCGCCTAGAATCTTTGAGAGTGCCATCGAGAAACAACCGGCGTGTGCCGCGCCCAGCAATTCTTCGGGATTGGTTCCCTGCTGATCTTCAAAGCGGCTGGAAAAGCCATAGGATAAATCGGTTAACGCACCACTCTCGGTCGAGACCGTTCCTTTGCCGTCTTTCAAGCCACCCTGCCAGACTGCAGATCCTGTTCGTTTAATCGTCATAGCATACTCCTTTATTTTTAGTAGAAACAATTGGTAACACAGAACTTGTCAGCTTAGTGGATGACGTGCATGATGTCACGCAATAGTCGGGAACTGTGTGAATCTTTGTATTTCTGGATTGATAAATTGAATAAGTGTGTCAGATAAGGTAGCCTGATATTTTCGTTCTAAGTGACTTCCAAAGACCTCCTGCAAATGATTGAAAAAATCATGTTGTTGAAATCCAGGCTCCTGTCGAATTGCTCTCGTTGTATTCTCACCATTGCTGTGGTTGGTTTTACCTCGTCCGTTGTTTTTTCTGCCGAGAAATATACGGAGAACCCGGGCAAACAAGGCAACGGGAATTTTGTTGTTGGTCCCGAGTATCAAATCGATCCTGATCTGACCGATCAGGGCAATCCCAAAGGGAAGAGTTTTGAATTCTCGATGCCTTTAGCAGACAGCAAAATCTTTCCCGGCGATGATAAGACCCTCGATCCCAAAAAGCCCGTGCGCGAAACGCGTAAAATTTTCGTTTACGTACCTGCTGCCTACAAGGACGGCACCAAGGCACCGATTCTGGTCACCCATGACGGACCAAGTCGCATGGATCTGGTCCGTAATGCCTTGGATAATTTGACGATCTCGAAGGACCCGCAGCGCAAGCTGCCGGCATTTATCGTGATCGGGGTTCAAAATGGCGGTAACGACGGCAAGGGAAGTGAACGCGGTCTGGAATATGATACGATGTCGGACCGCTTCGCTCGGTTTATCAATGATGAAGTTTTGCCGGCCGTACTGAAGAACAAAAAGATACGAGCCGCTTATCCCAATATTGCTTTTACTGACAATCCCTGGGGCCGCGCCGCGATGGGTTGCAGTTCCGGCGGGGCGGCAGCGCTCACCATGGGTTGGTTTCGTCCGGACCTGTTTCGGCGATTGATTACCTACTCCGGCACGTTCGTCGATCAGCAGGATGATGATGCACCCGAAGAAGCCAAGTATCCGCTGGGTGCGTGGGAATATCATTCCAGTATGAAGCTGATCGAAAATAGCGATAAGAAGCCACTGCGGATTTTCACCCATGTCGCTGAAAATGACCTGCGTGCCAACGATCCGGAAGAGACCTATCACAACTGGGTGATGGCTAACGAGCGCACGGCGGCAGCGCTCAAGGCGAAGGGGTATGACTACCGCTACGTATTCAGCAAAGGGACCCGGCACTGTGACCGCAAAGTCTTTGAACAGACACTGGCCGATACACTCGTCTGGATGTGGCGCGGTTATCAACCGGAGTGAGAATTGGAGCAGGGGGGCACGTGCTGTTAAGTAGAACCATTGATTTTGTGATCAGTCTTCGTTCATTTCCAGTAACAGAATGGTTACATCATCCTGTTGTGGATTGCCGTTGCGGAAGTGTGACAGGCGTTCCTGAAGTTTCAGTTTGGTCTGCTCAATCGTTAGCTGCTGGCACTCTTGAAACAAAGCAGTCAGGCGTTTGCGACCGAACATTTCGCCGTCGGGGTTATGGGTTTCGCTGACGCCATCGGTCACCATCAGCAACCGATATCCCTTCGATAGCTGGAGTGTCATGTTGCACCAGACGGCGTCTTCATCAATGCCCAGCAGCAGTCCTGTTGTTTCTGAGTCAGATGCTTTTCCTTCCGGCGATAGAAAACACGCAAGTTCGTGCCCTGCGCTCGCGTATTCCAGCAGGTGCGTCTGAGGCACCACGCGCAAAATTTGCATGGAAACAAATTCGCCAACGGGGCTGACGACCGTGAAGCGGCGGTTGATGAAATCTAAGATTTCCGCAGGCGAGCAGGTGTGCTCGGTGGCTTGGATCAACAGGGTTTTCAATACTGCAGCGCTCATCGCAGCGGAAATGCCGTGCCCGGTAATGTCGGCGATGCAGAACAGCCATGTGCCGTCACTCAAAGGGATGATATCATAATAGTCGCCTCCTACTTCGTCAGCAGGCTGAAAAAACGCGGCCACATTGAGTCCCGGGATGTTGAATTCTTGAGGTAAGAGATTTTCCTGTATCTTACGGGCTTTGGCCATTTGGAGTCTGCGAAGATTTTCCGCAGCAGCCAGTGAGGTACTCATTTCGTTGATTTCGTGCGTCAGATAGTTCAGTTCAGCACAGTGAAAAGTTTCAGACTGGGCTCCGAGCTGCCCCTGTCCAATCTCCTGGACCGTCTGGACCAGATGATGCAGTGGACGCGTTACAATTGTGGTGAGAGCAATATTGATCACAATGCCAGTGATCAGCGAGAGCACGATAAAACCGGTGAGATTATTCAGGACTTCAGCAAACACTGATCCATAGAGGTTGTCCAGAGTTTCAGAGACATAAACGGTGATGCCACTCTGTGAATACGTTCCGACAACAATTTCAGAATTTCCAAAACGGGAAGCATGCCGGGGGGATTTTGTTGCCTGCTGAATGACTTCAACTAATTCGGCAGAGGCACCCTGTTCGGAAAGCAACTTGAAGGGACCGTTTTGGAATCGAACAACAATATGATGGACGGGGGCATGGATTTCCTGCATTTGTGAGCAGACGGTTTCAAGATACTGCTGAACGGCTTCTTTACCCTGATCCTGCATCTGTAAAAGAGAGGGGAGTAATGTCGCTGCTTCTTCATCGAGGGCGATCCGTTTCTCTGCCAGTCGCTCGGCCAGATTGCGCTGATAGGAAAAGATGAGAAACAGCACTACAAAGACAGCCAGCACGACATTCACCACCAGGAGCAACTGGAAGCGAATGGATCTCTGGGCACGTTTTTGCTTTAAGGCATCCATTTTGGTATGAGGGTTACCACTCAGGTTTGGGGAGGGAGCATCTGTAAAGGCGGGTGTATAGTATCTTTTTTAGTCTTGGGGAGTAGAAAAAACAACCGATCCAGAAGTCCATGTGAAAAATCAGGGGCCGTGGTATTGGGAGATTCATTGGACGGGGAAGTGATGGAATCGTCGTTTCTGTTTCAGCAGAGAAGGGGAATTGATCGTGTTAATTCTGCTGAAGCTATGCAATGAAGTAGACTTCGTCCGGAATGGTATGCGACGTTTTGTGCGTTTTTCGAATTTTGTGAATCAGTGCGAAAACGGATCTTTCCGCTTGAGGATGGTCAACGGTGTGGGTGATCTCGAAGGACCCGTCATTGATGTTGAAGCAGAACTCTCCCCAAAGTGTGTCGTTTCCAACGAAGTCGGGAAAGAACTGAAACCAGTAATTTGGTTCATCCTGCTTGAGCAGAATTGCTTTGTGATGAAAGACACTCATGGGATTCGGAACAGCCTACTGTTTCTTTTCTTCGGTAGGTGCCTGTTCTCCGGTAGTCAGATTGACCCCCGACCAGGCCTTGGCGTCTTCGCCGAAGACATAGATCCAGGTTTTTGTTTTGGTTTTGACATATGCCGTGATCAGGTTGTCGCTGATCGAATAGCTGATTTTGGACTCATGCGGTAGTGGTAATCTCAGTTTTGCCCAGAGCCCTGTCTTGGCAGAATACGCGTGAAGTTCCTGACCTAGCTGGCAGGCAGCCAGAGTATTCCCGACGGTCGGTTGAATCTTGAGTAAGGGGATTGAAGATTCCTCGATTGCAATTTCTGTGTGACTCCAGGAATTCGTTACAGTGCTATAGGCCATGAGTTTGTCCCGGGATTGTGGGACGACGAAAATCAAACCCTGGCTTTGGATCAGAATGGGTTCGATCTGAGGAGGCTCTTGTGCCGACGTGATTGAGAGACTGGTACTGAAGAAGGCAATTATCAATAGGCATGTTGCGAAAGCTTGCATGGTCTGAATCCTTATCTGTCAAGAATTGACGACGTCGAACGAACGAGATTCTGAATCTGCCTGCAGTGTAACGCGTTTCAGAGTGTCTGCAAAATCTCAGTGAAAAGAGAAAATAAAAACGGTGCAATCGGAAAAATATTTCTTGCTATTTCAATTTAAGGTTTAGATACTAAGAGTATCTCAGCTTAATGAAGTCTTAACATTATGTCGCGCTCTGCAACGAAGAAGACGTTTTCCTCATTTCTTTTGGATCTAAGCGATTTTGCCCGTTTCTCCAATCATGTGTTGCAGTGTTTTTGGCTGCGCATTTTCTGATTTCTGAAAGGAAAACCATGGCAAGGATGATGTCAGTAGCAGCTCTTGCGGCGATGGTGAGCATTGTCTTTGGTTGCAGTGATCGTGCCCCTGATATGCCCGAGCTGGGGCAGGTTCACGGAACAGTCAAGCTGGACGGCAAGCCCCTCTCTGGTGTGAGTATCTTATTCGAACCTGAAAAGGGACGTACCTCAAGGGCCAAATCGAATACTGAGGGAGTTTACGAAGCGTCTTATCTGATTGATGAAACGGGAGTCAAGCTTGGACCGTGCAGTGTGCGGGTTGAATGGGGGATTGATGAATCAGGACCTGTGATTCCTGCAAAGTATGGTTCCAAAAGCGAGTTGAAACTGGATGTGAAACCAGGTGATAACACATTTGATATCGAGATGAAGTCCAAGTAAAGAACTCAGGGACGAGCCTGCGTCTCTATGTAGTATGCGCTTCGAATTTCTGTTTTGTGATTTATCTTTTCAGGAGACTTGGTGTGAAAAAGATTAGAATAAAACAAACGCGAGGATTTACACTGATTGAGTTATTGGTTGTGATTGCGATTATTGCCATTCTGATTGCGCTGCTGTTGCCTGCCGTGCAACAGGCACGCGAGGCTGCCCGGCGGTCGCAGTGTAAAAATAACATGAAGCAAATCGGCTTGGCAATGCATAACTATCATGACGCCTACAACACGTTTCCACCGGGTTATATCACCAAAACTCCGTGCAGTTCTGCAGGGGTCTGGTCTGGTTGTAATCAGGGGGAACTCGGGGTTTACGGCTGGGCGACATCCGTGCTGCCTTACATTGATCAGGCTCCTCTCTACAATTTACTCAATTCGGGAAGAGTGACGCTGGATCAAAATCTGGCGAATGCAACGGTACGTCAGGCGTTACAATCTCCGATCCCCGTTTTTCTCTGTCCGTCTGATCCGGGACCCAACCTCAATGATTATACGTCGGCTTCCAATAATTATAATTTCAATGTGACAGACGGAACCAACTCCTACCAGATTGCTCGTTCGGATTATGTGATGATGGCAAACGCCTGGGACAGTACCACACCTCCCGTGTATGCGACTCAATATGGTCCCGCTCATGGGGTTGGTTTTGCAAATTCGAGCGTCAAGTTTCGTGATATCATCGATGGAAGCAGTAACACAATTCTGGTTGGCGAAAGAGCGTATGTCTACAAATCATCGAACAGGATTGGTGGCGCTAACGTCATCGGGTTTTCGGGATCCAATAATACGCAGAGCAGCAGTTATGCCAGGAAGGGAAATGGGATGGCGGTTGTGGGGCTGACTTATAATGGGATCAATGCGGTTGCAGGAGCCGAGCATGACGTGCGCGGTTTCAGCAGCAACCATGTTGGCGGTGCCCATTTTGTGTTCTGCGATGGCTCAGTCCATTTCCTCAGCGAAAACATCGACTACAAGAAAGGAACCGTTTCCGTGGCGACTCATGTTCAAGACATCAATTCGACGTTTCAACGGCTCGCCGTGCGTGATGATGGACAGGTTGTGGGAGAATACTAAAAACGGCGTGGCGCTCGCTCGAAGTAGCTCTGTTCGAGCCCGTCTTCCAGCCATCGGGTTGGAAGACGGTGGCTGGCTGATTAGGAGAGGGGCGCTGGTGGACGCGATCATTGAGTACGGACCGCTGGCACTTTATTACTTATAGTGGGACGCTCTATCCGCTGTTGGCACTCAAGAAGTGCGATGTCTTGCCTCCCTTGAAGCAGACCACAGCGAAGTAGCAGTCGACTATTTAGGGCTGGCTGGCGGCTGGATGGCCTGCCACTTTTTGAACTGAGGAGACGCCGTGAACGCTTCGAAGTTATCCAGTTCGCTGAGATCGAGGTCTGCGTATTCAAAGCCGAATTTGGTTTTTAATGTGTCCAGATGTTTGATCGTATCATCGAAGTTTTTCTGCATCACCGAAATATTGATCAGGTGCAGATAAGGTTGTAGCAGATCCGGTTCAATTTCAGATGCCTTGCCGGCGTATTTTCCGGCTAAGTTAATATCTCCCATTTCGATCAGGATGCCTGCGCGGACCGAATAGAGATAGGGATCGACGGTTTTGATGGCAGCCGTCAGACGGTCCAGGCTTTCCAATGCCTGTTTATAATCTTCGGTCAGGGCAAAATACTCGACGCTCAAAAGTTCTGCCGCCGGATCATTGGGGTGATATTTCCGGTAAGCACCGAGGACAGACTGATATTTTTTCGGGTTCTCTTTCTGGATCGTATCTTGCGCCAGGAAGAGCAGGACGGTTTTTTCCCCTTTAAATTCGTTGGGCAGTTGCTGATAGGCCTGGAACGGGTCGGTGTTTTCCTCGCTGGGTGTGAGGAAGTCGTAGCGTTTTTTCTGGTTGATAATTCGACTTTTTTCCTGGTCGTTCAGTTTATCTTTCACCGTGAGGTGTGCTTTATAGATTTCCGGCAGATAGAGCCTTTGCAGAGATTGCGAAATGTGCTCGCCTGTGGAGAGGCTGTCGATGTCGATAATTTTCAATTCGCCGGACTGCTGTTTTTCCACAATCAGGGCCTGGTAGTTCAGGGTCCAGTCGGGGCGGAGAAACCGGAAGATGACTTTGTACTGGTCCTGTTCTTTCCGCATGGCAAGGAATCGGTAATCGGCACCATTGCCGACTTCTGCCAGGATTTCCGTGTCGATCCCCTGGTTATTTTCGGTGTAAGCCGTTTCGAGTTGCTTTCGGACGGGCTGAATCGCCTGCTTGACGGCTGGATTTTGTTCGTATTCTGCCAAAACGCGGTCGATGAATGATTTCCAGTCGAACAGGGCGCGGAATTTCGCTGCATCCTGCGAATTGGCGGTTGCCTGGATCTGTTTGCCAAACGCCTGGAGTTCCTGAGGCGTCATCTTTTGAGGGGCCGCTACGGCGAGGGAACTGGTGCCCAGGAGAGAGCCGATAGTGGGGATGGCAAAAGGAAGGCTGGCGAAATTACGCAAAAAATGCCGACGAACAGGGGATTTGAGACGATGATCCATCATGGCGATTCTCGATTTCCGGAGTATTTTACAATCGAACGTGTGTACTGATGTATTTTTCTGTGGGAACAATAAGAAAATATCATTTTTGATATCGTCTGTTCTGTGCCCTGTAGCTTGACAGTTGTTTTGAAAATTGCATAGTATGTTCGATTCCTGTCAGAAAAGCCGGTGAAAGTGCTCTCCGTGCGCTCACAGGATGACAAGTTAACGCTAAGTTGTGTTTTTGGTATAGTTTAAGTTAAGTCAGGTGTTTTAAGGCGGTCTTTTTCATGGCAGTTCCTAAAAGAAGGATGTCTAAATCCAATTCTCGTAAGAGACGTAGTCACAATGGTGTCAAAGCGGCTAAGCCGACCTATTGCCCACAGTGTGGTACCGCGTCCCCTTCCCATGCCATTTGCCCTCACTGTGGTTTCTATCAGGGGCGAACCATCGTTGATTCTGAGGACTAAGCATCAATGCGGATTGCACTGGATGCAATGGGGGGAGATTTTGCCCCCGAACCGAACATAACAGGAGCCATTGCCGCATTGCAGGCAGACTCTGCGCTAAATGTAGTGCTGGTGGGTCCTCAAGATCAACTCGAATCTCAGATTGAAGCTTCCGGCTATTGTGGCGATCGATTATCGATCGTGCATGCGAGCCAGGTTGTTGGCATGGAGGAGAAACCGACGGACGCGATGCGTCAAAAGCCGGACAGCTCGATTTCGGTCTGCTGGAAATTAATGGCGGCTCGCGAAGTCGATGCTGTGGTGAGTGCAGGCAATACTGGCGCTGTCGTCGCATCGGGTTTGAAAACCCGGTTGTTTTTAAAAGACGTCAAGCGGCCTGGAATTGCAGTTACTTTGCCGACCCTTGCCGGCCATGCGGTTCTGATGGATGTCGGTGCGAATCCTTCGGCGCGTCCTTCGCACCTTTATCAGTATGCAGTGATGGGTGAAATTTATGCCCGCGAAGTGCTGCGTGTTGAGTCTCCCAAGATCGGGCTGATTAATATCGGCAGTGAAGACGTGAAGGGGAACGACCTCTATCGCGACACCTATCGACTGTTGACGGAAAGTCCTTTGAAAGACAGCTTCGTCGGAAATGTCGAAGGCCGAGGGCTCTATCAAGGCGAGGCAGATGTCTTGATTTGTGAAGGGTTTGTCGGGAATGTCGTGTTGAAGGTCAGCGAGGGAATGGCTGATTTTCTGATGAAAGAGGCATCGAAACATATTATCGGCAATCTTGACGTCGAGCGGGATAAAGCCAAGCAGGCCTTTCAGGATCTGGGTAAACGGTTCCGGTATCATGAAACTGGTGGTGCCCCGCTGTTAGGCATTGATGGGATCTGTATCATTTGCCATGGATCGAGTGATGCACATTCAATTTCCAATGCTTTGAGGGGGAGTGCCATGTTCAAGGATCGTGGCATTAATTCTCAGATCGCCGAGCATCTGGCACAGAAGCCCGTCGCGTAAAACCCGAGATTATTCATTTCAGCGCAGAAAAAATAGAGGGATCGACCAGTGAGCAGAATCGCTTTTTTATTCCCCGGACAGGGTGCTCAGCATGTCGGCATGGGCAAAACCATTGTCGAAAAATATCCCGCTGCCCGGGAGCTGTTTGATCGTGCTGCTGAGATTCTGCAGTACGATTTAGCCAAGCTTTGTTTTGAAGGGCCCAGCGAAGAGCTGGATTCGACAGTAATCAGCCAGCCGGCGTTATTTGTCACAAGTCTGGCTGCTCTAGAAATGCTGAGAGCAGATTCTCCCGATAAGGTTCTGGCGTGCGAAATGGCAGCTGGATTAAGTCTGGGCGAATATACCGCGCTGGTATTTGCCGGCGCGATGAGCTTTGAAGATGGTCTGAGAGTTGTGCAGCGCCGCGGTGAAGCGATGCAGGCGGCAGCTGACGCCAATCCCTCAGGTATGGTTAGTATTCTATTGCTGGATCGCGAAAAAGTGGCTGAGATCTGTCAGGCCGCTGCTTCAGCCGGAAAAATCTGGATTGCGAACTATTTATGTCCCGGAAATATTGTCCTTTCAGGCGAAAATAGTGCTTGCGAACGGGCAGCGGAATTAGCTGAGCAGGAAGGTGGTCGTGCGATTCCTCTGGCGGTGGCCGGTGCCTTTCATACGGAAATCATGAAGCCCGCAGACAGTTCGCTGTCTGAAGCACTAGCCGGCGTGGGGCTGAAAAAACCGGAAATTCCAGTCGTTTCCAACGTGGATGCGGAAATTCATGAAGATCCGGACGAAATCCGCGAACTACTGATACGACAGGTTATCAGCCCGGTTCTCTGGGAAGATTCCCTGCGGAAGATGCTTGATGACGGTTTCGATGAGTTTTACGAAATCGGCCCTGGCAAGGTTTTGAAAGGGTTGATGAAACGTGTGAATCGCAAAATTTCCTGCGAGACAGTCAACGATTCCTGAGTAAGGGGTTTCCGGGGGCTCTCGTTGCCCGGAGCTCACGAGCAGAAGACCAGTGGTGTGTTTTGGTGCATTTTGAGTATCCTGACCGGCCTTGATCAAATCTATCAACATGTGCTACAACAACTTACGATGGGTTGCTGAAGAAAATTCCCGGGAACTCAAATTCGTGTGTTCCGAGACTGGTAAACTCAGCCCAATCAAATTATGAGATAACTTTGGTGGAGTAGACAAGACTCATAATTCTTGTCTCATTTTAAGGTTTACATAAATAGGGAAACTGGATATATCTCGCTACCACTATTGGTAAATCTATCCAAGTTGGTTTGGCAAAGATGTTTCCAGCCATACAAAAGTAAAAATAAATCACTAAGACGGTGAAGGAGAAGAAGAGTGTCAATTGAAGAAAAAGTGGTTGGTATCGTTAGCGAGCAATTGGGCCACCCAAAAGAAGACATTACGCTGGAAAGTAAATTTATCGACGACTTAAAGGCCGACTCTCTCGACATCGTAGAGCTTGTCATGGAATTTGAAGACGAGTTCGATGTAACGATTCCCGATGATGATTATGACAAGATCAAAACTGTAGGCGATGTAGTCGGTTATATTACCGAAAAAGCCAGCTAATTCGCGGCGGGCACTACTTCGTTGCTGTTTCCGATGTTTTGATTTCTTAGAGTCCTGTCTTTTCATTGTAGGAAGTGTTCTCGAATGCGCAGGCGAGTCGTCGTTACGGGGGTTTCTGTTGTAACGGCTCTGGGTTTAGATGTCTCAGAGTTTTGGGACAAATTATGCGCTGGCAAAAGCGGTGTCGGTCCAGTCGAACGCTTTGATTGTTCCGACTACAAAGTCCGCTTTGGTGGGGAAATTAAAGATTTCAATGCCACCGAGTATACCAATATTTCTGCCAGAGACCTGAAGCGCGTGGATCGCTTTGTTCAATTTGGTCTGGTGGGGGCACATATTGCCTATCGGCAGGCTCAATTGGAAGACTTTGACGGCGATCCGTACCGCAGAGGCGTTCTGGTGGGAAGCGGAATTGGCGGCTTGAATGAAATCGAAAGCCAGCATGACCGCCTGTATAATCAGGGGCCGGCACGGGTTTCTCCCTTTATGATTCCCAAGCTGATGGTGAATGCGGCCAGCGGAAATATCTCGGTGACTTATGAGCTGAAAGGTCCAAACAGCGCTGTTGCGACTGCCTGTGCTTCTGCAACAAACGCGATTGGAGACGCCTTTAAGCTGATTCAAAATGACGTCGCTGATATTATGGTGACCGGTGGAAGTGAAGCCGCGCTGACTCCGATGGGGTTATCTGGCTTTGCTCGGATGAATGCGTTATCGACTCGCAATGATGACCCTCAGTCAGCAAGTCGTCCTTTTGATAAAGACCGCGATGGCTTTGTGATGGCAGAAGGTGCCGGCATCATTGTGCTGGAAGAGTATGAGCATGCTAAAAAACGGGGTGTTCCGATTCTGGCCGAAGTCATTGGATACGGAATGTCTGCTGATGGAACACACATGACAGCCCCGGATCCGGAAGGCCGTGGAGCGGCACGTGCCATGCAGCATGCTTTAAAGGACGCTGGTATCAATCCTGAAGACATTGATTACATCAATACGCATGGGACGAGTACTCCTTTAGGAGATGTCGCCGAGACGGTGGCGATCAATTCTGTGTTTGGTTCTCATGTGAAAACAATGCCGGTTTCCAGTACGAAAGGTCACTTAGGCCATTTGCTGGGAGCTTCAGGCGGCGTTGAATTTGTGGTTGCGGTGAAAGCGCTTCTGGAACAGGTAGGGCCTCCGACAATCAATCTGGATCAGCCGGACGAAAAATGTAATCTCGATTACATTCCCAATGAGCCACGCGATATGAAAATTGAGCGGGTTTTAAAGAACAGTTTCGGGTTTGGTGGGCACAACGCGTGTCTGGTTCTGCAAAAAGCGCCAGAGTAAGCGCTTGTGTTGAATCGGCTGTGTCACTCACTGATCGCATGGCTATAGACGCGCCTTCTTTTGGGGTGGCATCGATTGTGGGGGAGTTTTCCCAAAGAATTCTTCATCTCGCACTTGCTTCAGGGTTGAAAATCGTGCCTCGATTGTCTTAGCTATCCCTTGTTGCAGGTGCCTGGATGGGTCTGGGTGGTGTATGTATGTTGCTGTTCGCTGTCAGGTTGGGTTCAAGCGAATTGCAGTTGGTCGTTAGTGGCGTGCAAATTCTTCTTTTCCTATGATAAAGCCTGTGAGCAGGTTTTTAGCATGGAAGCGGGCAAGGGACTTGCCTGAGGCGAATATGTTTCTACGATGACAGTACATGATTCGAAGGCAGCTGTCGTAAGTAGGTAAGCGGGACTTTCTAAAGAGATTCAAATGAATACAGAATCACGGCGTCGTATCCTGATTACAGGGATGGGTATTCTCAGCCCGATCGGGATCGGTGTGGAAGAATTTCAAAATAGTTTGATGACAGGCAAATCGGGCATAAAGAAATCGGAGCTCTACTCCTATCTGGCAGCACCTGATACATGTGTCGCAGAAGTTTCTGATTTTAATAGTACCACGATCAAGAAGCAGTATCTAAAGCAGCAGCGAAAGAGTCTTAAGGTCATGTGCCGTGAGATTCAGTTAGGTGTGGCTTCAGCAAATCTTGCGATGGAAGATTCGGCACTCGACCTGAATGCTGTCGATAGTGAGCGGTTTGGTATTGAGTTCGGTGCGAATCTCATGTTGAGTCCGCCGGAAGTGCTTTTTGGTGCCTGTGTCGCCTGCAGCGAAGGAACGGAATTCCAATACGAACGCTGGGGGAATGAGGGGTTGGCCAAAATGGAACCTCTCTGGTTGTTGAAGTATCTGCCTAACATGCCTGCATGTCATATCGGCATCATTATTGATGCACGGGGACCGAATAACTCGATTACACAAGCCGAAGCCTCCGGGAATTTGGTGTTGGGTGAAGCACAGCGCGTGATTGAACGAGGATGGGCTGACGTGATGGTCGCCGGCGTGACGGGGACCCGGGTGCATGAAGTAAAATCGATTCATGCGAAGTTCTGGGAAGAACTGGCGGATGCTCCCGAAGATTTTGCCAAGCGTGCCCGTCCTTTTGACAAGGCACGGACCGGTCAGGTGGTTGGCGAGGCAGCTTGCTCGTTGCTGCTGGAAGAGAAAACACACGCTGAAAATCGTGGTGCAAAAGTTTGGGGCGAAGTCCTGGGAACCGGCGCTTCTTGTGTCGTGAATCGAGATGGATCACCTGATGCCAGAGCGGCTATGGCAAATGCAATTAAAGCTGCGATGAAGCGAGCAGGCGTTGAGCCTGGGGACATCGGTCATATCAATGCCCACGGCCTGGGCGAACGGTTGTTTGATGTGCAGGAATATCAGGCGATCCAGGATGTCTTTGGCGAGAAGGCTTCTGAAGTTCCCGTGACAGCCTTGAAGAGCTATTTTGGTAATTCCGGTTCCGGTTGTGGGATTGTTGAGGCCAGTGGTTCTCTGGTTGCTTTGAAGCAGGGAGTGATTCCCGCGACATTGAATTATGAGACTCCTGATCCCGATTGTCCTTTGAATGTGGTTCGGAACGAGCCTCTGCCAACAGAGAACAAGTTGTTCCTGAAGATCAGCACGACAGGATTTGGTCAGGCCAGTGCGTCCGTCATCTGCGGCGTCTGAGTGGATCACACGAAATAAAGAAAACAGCCTCGGAAAGATTGATTCTCTCCGGGGCTGTTTTTTTGCGTGTTTTCAGATTAGTCTGCAAGTATTAGAACTTCTTGAGTGCGTATTGTGCACCGCGGTAAGCAGACAGGTTTCTCAGGTTGGTGTTGAGTGTCTGCTCGAAATTCTGGGTTGCTTTTGCTGAATCACCGGCCAGGCGTGCCTTTTCTCCGATGAAGTAGTGTGCCTCGCAGGTTTGTGCTTTGGCGCGCTTTGGATCTTTCGGGTCAATCGATTTCATCAGGTCTGCTTCGGAGATCGCACCTAACAGAAATGCGAGAATCGTATCGACCGAATCACGCGACTCTGGTTTCTGAGAAAGGGTCGATTGAAATTTGGCGTCGGCAGCAGGCTTCTGATTGCTGCGTACCATGGCCATATAAATCCAGGGGTTGAGGACCTTCATCTGTTCTGGTGCCAGCTGGGCGGCCCGATTGAATTGGGCAAGTGCTTCCGGGAATTTCTGATTAAAGTAATAGGAGAAACCCAGGTCAGAATGCAGGGCTGCATTATTGGGGTCGAGTTGAACGGCCTGTTTCTGGTCTTCGATGGCTTGTGAAATTTTTCCTTGCAGGAGACGGGCTTCTCCCCGCATTCCCAGCACAAATGGCTGGTTCGGCGCGATGGATAAAGACTGGGTCAGGTCTGCCTCGGCGACTTGTGGTTTACCACCTTCCAGGTAAGCAAAGCCCCGGTTGGTAATGGCGTGGTGATATTGGGGATCAATCTGAATTGCGCGGGAGAAATCGTTGACTGCTTCCTGGAGTTTTCCCTGCTGCTGATAAAACATGGCGCGGTTATTATAAACGATAGGAGAGTTTGGTTGTTTCTGCACCACGTCATTGAAGCTGGCCAGTGCCATTTCGTTGTTGCCGGCTAACGCGTAGGCGTCTGGCAGTGCAAGTAGAGCGGCAAAGTGGTTAGGTTGCAGTTTAATTGTTTCGCTGAAGTCTTTTGCTGCATCTTGAGGTTTGTTCAATGGCAGATAGATCATTCCCCGCTGATAATGGAAGTTGGCACGTTCCTCTGCAGTCAGGTTCGGACGGGCAAGGATCTGATTGGCAACGTTGAGTGCTGTTTCCGCGTGGCTCTTTTTGTTTTCCATGACGGCCAGGTTCATCATGCCGTACAGGTAAGGCAGGTAGTAATTCACATTTTGGTTCTGGCTGAAGCGGATTGCTTCGCGGGCATCACCGACACCTTCTCGGATAATCTGTGTACTTCCCTTTTCTCTACCAGATTCGACGCGGGCACTGGCGCGGAGGTAGTAAGCGACATGGTCATCGGGTTTTTGCTGCAGGATCTGCGAGCTCAGTTCGATTGATTTTGCATAGTCACCTTGTTGCTGGGCCTGATCGGCCTGCATCTTTTGTTGGGCAAATGGGTCGTTGGGGTTAGGGGGTTGGGCAGCCGCAGTGGCTGGAATTCCAAGGCAGAGAATCAAAAGTGGGAGCAGGCGAAACATTACAGAGTGTCCTTCAAAACAGGATGATTTGTTGTTCAAATTCACAAACCCGGATCACGACTTGAGGGAATCGCTAAAACCGGGATTTCTCTTAAATACTATAGAAGTTTCCTGTTTTGATGGAGATCAATCTCTCAACATCATCAAGAAACTGGCTAAATGGTCAATTTCAACGACTTTTCTGCATTCATGGCATCCGTATGATGGTGTCTGTAAATGCTATCAGTAGTCGCGCTTCTGCGTCAATTCTACAATCTATGAGGTAAGTCGTTGTGAAATAGTTGCCTGCGGTGCTTGACATCTGAACGCGCGGAGATTAATTTCACTTGATAATAAAGTATTCATAGTAGGGATACTTTCATGCGCAATTGTTTTGCATACTGGTGTTCAGTAGGCATTGCGCTTGCAAGGGGTAGTAAGCCATCAAGGCTGTCTGTTTCTTTGTGATGAATCGGCATTCGTAAACTCGAATGGAGTCCTCTGATATGTAGGCTGGTTGGAACGCGAGCATCCGCTCACCAATCCGATTGTCGTGATTTGTTGTATTGTATATGCCAATCGCGGCTCTGCCTGACTGCCGTTTTGCGGTAGTGTGGGTAGTCATAAAGTGGGCATGTTCCCGCTTTTTTTTGTTAAATAGTGATACCTGAGAGGCTCGTCGATGTGGCAGCTTCAATTGTGATAGATAAAGATTTGACCGGTTCAGGTCTTGTTTGAGTAGTTTTCGAGTCAGTTGATCTGATCGACTGTCGAATGAAGGAAACACAATTATGGACGGTAAGGAAGTTCTCCGGATTGTTGATGCCATTCAACGCGATAAGAGTATCGATAAAGAAATCGTGTTTGGTGGAATTGAACAGGCTATCCTGTCAGCTGCGCGCCGACACTTTGGAGATGATCACGAACTTTCTGTAGATATTGACCGTGAATCGGGCGAGCCAACCGTTTATTGTGATAGTGAAAAGTTGGCTCAGGATATTCTGGGTGAGATTCTGGGGCGTGTTGCTGCTCAAACAGCGAAGCAGGTGATGATTCAGAAGATTCGTGAAGCCGAACGCGACACGGTCTTTGATGAATATATGGAGATGCAGCACCAGTCGGTTTCGGGAACAGTATCCCGGGTCGAAGGGGGCGCTGTTCTGATTAACCTGGGGAAAATTGAAGGCATTCTTCCCCGAGGCGAACAGATTCCCGGTGAATCATTTCGTGTCGGTGATCGTGTGCGGGCAATCGTCCTGGATGTGCGAAAGGCCGGGAGTCGCGTCAAAGTGATTCTGTCTCGGACCCATCCTGATATGGTCCGCCGCTTGTTTGAACTTGAGATTCCAGAAGTTGCCGATCGAATTATTGATGTGCGGTCACTGGCGCGAGAAGCCGGTTATCGTTCGAAAGTAGCAGTCTCCTGTATTGACAGCAGTATTGACTGTGTCGGAGCCTGTGTGGGTATGCGGGGCGCCCGAATTAAAAATATTGTTGATGAACTTGCCGGCGAGCGAATTGATATTGTTCGCTGGAATGATTCGCTTCAGGTTCTGGTGCCGAATTCACTGCAGCCTGCTGAAGTAGAAGATGTGATTTTGTGTCCGATGTTGGGGCGTGTGATTGTACTGGTACGCGATGATCAACTGCCGCTGGCAATTGGCAGAAAAGGGCAGAATGTGCGTCTGGCATCCAAACTGGTTGGTTGGGACATCGAGGTGATGACTCAAACCGAGCTGGACGAACAGCTGGATAAAACTGTTGAGGCCTTTTCTTCTATTCCCGGCGTTTCTGAAGAACTCGCAGAGAGTTTAGTCTCTCAAGGATTCTTCAGTTACTATGACCTGTCTGTCATTGAGCCGGATCAGTTGGCAGAGTTGGGCGGTTTGACTGCCGAGCAGTGTGAGCAGATTGTTGACGTTGCTGACCAGGAGAGTGAACGTGTTGAAGCAGAAGAAGAGGCGATGCGTGCTGCCAAGAAAAATCAGCCAGCTGGTTCAGTGGCAAAGCCGGAAACGCCGGTTCAGGAACCAGCATCACAGGTAGAAGAAGCTGCTGTTACAGAAGAAGTGGCTGTTGAAGAAGAAGCCGCCTCAGTTGAAGAAGAGGCTGTCGCAGAAGAGGCTTCTCAGCCAGAGGCCGTTGCTTCTGAGGAAGAAGTGCCTGCGGCTGTGGTTGATTCAGAAGTAGAGACCGGTTCTGACGACGCTACAGGCTCTGGGGAAGAACCGGTGAATGTGGATAACGCGGCGGAAGAATCGACGGAGAAGCAGGAATAGATCGTTTTATTACGAGTAAGTGTTATGAGGTGTTTTCGCCTCATAGGGCAATTCGTTTGAGTCTGAGTGGATTGGAAAACGTTTTGCAAATTTGTTCACGGGAGAAGGGCTGTTGAAGATTCGTATTTTTGCTCTTGCGAAAGAGTTGGGAATGGACAGCAAGGTGCTGATCGATGAATGTAACCAAGCGGGGGTGAAGTTAAAAAACTCCGCTTTGGCCAGCATCACGCCCGAAGAACGTGACATAGTCATAGCGTATTTAAACAAGAAGGACCAGCCTTCTGAGGGGGCCGCGGAACCTGCCGACCAGGCAACTCTGGTGCCTCAGCGGGAACCGAAGAAGATGCGGACCATTAAGGCGATGACGTCTCGGGCACAGACGTCTCGGTCAGCGCCTCCCAAACCCTCTTCGGAGTCTGAAGAATCTTCAGAGCCAGAAGAAGGTTCTGCTGGAGTCGCAGTAGAACAGGAAGACGAGGCAGAATCTGACGCAGTCACTGCGGAGAGTGCCCCCCCTGCAGAGGAAAAGACGGAAGCGCCAGCGGAACCCGTGGAGTCTCGCTCTGATTTACTGAAGCGTAAATCTGCGGAACAACCTGAAGAGGTGGAAAAGGACGAGTCAGATCAGGTTCTCAGTCGTGACGATTATGTGCCCGCCGGGGGGTCAATGAAAAGTTCCAGTATGCGTGAGATGAAACCACGGGGTTCGACTCGTTCTGGAAAGCAGCAATCAAAATCGAAAACCAAGTCCGCATTGCCTTCAGTCGCTGCACCTCCTGCCTACAAGCAGCCGGTGATTCCCAAGCCTAAGAAAAAAGAAGAGAAGGCTCAAAAGCCGGAAGTACGATTGACGGCTGACATTCTGGAACAGAAGAGCCCGCTGGCCGCTCATCTGGCACAACATACAGAGCAGAAAAAGAAGGATAAAGACAAAGACTGTGAGTCACCGGATGATGATTCAAAAGGTCGCCGCGGAAGTCTGAGTCTGGTTGAGGCGCGGAAACAGCGTCGCGAGCAGCGCAAAGAAGGTCGCCGGGTGTTTGCTCCGGATGGAACAGAACAGCAGGATGTCGTTGGTCGCCGTCCCCGCCGTTCGAAGCGGAAACACGACACCGGACCGATTGTTCATAAAACAGAAGCCGAAGTCGAAGTTCCAATGACGGTGCGGAGTCTGTCCGAAGCGATGGGGCGTCCTGCGAAAGCTATTATGTCAATCTTGTTCAAAGAGTTTGGCGAGATGGTGACGATCAATCAGATTATCGAAGAGGAGACTGCATTGGCAGTGGCACTGGAATTGGGTGTGGACCTGACCTTCAAACGACAAAAGGGAGCACAGGAAACGGTTACCGAGATTGTGGAGATGGAAGATGCTCCGGAAGATCTTGTAACCCGTCCGCCAATTATCACAGTCCTCGGGCACGTCGATCATGGAAAGACAACTTTGGTTGATTCACTGCGCAACTCTAAGGTTGTCGAAGGGGAAGCGGGGGGAATTACTCAACATATCGCCGCTTATCAGATCGATTACAACGGTCACAAGCTGACGTTTGTTGATACACCCGGTCACGCCGCCTTCAGTGAAATGCGTTCGCGGGGAGCCAACGTGACTGATATGGTCGTGCTGGTTGTTGCCGCCGATGATGGTGTGATGCCTCAAACCGCGGAAAGCATCAGCCACGTGAAGGCCTCAGGTGTCCCGATGGTTGTGGCCATGAACAAGATTGATTTGCCGGATGTCAACGAACAAAAGGTATTACAGGATCTGACAGCCCAGAATGTGCTTCCCTCCGAATGGGGTGGTGAAACAGATGTGGTCCGTGTCTCGGCTCTCAAAGGGACCGGGTTGGATGATCTACTGGAAACCCTGTTGTTGACGGCTGAACTGCACGAACTCAAAGCAAACCCGAACCGGCCCGCGGTCGGCGTCTGTCTGGAAGGGTTCCGCGACGAAGGTCGTGGTTCTGTTGCCTGGTTGATTGTTCAAAAAGGAACTTTGCGAATTGGCGATGCCGTCATTTGTGGCAAATCTTATGGTTATATCCGTGCCATGTACGATGATATGGACCAGCAGATTGAAGAAGCACCGCCGGCAATGCCCGTCAAAGTGACTGGTTTGGATACGGTGCCTGGTGCGGGCGATCACTTCGTCGTTGTCGACGATATCGACCAGGCCAGAGCATTAGCCGAAGAACGGCGGCACGAAGGGCGTGCTGATGTACTGTCGCGACATAGTGGTGGCCCACGTACGCTGGAAGACATTCTGGGTTCTGCCCGGGAAGGTGCGATCCAGGATCTGCCGCTGATTATCAAGGCAGATACTCCCGGATCTCTGGAAGCCATTCGCAGCGAGATCGGAAAGTTCGAGCATCCTGAAGTGCGCGTTAAAATTCTGCATGAAGGCATCGGCGGTGTGAACGAGAGCGATGTTTATCTGGCAAGTGCATCGAATGCCATCATTATCGCTTTTCATGTTGTTGCCGAAGACCGTGCTCAAAACCTGGCGTCACAGGAAGATGTGGAGATTCGTCGCTACAGCATTATTTATGAAGTGGTCGATGACATCAGGCAATCGCTGGAAGGCTTGTTGCGTCCCGAACTGGTGCAGGAACAAACAGGACGTGCGTTGGTGCTGCAGACATTTTCGATCAGCCGATTTGGTAAGATTGCCGGGTGTCGCGTTCTTAACGGAACCATTAATCGCAATGACCGGGTCCATCTGATTCGAGATCAGAAAATTCTGAACCAGTATCCGATTGCTTCGTTAAAGCGAGAAAAGGATGATGTCAAGGAAGTTCGCGAAGGCATGGAGTGTGGTATCTTGCTGTCAGGATTTAATGATATTAAAGAGGGTGACCTGTTAGAAGCATTCCGGATCAATGAAGTCAAACGAACACTCGATTCGAAATCGAGCTAAATAGTGAATGCTTGCGGGGACTGAATGACATCACGTCGATTAGCAAAAATCGCTCAGGCGATATTAGAAACAGTGAGTACGACAATATTGTTGCATTTGCGCGATCCTCGGATCAGCAATGTAACGGTCTTGCATGTTGATGTCGCACCTGATGTGCAATCAGCCAAGATTTATATTTCGATCATGGGGGATGAAAAGGCAAAAGCACTTTGTATGCATGGTTTGGAGTCCGCTAAAGGATTTATTCAGTCCAAAATAGCAGACCGAATTCAAACCCGATATACACCTGTGATTAAATTTGTTCTGGATTCTTCTGTCAAAGAGACAACAGATGCACTTCGTCTTCTGGATGAGTTGCAGGCCGAGAGAGAAACAGAAGAGTCAGCGAAAGAGCCTTCTTCAGTAGAGGAGCAGGGCACTGACGAGGAATCGTAGCGGGGTTAGCTGGCAGTGTTTCCGTGAATGAAAGAGTTGTTTTCATTACAGTCCATTTGAAATATCTCAAATATTGCACAGACAGATATGGTTGCTAAAAAAATTTCAACATCCGATAAACAGGCTATCTGTAAGAAGCTGATTGCGTTACTCAAAAAACGGTATTCAGCAACATTACCCAAGTATGATCGTCCCGTTCTGGAGACCATTCTACACGCCATCTGTCTTGAAAATACGACAAATTCAGAAGCGGATGAAGTGTTTGATGCTCTGCTGGGTGGGTTTCATGATCTCAATGAAATCCGGGTCAGCACAATCTCCGAACTGGAATCCATTTTTTCTGCTGTCGGTGATGCTGAATGGCGAGCGTATCGAATCCGATCTGTGTTACAGTATGTGTTTGACAAAGAATTCTGTTTCGATCTGGAGTTGATGAGAAAGAAAACACTGGAGCAGGCACAGAAGCAGTTAACCAGGATGAAGTCATTATCTCCCTTTGTGATTAATCACACCCTGCAGGTGATTTTGGGGAGTCATCTTGTGCCGGCAGATGAGAAAATTCTGAATGCCAGTAAATGGCTGGGGCTGGTGTCTGCAGATGAGTCGATTGAAACCGCCAGCGATAGTCTGAAATCCACTGTGCGTAAGTCGGATGCTCCGTTGTTTAGTCATCTGTTGCGTTGTCTGGCGACCGACGAAGAGTTGGCAGCCGACTTTAATCTGGCGAAGAATCCTCTGCCGGAAGAAGGCGTCGATTTGATGCAGGCTCCCAGTCGGTTAGAGGGCATGTTTGCTAATCCGCTTTCAAAGCAGAAGAAAAAGACTGCAAAGAAGAAAAAGAAAGCGTCGAGTAAGACGACAAAAGCGGCTGCGAAAGTGAAAAAGAAGGTTCCAACAAAAGGAACCAAAAAAGCTGCTAAAAAGACACCTGCCAAAGCAGCCAAGAAAAAAGTGCCTGCGAAAAAGGCGGCGACGAAGAAAAAAGTACCTAAAAAGAAGAAATCTTCTTCCAGCAAAAAATAGGCTTGCAGAACGGATCGATGCGATCCAGCCTCTCAGAAGACTGCAAATCGCCTTCGTACGCCCTGTTCCATAAAGATTCTCCAGGTTCTCGGTACTAAAATAATAGATTCCGCAGAAAGCAGGCTTGGAGAAGGTGGTGAATAGAAGTTACAATAAATATTCTCTGTTACTGTGCTTGTAAACATAGTCGATAGTATCGGATAGAGAATAAATACCTGATCTCTGTTTCCACAATGGAGTTTGACGATGAGTGGTTATCCCAAGACGGCGATCCTGTTAGCCTGTCAGTTTCTGTTGTTACCTGTATTAACGGTTTCAACGGGGCCGACATCTGTCTCAGCCAAGATGCCAGGCAAGAAGGGAAGCAAAAAGGACCCTCAGAAGCCGCCGGTACCTAAAGTGTTTTCTCTGGAAGAAGGGATCGCCGACGATGTCGTGCTACCCCTGGTTCCGGCAAAACCGCGTACTCCTGAAGAGCAGAAAAAAATCGACTCTGCCGCCTGGTATATGACCGGGCGTTTGCGCGAAGCACGAAACGATTTCATCGGCGCCTATGAAGCCTACAAGAAAGCGATGGAAAACAATCCCAATTCCGTCGAGATCTACCGAGTTCTAATCCGGCTCGCATCGGGGCTGGATAAAACAGAAGAAGCAATTGAATTTGCACAAAAGGCTGTCGAGCTCGATCCTGAAGATTATGAACTCATGCGTAAGCTGGGTTTACATATGGCAGGACAGGGGCGTTTTGAAGACGCAGTGATGTTTCTGAATAAGGCATCCGATTCGCCGGCGATTAATAAAAAATCGGGCGTGTATGTCATCATCAAACACGACCAGGCAAATCTCTACGAGCGCTTAGGGAAGCAGGAAGAAGCGGCGCAATGCTGGGAAGTGGTATTTAATGCACTGACCAAGCCGGATGATTATACCTTTGAATTTACTACGCGATCTCAGCTGGAAGCAAAGCAGGCGAAATTATATGAACGAATGGGGCAGTCGTTTTTAGAGACAGATCGTTTGAAGCTGGCTGTGGAAGCATTCAATAAAGCGGCAGAATCGCAAAAAGGCCGTCCTGGAATTCTCAAGTATCATCTGGCACAGGTTTATTTTCGATCCAAGCAGTATCAACAGGCACTCGATTCACTACAGTCCTATTTCGATGAACAACTCCAGTCGAAAGGGCGTAAGGCCTATGAATTTCTGGGTGAAATCCTGGCTGCATTGAATCGGTCCGATGAGCTGATTCCAAAACTGCAAACGCTGGCAGAAAAAGATCGATTCAATCGGACCCTGCATTACTATCTGGCCGAGCAGTATGGCGCTGCGGGACAGTTTGATAAAGCAGAAAAGACCTATCTGGATTCCATTGGCAATTCATCCGACGTCGAAGGTCTGGCGGGGTTGATGTCGCTGTATAAGAAAAATCAGAAGTACGACAAGCTGATTGAGACCCTCTCTAAAATTGTGCAGACGGGAGATGGGATTCAAAAAATTCAGCCAGATCTGCAGAAGATGTCGCAGGACAAAGAGTTTGTAAAGACGCTGGTTGCCGAGGCACAAAAACTGAAGGATAAAGACCCTCCGGGTGTCGATGTGTTTTCCGGTTTTATCATTGCGAAACTGGCTGCCGAAGCGGGTGAGAAAAAAGCAGCGGGTGAATTCTATCAGTTTGCGATGAATGCGGCTGAAAAGCATAAAAAACCACAGGTACGCGGCAACTGGACCCTGTTGATTCTGCAGGAGTACAGCGAACTCTTGCGAGAAGAAAATCAATATGGAGAGCTGGCCGAGTTCCTGCAGAAGGCTGTTAAGAATCCACTTTTGGCACCTCAGCGAATTAACCTGTTGTATTTTCTGGCGGACGCTCACGAGCGAAATGGCGAAACAGAAGCTGCGATCAAGGTCAACCAGGAAGCACGACAGGCAGCCCCCCGGTTTCCCTTGCTCGATTACCAGCATGCCTGGATCTACTATCACAGTCGAGACTGGGACAAAGCGATTGTGCAGCTGAAGGAATTCATCAAAAAGTACCCGCGGCAGAAGGAGCGTGTCTACCAGGTGAAGATGATGCTTTCGAATACCTATGTACAACAGGGAGACATTGCCAAGGGAGAAGCCGTTCTGGAAGAGTTGCTCGCCGATGATCCGGACAATCCTTCGATCAATAATGATCTGGGATATCTCTACGCCGACCAGGGTAAGAATCTGGAACAGGCCGAAAAGATGATTCGAATTGCCTTGAAGTCAGAACCGAATAATATGGCATACCTCGACAGTATGGGGTGGGTCCTGTTTAAGCGAGAGAAATATAAAGAGGCGCAGGAATACCTGGAACGCGCCAGTAAGTTGCCTGGAGGCGGCGATAGCACGATTCTGGATCATCTGGCAGACTGCTACCACAAATTAGACAAGACAAAAGAAGCAACAGAGCTTTGGAAGAAGGCACTGGAAGATGCACTCAAGGCTACTCCCCCAGACACAAAATTGATTGAGCAGCTCCAGGAGAAACTCAATCAGTAAACGATTTCTTTCCTTTCTGGTGTTTTGTAATATAGGTTAATTATTTTCTCATCTGCGTCGTTCTGGCGCAGATATTTCACTTTTTATTTATTCAGTTGAGCGAACTATAAATGGCAGGTCATTCACATTGGGCAAATATCGCCGCCAAGAAAGGGGTGATTGATAAAAAGCGGGGTAAGCTGTTTGGTAAGTTGAGTCGTGCGATTATCGTGGCGGCACAACATGGCGGGGGCGACCCGGGTATGAATCTGGCATTGCGGTATGCCATTGATAAGGCTCGTAAAGCCAGTATGCCGAAGGAAAATATTGACCGTGCCGTGAAAAAAGGCTGCGGTGAATTATCGGGTGAAAACTTTGAAGAGCTGGTCTATGAAGGTTATGGAGCCGCGGGTGTGGCAGTATTGTGTGACATTCTGACAGAGAACCGGAATCGAACCGCCGGTGAAATTCGCAAGATCTTTGAAGTGCATGGCGGGAACCTGGGCAGTACCGGATGCGTGGCCTGGATGTTTGAACGCAAAGGGTTGTTTCTGGTCCCCTGCGAAAATGTCGAAGAAGACGCGCTGTTTGAGATTGCACTGGAAGCGGGGGCAGATGACGTTTCTGCCAATGGAGATGTATACGAAGTCACCTGCAGTGTAGAGGCATTTCAACAGGTTGCAGATATATTCGAAGAAAAGAAAATTCCCACGAATCTGGCTGAGATTTCGCGCATTCCTGATACAACAGTCGATTTGGGAGTCGAAGACGGGAAGAAAGTGCTGAGGCTCATGGAGGCACTTGAGGATCATGATGATGTGCAAAGTGTAACTGCCAACTTTAATATTCCGGATGAGATCATGGCAGAAGTCACCGCCGACTGATTCTCAAGCACCAGGTAATGGGGACAGAACGTTGACGATTGAATTCAGTTGCTCGCATTGTAATAAAGTTCTGAAGACGTCAGACGATAAAGCGGGCCGCAGAGCGAAGTGCCCCCAATGTGGCGAGCCAATTGATGTTCCCCAGCTGACTCAATCTGCTGCAGAGCCGGCAAGTGACGGCTTTGACGCATTCGAAGAAGTCGTTCCGGAACAAAAGAGCTTTCTTGCTGAGCAGACTGCGCCCGTTCGGGAAGAAGAGAGTTTTCTTTCCGCAGAAAGTATCGACTGTCCCATGTGTGGCGAGTCAATCCCTGCTGATGCGAAACGGTGCAGACACTGTGGTGAGGCGATTCAGGAAGAAGTATCTGGCCCCCGTAGCATCAAGGTGGGCGAGGTTTTTTCGCGCGCCTGGAATGTGTTTAAAGCAAACCTGGGGCAAGTCATCGGGATTCATGTATTAGCCTATATTCTCTGTGTTGTGGCGTCATTTGTTGTTTTATTTGTGATTTCCGCGATTGGCTTTGCCGGGTTGTTGGCGATCGCGGGAAAGCCGGATCCGGGCGTCATGGTTTTGTCTGTGGTTATCTTCTACATCGCCTTGATTTTGGTCAGTGGCGTCGTTCAGCTCTATTTTATGCTGGGAGTACTCTCGTTTTTGCTGAAACTGGTTCGAGGAGAGCAGCCGGGATTTAATCTCATCTTCAGTGGTGGTCCCTATTTAGGAAGGATGCTGCTCTGTAGCATCGTATTTTTTCTGGCGTACTTATTAGGCTACCTGTGTTTTGTCATTCCAGGACTCATTATCGCACTCATGTTTTGGCCATATCCCTATTTGTTAATTGACCGCAATTTGCCAGGCATCGATGCCTTTACGGATTCGAGAAAGATCACTAAAGGCAATCTGATGAGCCTGTTCCTGATTTACCTTTCGTTAGTGGGACTCACTCTCGTGCCGTATGGCTTGATTTTGATTATTACCATCGGCATGGAGCAGATGGCAGGGCAAATGGCTATTCTGGGAGTGTTGCTCGTTTTGGGATTTATGGCAGCAATTTACATCCTTCTGATTCCCTTTTTCATGTTGGTGGGGACCGTCAGTTACGCTGAGATGACCAATCAGTGAACGCAACCATTCTTTGAAACCGTTGCAATTCTTAAGAGCTCCCCTGTCTGGGTTTTACGGCTGGGGAGTTCTTTTGCTATGATACCCGCCATTGGGCAGAGGCTGTGGCGCCTCTGGGCAGAGTACTTAGATTGTGGATGTGAACATGGTTCGTGAGCCTGTCATAAGAGGCGATGAGGAACCGGAAGATGATTTTTCCGGTGGCGGAGAGGGCTGGGATTCCAGCTATCTGGCCGATGATGCGGAGTACGATGATGCGCTCAGACCTCAGCGGCTCAGCGAAGTCGTCGGGCAACGTGCTGTAGTGGAACGGCTGGAAGTCTTTCTGGATGCCACCCGCAAACGGAACGAACCTTTGGGGCACCTGCTGCTGGATGGGCCTCCAGGATTAGGAAAAACGACGTTAGCCTCCGTTTTGCCTCGCGAATTGGGAACCGAATTACAGATTACTTCAGGACCTTCACTCAGTGCGCCCAAGGATCTACTGCCTTACCTGACGAATGCCAGTCATGGTTCGTTTTTGTTCATTGACGAAATTCATCGTATGCCGGCGACGGTGGAAGAATTTATCTATCCCGCGATGGAAGACTTTCGGGTCGATATCACGCTGGGCGAAGGGCTGAACGCACGCACGGTGAATATGAAACTTCAGAAATTCACCGTGATCGGCGCCACCACGCGGAGCGGGATGCTGACCGCTCCCTTGCGCGATCGTTTTGTCCGCCGCGAACATCTGGATTTTTACGAAGATGTAGAACTGATCGAAATCGTCCGCCGCAACGCGAAAAAACTGAGGACGGAGATCACCGATGAGGCTGCTTTCGAAATCGCCCGCCGCAGTCGAGGTACTCCACGGAAAGCGAATAATCTGTTGCGCTGGGCTCGAGACTATGCGACCAGTAAGGCAGATGGTAATATTACCAATGACATCGTTGCCCGCGCCTTTGAAATGCTGGAAATCGATCAGATCGGTTTGGAGCGACAAGACAGGCGTTATCTGGAGACGTTGATTAAGACCTTTTCCGGAGGACCTGCAGGAGTTCAGGCACTCGGTCACAGCTTAAATATTCCGGCGGATACACTGGAAGACGAAGTCGAGCCGTTTTTGCTCCGCTCCGGTTTTATTCAGCGTTCTCCCCGAGGCCGTATCGTCACGATGGCTGCTTTAGAACATCTGAAAATAACGCCTCCCGAGTCGGGAACTTTGTTCGGCTAAGCCACGACGATCTCAACAGTGAATTAAAAGAAGAACCATGAGTCAGTCCGTTACGTATGATTATGATGTTGTTGTCGTTGGAGCCGGGCACGCCGGTTGTGAAGCTGCTTTAGCGTCTGCACGTCTGGGAGCGAAGACGGCTCTGTTGACCATGAACTGCGATACCGTCGGCCAGATGAGTTGCAATCCTGCGATTGGCGGGGTCGCGAAAGGGCAGATTGTCCGTGAAATTGACGCGCTCGGCGGAGAGATGGGGCGCGTGATCGACGAGACGGGGATTCAGTTCCGGATGCTGAATCTTTCTAAAGGCCCGGCGATGCACAGTCCGCGTGCGCAGGCCGACAAAAAAGCCTATCAGTTCAGCATGAAATGGAAAGTAGAACAGCAGGACCATCTGGCACTCAGGCAAGAGATTGTAAAAAGCCTGATGGTCGAACAGGGACGAATCACCGGAGTCCAGGTTCACGGCGAGGCTCTTTATCGTGCGAAGGCAGTCATCCTGACCACGGGCACTTTTCTGCAGGCGATCATGCATACGGGAGAGGCCAAGACCAAAGGGGGACGCGCCGGCGAAGGGACCACTGGAACATTGTCTGATAGCCTGGCCGAACTGGGATTTGAACTGCAGCGTTTTAAGACAGGAACGCCGGCACGGCTCAACGGCCGCACGATCGATTTTTCGGTTCTGGAAGAACAGCCCGGCGATGAAAATCCGCAGCCTTTTTCTTATATGACAGAGAAGATCAATCAGCCGCAGATGTCCTGTTTTTTGACAGAGACCAACGAGCACGTGCACCGGTTGATCAATGAAAATCTTCACCGCGCACCGATGTATTCCGGCCAGATCAATTCGACGGGCCCTCGGTATTGTCCTTCGATTGAAGACAAAGTCGTTCGCTTCTCAGAACGCAATTCGCATCAGATATTTCTGGAACCGGAAGGCCGTTATACCAACGAGTATTACTGCAATGGAATCTCCACCAGTCTGCCCCGTGATGTGCAGGATGAGATGATTCATTCCATTCGCGGACTGGAGAAAACGGAAATCATGCGCTACGGCTATGCCGTCGAATATGATTTTGCGACCCCCACTCAATTGAAGCCGACGTTAGAAACCAAGACTGTCGAAGGCTTGTACTTTGCCGGCCAGTTAAATGGGACTACAGGCTACGAAGAAGCCGCCGGCCAGGGACTGTTGGCCGGGCTGAATGCTGCTTTGAAGATTGCCGGTAAAGAAGATCTGGTTCTGGATCGTAATGAAGCCTACCTGGGCGTTCTGATTGATGATCTGGTGACCAAAGGCGTGGATGAGCCTTACCGCATGTTTACATCGCGGGCCGAATTTCGATTATTACTTCGGCAGGATAATGCAGATCGTCGAATGACGCCCATCGGTCGCCGCGTCGGTTCCGTGGGAGAGGAGCGATGGCAGAAGTATCAGGCGTATGAGGCAGAAATTGCTCAGATCATTGAGTTCATTCGCAGTACGCGTTATCAGGGAAATTCACTGGAAGAATGGCTCCGCCGTCAGGATATTGGTTGGAACGAGATTTGTGAATTCGCACCTGCTTTGAAAGCGCTTTCCCTCTCGGATCGGGCAATCCAGCAAACGCTGATTGAAGTGCAGTATGCGGGGTATATCCGCCGCCAGACAGCCGAGATCGAAAAGCAGAAAAATGTGGAAACACTGCACATACCTGACCATATCGATTATCAACTGGTACCGAACTTGCGCAATGAAGCCAAGGAAAAACTGAGTCGCGTCAAGCCACGGAATATCGGTCAGGCGGGTAGAATCAGCGGTTTGACCCCGGCTGATTTAACGGTGCTCGTGCTTTATTTAAACAGCGCCAGCCGAATAGCCACGTAATTCTTGCGTTTCTGGCACTCTCATTTTTCTTAACTCGCTGTGGTAAAAGTAGTTTTCGCCTGCGCGGATTGTTCCTGAGTCGCTGAAACCAGTGGTTTGAGGTGGAAATCAGTGAAGGTTGGATGATTGTAAGTGTATAATTCGTACATGTTTGTTTCAATAATTTGGTCAACGTGGCGAATGCGTGTTGACCATATCGTCAGAATAGATACAATCGGAGTTATTGATAATACTGGTAAAGTCAAGCGGTATTGAAAGTTTTGGCGTTTGTATCTATGTGGGATACTTGTGACGTCTGGAAAATCAGTAGCGTTTGGCAAGTAAACGGGCCACAGAACTGCACCTTGGAGGATGCGGTTTTTTATCACTTTACTTGTTTCCAGGTAAATAGATAAGAGGCTGATTATGGAGATGTCAGTTTCATGCAGCGAACTTGATGAACGGGTCATCGATTTCACTGCGCAGGGGCTCGGTTATTGCATGTTGTAATAGCCTTACAGCGCTTGGTCTTTCCCGCTTTACTAGGGCGGGTCTTCAAAGGATGGATGAGCAATATGAAAACGGTCTTTACCACAGGCGAAGCCGCAAAGATTTGCAAAGTGAGTCAACAAACGATTATTCGCTGTTTTGATTCTGGCCAATTAAAGGGATTTCGTGTACCCGGCTCTCGCTTTCGTAGAATTCCTCGAGATGTCTTATTCAAGTTTATGAAAGACAATGGGATTCCCACTGATGCACTGGAAAGTGGAAAACGCAAAGCTCTGATCGTGGACGACGATGAAGAACTTGTAGAATTGATCCGCGATGTCCTGGATGCAGATTCTCGATTTGAAATCCGCGTTGCTAACAACGGTTTTGATGCCGGGATGATGGTCAAAGAGTATCACCCTGATATTATTATTCTGGATGTGATGCTACCTGACATCAACGGAAAAGAAGTCTGTCAACGAGTCCGCAGCGATTCTTCCATGGATGATGTAAAAATTATTTGCATCAGTGGTATGGTTGAAGCAGACAAGATTGACGATTTAAAAGCCGCTGGTGCAAATGACTTCATGCAGAAACCGTTTGAAGTCGAGCAACTGGCAGATCGGGTCTGTACGCTTCTGAATTTGGAATCCGTTCACGCTACTGGTTGATTCCAAAATGAACAGTCATCAGTTTCATGACGGTCGGATTTTTTTCCGGTCGTCGTGGATGCTGTTTCAGGGAGTATCAGATGTCGAGCGAAACCGGTGCCCTCAGCTTGGATTTGCCGGACGCGTATTATAGACGTCTGTTTGCATTGATTCCTGCGCGCTCACTGGAATCAATTCTCAACGCTCTGTCCACAGTCTGGTGTGAAGCAACAGGCGCAGATGCGGCCTATATTGCCGTCTTGCATCGCCGGTCACATCAATTGACGGGCAGCATCCATCGGGCTTCGCAGAATAATACGGAATATTTCATTCTGGATTCGATTCAACCGGCGCACTCTGGTTCGGAGCGTGCGCAGGCTGTTGATATCTTTGCGCAGGGGAGATCGTTTACGCTGATTTCCCCCGTACCATTCGAATATTATGCGATTCCCTCTGATCAAGCTGACGTCGCGGGTGTGTGCCTGTTTTCTTCGTTACAACTCGCGGAAAAACAGCCTCTCATGACACAGCTGGTAGAGTTGAGTCAGCGTCTGCTGGCTCAAGTGCTGGAACAGAAACCAGCTTTGTTGTCGGATACTGATGCGAAGGGCACTCCCGATTCAGAAGGGGAAAAGAAGCCGCCCGCAGAACATCGTGTGATACCCAGTATTGATAAACTGGAAGCGATGGCAGAATTCGCAGCCGGTGCCGGGCATGAAATCAATAATCCCGTAGCGACGATTGTGGGGCGCGTGCAGATGTTGTTAAAGGATGAGACAGATCCGGAACGCAGGCAGTCTCTGTCAACAATCGGCGGCCAGGCTTATCGCGTGCGCGATATGATTGGGGATGCGATGCTGTTTGGCAGACCACCTGTTCCGAACCCGAGTTTGCTCAATCTACAGAAAACAGCACAAGAAGTTCTGATCAGTCTGAACGAAACGATTTCCCAGTCCGGAATTCAGATCACAGTTGAGATTCCCGAATCACATTCGATCTGGGCCGATGAAGTGCAGTGGAAAGTTGTGTTGAGTAATCTACTGTTGAATAGCCTGAATGTGCTGGAGTCCGGCGGTCAGGTTCGGATTATTTCAGAAGAGTTGACGACCGGTGCGAGTCAAAGCCTGCATTTACGTGTGACTGATGATGGTCCAGGTTTAACAGACCAGGAACGGGAGCATTTATTTGACCCCTTCTTTTCTGCGAGACAAGCGGGGCGGGGCTTAGGGTTTGGGTTGTCAAAGTGCTGGCGGATTGTGTCGCTTCACGGAGGATCGATTGAAGCGGAAACTAATCCTGATCGTGGCGTGACATTTCATCTGATCTGGCCTGCGGAAAATCCTGCAGAGAGTAAAAACAAGTGACTTTTTGAAAATCATCGCTTGCGGATCAGTCGGGGATCGGTTTCAATATACCCAGCAGGACGTCTGGCAAGTTGATTTTTCGCGAACAGAATTTGCTTTGCCCCTATATTTTATCGATCAAGCAGCCTGAGGGACGATGGCGGCGATTCATTCCTTTCTGATAATTCTGACCAGCTTTTTAGGGCAGGCCGAGAAAATTTCGGATGTGCCTCTTAAAAAAGAGCCGGCAAGATATGCGATCGAAGCACCCGATGTGGTTGTGGTCGGGGTCCCTGTCAGCAAAGTTACGATCCGTGCACTCAATGTCAATGGCTCACTGGATACGACGTTTTCCGGTCATCCTCAACAGATCATTGGTATCGATTTGTGGATTGATGAAGTTGATACCGCTTTGCCACCATTCAAAGACGGCATTCTGGAGCTAAAGACAGACTTGGCCAAGAATCAAAAAGTCTTTGTGACTTCCGATACGATCGTCGTGGATCCGGATATTCGTGGGGCGGGGGCG
Organism: Gimesia fumaroli; assembly: GCF_007754425.1. Taxonomy (NCBI): domain Bacteria; kingdom Pseudomonadati; phylum Planctomycetota; class Planctomycetia; order Planctomycetales; family Planctomycetaceae; genus Gimesia; species Gimesia fumaroli. Next base: position 1,652,505 of record NZ_CP037452.1, read on the forward strand.
CTGGAAGTCTATCGGATTTCTCGCTGGTTAAGTTTGCTGCCTCCGATTGTGGCTGTTGTTCTGGCGGTCTGGTTTCGAAATATCATATTGGCACTGTTGGTCAGTATCTGGTGTGGGGCTGTAATTTTAGCCCACGGGAATCTGTTTCTGGGCTTTGTGCATACCCTGGATACGTTTGTCATTCATGAAATTGTCGAGCCGGGGAGTACCGACAATTCTCATATGATGATCATATTGTTTACGATGTTCCTCGGTGCGATGGTTGGTGTGATGTCCGTCGGTGGGGGAACGGCAGCATTAGTGAACCGGCTTTCGCAGTATGCGACAAAACGCGAGCACAGTCAGCTCATGACCTGGTTCCTGGGACTGGTTGTCTTTTTTGATGATTATGCGAATTCGTTGCTGGTCGGCAGTTCGATGCGGCCTTTAACAGATCGTATGAAAGTCTCCCGCGAGAAGCTTGCATTCCTGGTTGACTCGACCGCCGCTCCCGTTTCGGGGATTGCGATTATTTCGACCTGGGTGGGAGTGGAAATCGGTTACATTGCCGACTCCTATGCCAGCCTGGGGATGGCAGAAGATTACTACACCACGTTTTTATATAGTCTGCCTTACCGTTTTTATCCGCTGCAATTACTGGCGTTCGTCTGGCTGGTTGCCTATCTGGGACACGATTTTGGTCCGATGTTGAAGGCCGAAGTGCGTACGATTGCCTTTAATCAGGTCATGCGGCCCGGGCGTTTCAATATTGTCGAAGCCGAATCGAGTGCAGAAAAAGGAGAGCTGGCTCACCGCCAGTTATTGCGGAATGCGTTGATTCCGTTATCTGTGTTGCTGGGGCTGGCAATGATCGGTCTGTGGTGGACGGGGACGATTGAAATCGAGCGTCTGAACCTGGAGCGTTTGCATCAAGGCGAATTGTTACTGGAGAAGAATTTACGGACGATTTTAGAGCATGCCTCACCCAATCGGGTCTTACTGATTTCTTCTTTTCTGGCTTCGATTGCTGCTGTTGCCAGTTGTAGCTTTTCCAAGTCGCTTTCACTGAATGAATGTGTCGAAGCCTGGTCAGTCGGTGCCAAAAGTATGTTTCTGGCAATTCTGATTCTGGTTTTGGCCTGGTCGGTGGCCACGGTTTGTGATGAGGACCATCTGAATACGGCAGGGGTTCTTGTTGAAATGCTCTCGGGGCATCTCTCTCCGAACTGGATGCCGACGATTACTTTTCTGCTGGCGGCAGCCGTGAGTTTTGCCACAGGGAGTTCCTGGTCTACGATGGGGCTTATAATGCCTTTATCAATTTCCGTCACCTATAGCTTGCTGGTCCCATTGAACGAAGCTGAGCCCAATCATCATCTGATGTTGGGGACCATTGGCGGCGTTCTGGCGGGAGCTATTTTTGGGGATCATTGTTCGCCCATCTCCGATACGACGGTGCTTTCATCGGCAGCGTCCGGGTCGGATCACCTGGATCACGTTCTCACACAAATGCCGTATGCAATGACTGTTGCCGTCGTTTCTGTTGTGTTCGGGTATATTCCGGTCGGTTTCGGCATTCAACCGTATATTCTTTTGCCGGTCGGTTTGATTGTCTTGTTTCTGATCCTGCAGTTTTATGGGCGTTCGGCGGAAGCGGAAGCGGAAGCGATTCTGGAGGCCGGGGTGACTGCTGAGGAATATAATCGTTCTAATGGTGGGGAGAGTGAGGAAAAAGATATAACCGATAAAGTTGATCCAGCATCCGAAGATCAGAAAGAGTCTGCAGAAGAGCCGGTAGAAGAGGCTTGAAACTGTGTTGTATCACGGATTTGTATGCTATAATTTCCCTATACTCCGTAAACTGGCAACTTGTTTGTTTTAATGTATAGGTGTCCCCCAGAATGCAGCCCCAGCAAAAACTCAGTGGAATTTTTACCCCGAATCTGGTTCCCTACGATTCCAAAGGCGAAATTAACGAGCCGGAATTACGACGCTACATCGATTGGCTCATTGAAAAAGGGGTTCACGGGCTTTATCCCAACGGTTCTACCGGCGAATTTACCCGTTTTACTCCCGAGGAACGGCGTCGGATTGTGGCGATCATTGCTGATCAGACCAAGGGGCGTGTGCCGATTTTAGCGGGAGCGGCGGAAGCCAACGTTCGCGAAACCATTAAAGCGTGCGAGTACTATCATGGCCTGGGCATTCGGGCCGTGGCGATTGTGGCTCCCTTTTATTACAAGCTGAGCCCCGCTTCGGTTTATGCCTATTTTAAGGAAATTGGCGATAATACTCCGATCGATGTGACCCTGTATAACATTCCGATGTTTGCCAGCCCGATCGATGTACCTACAATTCAGCGCCTTTCCGAAGAATGCGAAAAGATCGTGGCGATCAAAGATTCATCGGGAGATATCCCGAATATGATTCGTATGATTCAAGCCGTGCGTCCGAACCGTCCTGATTTTTCATTTCTGACCGGTTGGGATGCCGCTTTGATGCCGCTGCTGTTGAGCGGGGCTGATGGGGGAACGAATGCCAGTTCGGGAGTGGTTCCTGAACTGACGCGGAAGCTCTACGATTTGACGATGTCGGCTCAACTGGATGAAGCCCGCCGAGTGCAATATGACTTGTTGACTCTGTTTGACACGATGATTTACTCAGCCGAGTTTCCGGAAGGATTCCGGGCTGCTGTTGAACTGCGTGGTTTTCAAATGGGGCAGGGGCGACAACCGATTACCTCAGAGCAACAGACAGATATTTCCACATTAAGTCGAACGCTGCAGTGCATGTTGTCCCAACACGGCTTTACGAATGAGCCGATCGGCGGCTGTGCTACCGGAATCACGGAAGAGCTGGGCAGCAATGACGTGTCACAAATTGTGCAACACGTCGTTGCCGAACTCAACCGTCGGAATCTGATTTAGCCGATCATCAAAGTTTACGCTTCGAGTTGACCGCGGTAGTAGTCTGCGCCGGTTGTCAGTGCATCGTCCAGTTTGTCAGGATCTTTACCGCCGGCTTCTGCCATGTCAGGGCGCCCACCACCTCCGCCGCCGACCACTTTGGCGGCGGCTTTGACGCAATCGCCGGCTTTGAGGCCCTGTTTGACCAGGTCCTTGTTGACGGCTGCCATCAGGGCGACTTTGCCGTCAATCACCGTACCCAGGATGAGAGCGACCTGCTTGCCTTTTTTACGCAGAAGGTCTGCCAGTTCTCGCAGTTGATCGCGGGAAGCGTCCTGTGCATGGTAAGAGACGATTTTGACATCGTTGACTGTGGGTGCGCGTTCCAGCAGCTCCTCTGCGGTGCCCGACAGTGACTTGCTGGAATACTTCAAGAGTTGTTTTTTGGTGTCCCGTAATTCATCCTGAAGCTGCGCGATTCGCTGAGGCAGTTCATCGGGCCGGGGCACTTTAAGTTGTGCGGCAATTTCCTGAACCAGTTTCTCCGTGTTTCTGGTTTTCTCCAGGGCTTTGGAGCCGGTTAATGCGTGGATCCGGCGTACCCCTTTGGCGACGGGTTCTTCATTCACGATTTTGCAGAGTCCGACCTGTCCGGTGTTGGAGAGGTGGGTTCCCCCGCACAATTCAATACTGAAATCTCCCATTTGAACTACACGCACATTATCGGGATATTTTTCACCGAACAATGCCATTGCACCAAGATCACGGGCTTTCTGCAGTTTCATCAGTTCGGTACTGACAGTAGCGCCTTCGGAAATACGCTGATTGATGATGTCTTCAATCTGGCTGAGTTCTTTGGGAGTGAGTGCTTTGCTATGGGAGAAGTCAAAGCGAAGTGTGTCTTCTTCTACTTTGGAGCCCCGTTGCATGGCGTTTTCTCCCAGCACCGTTCGCAGTGCATGATGCAGCAGGTGGGTTGCCGAGTGAGCACGCTGGATGCCGGCGCGCCGTGTTTCAACTACCGTTGCTTTGAGAGTTTGTCCCAGATTGAGCTGGCCTTCTAACAGGTGGCCCAGATGCAGAGTCAATCCCCCATTTTTCTGGGTGTTGATAACTTCAAATTTGACTCCGTCTGCTTCCATGAAACCAGTATCGCCTACCTGACCGCCGGCTTCTGCATAGAAGGGGGTTTCGTCAAGGACGATAGCAACGGGGTGGGCGTGCCCTTTTTCCACGACGGACTCGACCAGACGGTCTTCTGCGATAATTCCAACGACTTTTCCTTCGGCTTCTGTGGTTTCGTAACCTTTGAAGATGGTATCGCTGGTTGTTTTATGCAGTGCTGTGAGCGGACCTTCTGACATCACCGAGTTTGCAAAGGCGTTTCTGCCGCTATCTTTCTGATGTCGATCCATCAGGGTATTGAATTCATTGCGATTCACGGCAATATTATTTTTGGCAGCCAGGGCTTCAGTCAGTTCAATCAAAAATCCGTCTGTCTGGTGTAGATCGAAAGCGTCTTCGCCCGAAATTTCGGACTTGCCTTCCTGTTCTGCTTTCTTCAGGAACCCAGCGAAACGGGTGAGTCCTTTTTCAATGACGTCCAGAAACTGTTCTTCTTCGTCTTTGATTGTGTTCTGAACATTTTTAACTGTTTTGACGATGTCCGGGTAGGGCGTTTTCATAATTTCAACGACCGCAGGTACCAGCTGATACAGGAAGGGTTCATTTTTACCAAGCAGATAACCTTCGAGAAGCGCGCGTCTGAGTAATTGACGTACGACATAGCTTTCTTTGAGACTGCCGGGATTGACCCCTTCATGGATACTGAAAGTAATGGCGCGGACATGGTCAGAGATACGACGAATGGGGCGTCCTTCGGGGGCTTCAAACTTGTAGGACGTGCCGACGGTATCAGCAGCTGCCAGGCAGAGTTGTTTGAGCGTATCGATTTCAAAGTTACTGGGGACTCCCTGCAGAACCGATGCGGTTCGTTCGAGCCCCATGCCGGTATCAATGTTTTGTTTTGGGAGTGGCTTCAGGTTATCGGGTGGATCTCCCACGCGGTTGAATTGCGTGAAGACCAGGTTCCAGATTTCGACGTTGTCCTTGCCGCCATTGGGGTGATAGAAAATTTCACTACACGGGCCACAGACGCCATCCGGGCCTAACGAAGGTGCGCCGGCGGGCCAGAAGTTTTCGTGTTCATTTTCACGGCTGATGCGATTGGCGGGGAGCTTGATTTCGTCGTGCCAGATATTGTAGGCTTCGTCATCTTCTTTGTAGACGGTGACCGACAGCAGGCTTGGATCGAGACCCAGCCATTTTTTATCGGTCAGATATTCCCAGGCCCAGTGAATGGCTTCGCGTTTGAAATAATCTCCGAACGAGAAGTTACCCAGCATTTCAAAAAACGTGTGATGATAGGCGGTGACGCCGACATTCTGAATATCACCCGTACGGAGACACATCTGGCACGTTGTGGCGCGCGTGAATTCGAGTTTGCCCACACCCAGGAACTGATCTTTAAACTGGTTCATCCCGGCGGGGGTAAATAACACGCTGGGGTCATCGCGTGGAACCAGGACATCGGATGGTCTTCTGACACAACCTTTTTCTTCAAAGAAGGAAAGATAACTCTCGCGAAGTTCGTCTGTTTTCATTGTTTTTTGATTGCTTCTTGGGGAGAAAGGATCACCTTTCGGCCATCCAAAAGTTGTAATGTTACTGGTGAATCGTTTACCTTTTGTATTTCCCGGTAAAACGATTCCGGCATCCTGACCATCTGGTTATTAATATGGCTGATAAAGTTTCCCTCTTTGAGGCCAGCCTGTTGTGCAGGGCTTTCCGGAGCGACATGCGTCACGACGACCGCAGGTGGGTAACTGAACGGACTGAAGGTAAATTTCTTGCGCGCCGTAGGATAATCAACTCTAAGTCCGCGCCAGAGAGGGTGCTGAAACTGAGTTTGAACAATTCCCTCATCATCCGCCACTGGCCATTTTCCTAGTTTCACTGTCAGAGTCAACTCATGCGGTTTTTTTCCTCTCAAGATTTGGAGCTTTACTTCCTTTCCCGCGCCTGCCTTGCCTACTTCCCGCATCAAGTCGAAATCACGGGTCAGTTTTTGTCCGTCGATCGAGAGAATCAGGTCGCCTGGCAGCATGCCGGCGATTTGGGCAGGGGAGTACTGTTTGACGCTTTCGGCTTTCACATAATAGGGCTCTTGCAGCACGGAATTCCGTGCGAAGAGATGCCTTGCCTGATTTTGTTCAATGGTCCGGGGATAGATACCTAAAAAACCGTATTCGGCTTCCATGCCCGCGGCAAGTCGGTTGATAATCCGCAGGGTTGCTTTGTCAATCGGAATGGCATAGCCCGTCGACTTTTCATAACCCTCTAATGCGGCGAGAGAGGTGGTTACGCCGATTAGATTTCCATCAAGGTCCAGTAAGGCACCGCCACTGGTACCGAGGTCGAGGTGTGTGTCGACCTGTAATAATGTTCCAAAGTGGTGCAGCGTTTCTTCTTTATCCAGTTCCTGATTTAAAAAATTTTTGAAGACCGGCACCGGGTAACGATGAAAATTGCTGACGATTCCCCAACTTGCACTGGGTGAGCCATCACGGGCGATGGCATAGGGATTTCCCAAGGCAATCACAAACTGGCCTTTGCGAATTGCTTCGGTGCTTCCGTATTTGATGGGATTGAGAGAGCGAGGGCTATTACTGGAAAGTCCTTTAGCTGGTGTGAGGACAGCCAGATCACTGCGCGGATCCGCGGCGATCAGTTCTGCATAAAATCCCTGTCGGTTGGCGGCGTGCACATAAATTCGATTTTCCGAAATGGCTTTCTGCCCTGCAACCGGTCCGCCCTCTGTGAGATGGTAGTTTGTCAGTATCAATACCCGATTCTGTTTTGTCGGGTCTGGAATGAGAATTCCTGCTCCAAATTCATTGGGGATAAAATTCAGGTTTTTCGGATCTTGCGATAAATTTAATCCCTGATTCGGATCCAGACCGAAGGGGGCGGGAATCCGCGATTGAATCTGTTGGCGTTTCGTTTTGATTTTTGAAATGGCGACGACCGACTGCTCCGATTTTTCAATAGCTCGTACCAGTTGCTGTTGAACGGCAAAGGCTATGGCCCGGGCATCCGGTTGTTGCGCATAGAGTAGCTGGGTTTGGAAAGAGAGCAGTATATACAGCCCGATCAGGAATGCGATGAATGGCACGACATGACTGCGAGCAAATTGTAATGGTTGAGCATTGAACATGCATTGACCTGGATTGAATCAAAGGGAAATGTATCTGCGATACAGGTGAACTTGTTTCAAGTCAGCCCGACGTTGCTGATTTCTGATTTTACTCTGTTTTTGGGTATAACCCAATGCAAAACGACCTTGAATACCACTTCTGGCATCAAGGTCGTTTATGCGTCTACTGATGAATGAGTTGCGTTTACTGGACGTTAACGAAATCAGGCTTCGACCGCTTCCGGCTGGGAAGAGGGAACAAGCCCTTTTGCTTCCAGAACTTTCTGTTTGATTTCCTGGCAGATATCAGGGTTCTCTTCCAGCACGACCTTGGAACGGTCGCGACCTTGTCCGAGACGTGTTTCTCCGTAGCTGAACCAGCTTCCGGCCTTTTTGACAATTTTATTTTCGACGGCAAGATCCAGCAGGTCCAGTTCAAAGTTAATTCCGCCCGTCGTGAGCATATCGAATTCGGCGATGCGGAACGGAGGGGCGATCTTATTTTTGACGATCTTGGCTTTCATACGAATGCCGGTAACCGTATCGCCGTCTTTCAGAGTCGCGATGCGGCGGACATCGACACGAACTGAGCTGTAAAACTTCAGGGCACGACCGCCGGGCGTCGTTTCGGGGCTGCCGAACATGACGCCAATTTTCTCACGAATCTGATTGATGAAAATCACAGTCGTTTTCGATTTGGAAATCGCGCCGGTTAACTTTCGCATGGCTTGACTCATCATGCGCGCCTGTAGACCAACGTGTGTATCGCCGATCTCACCATCCAGTTCAGCTTTCGGAACCAGAGCGGCAACCGAGTCCACGACAATGACGTCAACGGAATTCGATTTGATCAGCATTTCGGCAATCTGCAGTCCTTCTTCACCATAGGTGGGTTGGCTGACCAGAAGTTCCGAAATGTTAACGCCGAGTTTCTTGGCCCAGACGGGATCCAGTGCATGCTCGGCATCGATAAAGGCGGCGATGCCCCCTTCTTTTTGGGCATTGGCAATCACATGTAATGCGAGCGTGGTTTTCCCACTCGATTCAGGGCCGTACAGCTCAATGATACGACCGCGGGGAAAGCCTTTGCCGCCCAGTGCCAGGTCGAGTGAGAGCGCGCCGCTGGCAATCGAGGGAACGGCCTGGGCGTTATCGCCCGTCAGTTTCATGATAGCGCCTTTGCCGAACGCCTGCTCAATTTGTCCCAGAGCGTTGGTGAGCATTCCTTCGGAGTCACCAGAGCCGTTATTCTTAGTGGGAGGGGGAGTTGCAGCTCGTTTTGATCGTGCTTTTGCAGCCATTGAGGTCTTCCTTCAATAATATGGCATTTGCCCCGCAAATGAGTTCGAGTTCGTCAGGCGAAGCAAGTGCCTAATTTATCGAGAATTGCGGGGACGCTATTATTGAACGCCGTCTCGACCCATGGATTCTAAAAGAAGTATCTATTGTGAACTAATATATACTAGTTAGTTTTTCTTCTGCCACAATAGAAAACATGAGACATTTTTATCTGTCGGCAATTATTTCAGAATTTCCCCAGTCTGAAAAGGAATAAATGGAGGGAAAGCTTTGAAAATTCACAATAAGCTCAGTCAGAGCCGGACTGGGTTTCTTTTTCAATCAGCATGCCCAGATACGACGTGCGGATGGGATGAGTCATTCCCAGATAAGCAGCCAGTTCAATGATGGCATTATCTGCTTCCTGGAGTTCCGACTCTTCTGCCAGGAGCTCTATTTCTGCAAACAGGCCCAGTCCTTCGACTTCATCGATGGTGATTTCAAAGGCGCGCTGCTGATGCTGACAGGTAAAGGGAGTCCGCCGTTTGCGGACACTTCTCAAAGGATGAAATCCCAGTAGCTCCAGCATTTCAGTCAGTTGTTCGAAGGCAGACTGGCCGGATTCAAATGCCAGCTCGATTTCTTTGCGTATTTTGCTGACCGTGTTCCGCTTGGGACCTTTATAGGTGACCCGATTCTCAGAGCCGATGCGGCGGATGCGAAAGGCTTCGTCCGTTTCAGCAAAATTTCGTACGGGGTGCGTGAAGTAAAGGTCTTCCTGTTCCTGGTCCGTTTCCTGTGTCGCGCCGAGTTGTGCCAGTTGATCCAGCAAAGCCGTTTTATCAGCGAGTAAAAACTTTTGTTCCACTTCCAGCATTGGGAGTCTCTATGATGGGGGACGTTCAGATAAATAGAACAAGGGGGTTTAGTCACGCCAGGGGTGTTTGATTTTTTCCCAGTAGGAGTCGAATTCAAACTTGGGACTGTTGTCGAGATCATGACACTGGTAGCAGGTACTCTTTTTGGCTTCGGCAAGCGTGACTCGCATCACTTTTTTGGCTTCTTCGAGTTTGTCCATCTCAACCAGTTCGATGTGACCGCTTCCCGGGCCGTGACAGTTTTCACACTGCTGACCTAACAGGTGTGGCGATTCCTGTTTATTCACAAAACCACTTTTGTAACGAATCACTTCTTGAGGATGCCAACCGGTCACATGGCAGGAGAGACATTCAGGATCATAGATGCGGGAAATAATTTTCTCACCTCGTTCAATCTGATCCTTGCGCCCGTTAATCAGGCTTTCATAGGCATGGGCGTGCGCGGTGGTGAGCCATTTTTCATAGGCTTTGGTATGACACTCGCCGCACGTTTCGGCTCCGACGAATGTGGCGCCGCGGGGGTGGTCGATGGGAAGTTCTTTCGCTGCCAGATCTTCCTGTTTCAGGCGATCCTGATAGAACTGCATGTGTTCGGCCATGCGGGGGGTGTCTTTGAAACGTTGTTTATCGAGCTCGATTACCGTAAATCGAAACCGTTTTGAAGGATCGTCTTGGGACGCCTGTTTTGGATAATAGCCGACGACTCCAGCGTTTTTTCCCTTGTGGCCGACATCGACCATCATAGTTTTGCCGATGAATTTTGGTTCGCCAATCGGGTCTTCTACACCACCTGCTGTTAGCAGAATGTCAAAGACGGGGAACTTCTCTGCCAGTGCCTTCGACTCCTCTTTTTCGGACTGGGAGAGCAGAATCATCAGATCCGGTTTGGCTGCTTCCATTTTTTTGATCACGTCAGGCAGGACTTTGGCGGGTTCCTGCCAGGTGATATCGGGGACTTTTTCCATGTGGCTTTTACCGATGATCGAAGTAACCGCCATTGTGACGCCACCGACATCGATGATTTTGAAATGGCTTTTGCCCAGATCGGGTGTGTCCAGAATCAGAATATTTGCTGCCAAAAATGTGGGTGTCGTGTTGGGGGAATTGGGCTGGGGATTATGCAGTTGCAGGAAAATATCGGCGCCAAAGCGAAGTTCTTCCGGTCCCAGTCCGACCCCGGCGTATTTCATATCTTTCATTGAAGCGAGAATGGTTTCATATTTGATCTGGCTCTGTCGCCGATTGCGTTTAACGAGACCTCCCAGATCAAAAGCGGTGACAGGCCACTTGCGGTCTTCGATCTGTTTGAAGAGATTGGCCAGTAGCGAAACGCCGCCGGTCTGATTTTGAGTACACCCGCAGGGTTCCAGATATCCGTGCCGTTCACCCGTTAAAACAATCGCCAGTTCAGGCGCAGGCCAATCCTTAAATAATGGCTTAGGTGTGCTTTGAGAAACCGCCGTTATTTTCGTCGTTACTGTCGCTTTGTTTTTTTCCGGAGCGGTTTTTTTCATTTTGGTAACATCGGGAGTTTCCGATGTGGAATCCGAATCTTGTTCGGCAGAAGGAGAACGTTCCGGACTCTGTTGTTGCGATTGATTTTCAGAAACGGCTGAATCGGAAGTTGTTGTCGTTGACTGAGATGTGTTGCTTTCACAACCAGCCTGCAGAAGCAGGCAGAGCAGAGAAAGCAGGCAATATTGGAGTGAGATTTGTTTCGATAACATTCAATGCGGCCTTCCATGGAAATGAATGAGGAACATAAACAGGGTAGGAGATTCCTCGCTGTTTATCTTAGCTCATCACATGGTGTTGCGTCAAAGTGGATCTGACAGTGGCCCGGACAAAGTGAAAGAGAAAATAGATAAAAACAAGACGGAGCTATGAGTTTGAGAACAGATTCGAGCCTGAATTCAGGGTTTGAGTGAAATGAACTGAACCCGGAACTCAATTTCTTTGGCATTGGGGTGGTTTGTTTGCAGTTTGACTTTCGCCAGATTGGTACGCCCAAAGGAGACTGGCGGTCCAGGTGGAACAGCAAATTTCAAAACATAGCGCTGTTTCGTTTTCGATTGAAAGCTGTCATCTTTTTTGAGCTCAAATTTCAGAAAATCAGGTGAGATTTCCTGATCGACAATTTCCAGAGGTTGTTCAGTTCCTTCCACAAACATGGAGAGAACAACCTCTTTTCCTTTTTGGGCAGAAAACTCTCCCAGGTTCAAGACCATGGATTGCGGGTTCCAATGCACACCAAATGTCGGAACAATTCGAATGGGGCCTGTATGATTTCCTGAAACCTGAATCACGAATGTTCGATTTTCGGCCGGATGCTCGTGCTTGTGGTCGTGCCCTTCAGGATGATCGTGTGCTTCTGCGGACAAGTCATTGGGGATGTCTGTCTTAACTGTCAAATGTTCACTGAATCCTCCCAGGGGGAACTTGGTGGGGTCGGCGGTGACCTCGATCGAATAGCCTGACTTGGCATCCGCTTCTTTGAGTTCTTCCGGGGTGAGTGGTTTGAAGGAAGCCTTCAGCCCGGAACGGTCGGATTCGATTGCTGTGATCTTGAATTCATCCAGGTACTTGGTGTGCATTGATCCCTGGTACGAAACCGGTTTATCACTCGACATGGTGGGAAGGGACCAGCTTGCTGTCCCCATCATCCCTCCGCTAAACGTAATCAGAGTATTGGCGGTGCCTTCGATCTGAAGTTTGAGTTCCTGATTCTTAGGATCGTTTGTGAAAATGGTGGCCGTTTGCCCGAAATGCTCCTGTGCACTTTTAGGGGTCCACGTCAGTTCGATCTCAATGGATTTCCCCGGGGCGACGGAATTGTCCTTCATTTCGCTGAGCGTACATTTACAGGTGGTGTTTCCTTTTTTGACTTCGAGTGGAACTTCCCCCTCATTTTTTAAGATAAACTTGTGCGACAATGATTGTCCCACCGCCATCTCACCAAAGTTATAGAGTGACTCATCGACGACTGCTTTGGGGTACGGGCCTTTTTCAGCAATCTTGGGGCGGTCGTCATCGGGGGATGCTACAGGTCTCGCCGGTTGCGGCGATTCAAGATCACCATTCCCCCGTCCGAGCCAGACAGTACCAACAAGTGCGACGATGAGAACAACCATTGTTGTGAAAACAGTACGAAGGTTCATAATTCCACCAGCAAAGAAGTCGTTATATATGAGATACAAAATAATAAGTTGAGGTACGACGATATTGTACCTGCCTGTATTATGAGGGGCAGGGCGCCTGAGTTCAATTCTGATTCGTTTGTGTTACGTTAATTATTTCTTTCATTCGGTTTAATGTCTTTTCTTTCAAATATTTGTCGACATGCTGGGCGCGGCGATTGGCTTCATCCAACTCAAACGCCCGCTGTGCCTGTTCCCGGCTTTGGGGGAGTTGTCTGGCGGCAAACAGAGCTTCTGCGAACGCGGCCCGATAGCGGGCATTGTTGGGGTATCCGCTGACAGCTTGCTTCAGGTTTTCGATCGCGCCGTCCAAATCCTCCTGTTTCTGTGATGTTTGATACTGCTGATAGAAGCGTTGTCCCAGTTGAAAATAGTTGAGCGGGTTCACAGGATCTCGTTGAATGGCTGCCTGCTTGAGTTTCACTCCTTGTTCAAACGCATCCCGGTGCTTTGCTGATTGACGAAACTCCAACTCAGCCAATGCCTGCCAGGGAGTAGGAGAAAGAGGGTCTGCCTGGCCGGCCTGATTGAAATACCGCTGCGCCATTCGAGCGGATTGTCCGCGCAAAAGCACCTGCTCTCCTTCCCTTACGAGACTTTTTCGTTCGATTGTTGGCGCAAATGCTGACTTGGCAAAGAAAACCGTTAACAGGATGCAGAAAATCAATCCTGTGGTTTTCAAATGTATAGGTTTCAGGGGCCGTGCTGAGGTGGACGGACTTTCTTCTGCTTTCGTTTCCTCGATATCTGGTGATGGTGATGTTACCGGGAATGCGAGCGCCAAAAGCAGGAGCCAGGTCTGGGTAATCGCTGGCATGGCAATTCCGCCGGCCCCCAGCAGATGAATGCACAGCGCGACAAAAGCAGAGGCCAGTGCCAGGGGGACGAAAGATGTTGCTGAGTTGTGCTGATTTGTTTCATTCAAGGCATTCCAGCCGACATTCAGGACGAAATGAATCACCAGCCAGCCCAAAAAGAAAAGCCAGAGACGAACTTCATCAATGGATTGCAGGAAGAGTTGCTCCCCCCACAGCAGAGGAAACGAGAGCACAAAACCGAGTAATAACAGGATCTGGTCCTGAGAGATTTGTTGTCCGGAATCGATGTTTTTGAGTTGGGGTTTTTCAGAGTCCGGCAGTGGTCTGATTAACCAGTGATAGCTTGCCAGAGAGAGAATCACCAGCAGTCCTGCGAACGCAATGAGGCCTGCATTGGCCCAGACATCCAGAAACATGTTATGAGGATCAGAAATTTCCTCGCTGGAGCCGGGCAATTTGTGTTTGAGATAATGATTGCGGAAGTTTCCCGGTCCTGTGCCCCATAAGGGGTTCTCTTGAATCACATCCCAAGTGCCCGTCCAGTATTCCAGACGATACTGGAGTGATTTGGGAGCTTCGGTCAAAACGGCCCGGTCAAAGCCGCCACTGAATGTTGCCAGCAGGAAAAATCCGACAACAACAATTGCACCTGAGATGCCCCATTTGAAGGCCTGTTTCTTCCAGATCGCTCGTTGTTCATTTGTGCCTTGACGTTTTTGAATCAGCTTTAAGAGTATGAAACAAACCAGACCTCCCATGACGCCAACCCAGGCAGTACGACTCTTGGTAAGGACCAGGCAATAGCCGATCAGAAGTGTAGGCAGCATCAGAATCCAGGATTTGAAGCGATCCGATTTCGAAGCCGCGTTTGCGGTTTTAGAAAACAAAATATGAATGGTTTGTGCAAACGCAATCAGGAAGCCAACCGCCAGCAGGCCCGCAAAAGTATTCGCCAGCGCAAACATTCCCAGGGGTTCCGAACTGTTGAGCAGGCGTTGTTCAAACAATTGCTGCCCACTGCCTGAAAGTGAATCAGTGGGAGCCCCCATGGCTAAAAGTTGCTGCTGGAACCGGGCACGTTCTGCAGGAGAGGCAGCCGCATCGTATTGCTGACGCACAGACAGGTATTCTTGTGCCAGTTGATCGTACATCCAATGATGCTGCCAGATTCCGTAGATTGAGAGCAGCACCAGCGTCGTCAAGAACCCGTGTAATAATGTGGCGCGAAGCGGTGTTGTTGCGATCAATCGACGTGTGATCGAAAAGGTCAGTCCTAAGCCCACCCATTCCCACATCATATTCAAGGCGGCTCGTTGTTGACCTTCTGCGGTATAGATCATGACCAATGTTGAGATAACTTGTCCTGAAACCAGCAGCCAGACGCCCAGGTCGTATCGATCAATTCGGAAGCGGCGAGTCCGGTCTGAAAGCAGTGTGCCGCAAAATAGAATTGCTACGAGGAACCACCCCAATGTGATGGGCAGGGTCTCTCCCTGCGGCGCTGATTCGGCGGGAAGCAAATAGCGGGCTGTGATCAGCGTGCCAATCAGAAACAGTTGGATTCCGTCGAGCAGCCAGGGAAGTCGCTGGAATGAGGGCGCAGGGGGCGTGGGTTGAGAAGGAGTTGTCTGTGACCGGTTCTGTTTTCGGCGTTTACTCATTCCGATTTTTCCGACCTACGTTCTCCAGGATGGTCACGATGCATAAGACACACAAAATCATCAGTATGACGAGCAGAGCGGCATTCCAGGTAGAGACTTCATATAAGATCAGCCCTCCTACACCGGTCGTCAAGGTTGCCAGATGAATCGTCAGTACCGTATTCCGTTTACTCAGTCCCAGTTCGACCAGCCGATGTGAAAAATGGCTTTTGTCTGCATGAAAAGGACTGCGTCCCTCTTTCAGGCGAATGATCATAACCGTGCAGAAATCATACAGGGGGATAGCCAGAATACAAAGCGGAGCCAGAATGACGTGGCGACTGGCAACCGATTCTCCCGTGGGGGCATCTCCAGGGTAAAAGGTTCCCAGAATGGTCATCGTCGACAGGATCAAACCGATAAAGTAGCTACCGGAATCTCCCATGAATATTTTAGCCGGAGGCCAGTTGTGACACAAAAAACCGGCAATCGAACCGGCGAGCACCAGTAACACACCTGCGACGAGCCACCGTGGTTCACCCGTGAATCGTAACATGATCAATGCGAACAAAACTGCCGCGATCAATCCGATGCCGGAAGTCAGACCGTCCATGTTGTCCAGAAAGTTCAACGAATTGACCAGTACGATTATCCAGGCCATGGTCAATACAATGCCGATCCAGGGCTGCTGGATAAAGAGCGTTCCCCGCACGCCTGCCATAACCAGTCCCACTGCGACCAGAATTTGAATTGCCAGACGCGGTTTCCAGGAAATATTATGTTTATCATCTAACAGTCCCATCACCGCCAGGACGGTTCCTCCCCCGAGTACAGTCCATAATTGTCCGGAGCGATAGAGGACCCCTTCTAAATGCGGGACCAGTTCCTGGGGAATCCAGCTGGTAGAAATGCCTGTTTTCAGAATCACCAGCACAGTCAATTGCGCGACAGCGATGGGAACAACGACTCCCAGCCAGATGCCGACGCCGCCTCCCAGAGGAGTGGGCGTGCTGTGTACTTTCCTTTGTGCGGGCTGATCAATGAGTCCCCATTTGGGGGCCAGTTTGCGCATCGCCGCTGTGGACAGAAACGAAATCAGAAATGCAGGGATCAGGCAAGCAAATACAAAGAATAACATTACAGATGACATTCAGGATAAAAAACGGAGGGTCTTGCGATAGATGTCCTAGTGCTTTCTCAAGCTGGAAATTGAGGGTGGGGAATGTTGTTTACGTGCTCCATTGTCGCACTCGCGTGATATCCATTAACCCAAAATTTAAAAATGAGACTCCACTAGTTTGGCTGACGAAACGATTTAGTGGTAGCGAAAAATGCATTTCTCCTTCGTTTTCGATTGATATATCTGGTGTATGACTTAAAGTTGATTCTATCTGTATAACCTGTGAAACCGCTAAGTCTTATGGAGCCATCAAACCGCTGCAATGAACAAATTATTTGAGGGTGAATATCAGTTTAATCTCGCCAGCAGACCCAATTGGGAGTCGGGCGCAAGTCACCGTGTCACGCTGACGAAATATCTGACTGGACTGGCTGGAAACAGACAGGGGCGGCTCTGTCTGCTGGGAGCAGGTAACTGCAATGATCTTGATTTGCAGCGTCTACTGCAGGTGTATAGTGAGGTTCATCTGGTCGACCTTGATGAGAGTGCTTTGGAGTATGGCGTTCAATCTCAAAAGGTTTCCGATAATCCGCGTCTCTTTTTGCACGTACGAGAGATTACGGGGGCAGGTCAGGCACTGTCTGCTTACGAAGCAGACAGTGTTTCACCGGAGACCGATTTGAGTGAACTCATCCAGCATTACTCTGAACCGGCTGAATTGGATCTGCCCGGGCCGTTTGATGTGGTCTGTTCAACGTGTGTGTTGAGTCAATTGATCCTGCAGGCGGTGAATGCCGTTGGAGATACGCATCCTCAGTTTGAACAACTGATGATTGCGATTCGTTCACAGCATTTTCAAACCATCGTGGGGCTCATTGACGAGAGAGGGGCAGGTTTAGTGGTGAGTGATTTTGTTTCGTCTGAATCTGCGGCTGACTTGAAAGACGTGCCGGATTTTCAATTCACTCAATATCTCTCACAGCTGCTCTCGTCACGCAATTTCTTTCATGGCGTGCATCCCGGTTTATTGTTTTCTCAGCTGAAAGGGAATACTTCACTGGCAGCACTCGTTCAGGATGTGGAAATGTTACCGCCGTGGCGCTGGGATCTCGGAGCACGACAATATGCGGTTGCCGCGATCCGATTTCATCGTCGATCTCAGTATTGATTTGACCCGAAAGAGTTGAAGCCTGGTTTAGTTTTTCCTTGCTGGTTTCTTTTTCTTCTGAGCTGCGCCGCTGTTTCTAGGCTTGAGATAGAGTGAAGGGGGATCTTTCTCTACCGAACCTGTGTCATCGGGAACCTTGTATTGGGTTTGCAGGCGTTTTAATTCTGCTTTCAGATCGGTCACCACCTGAGCATATTCCGGATCAGCGTAGACATTTTTCATTTCGCGGGGATCTTTTTCCAGATCATAAAGTTCCCATTCGCCGAGATTATAGAAGTCGATGAGTTTGTAGCGTTTGGTGCGGACCCCATTGTGACGGCGTACCATGTGGGCGGAGCGGCGGTTGTTATAAAATTCATAATAGTGATAGTAGAGACTATCGCGCCATTTGCCGGCATTTCCTTTGAATAGAGGAACCAGACTGACCCCCTGCATATCATCCGGAATGGGAGCACCCGCCAGGTCCAAAAAGGTTTCCGCGAAATCGAGATTGGAAACCAAGTCGTCATTCACGCTGCCTGGTTTGATGATACCCGGCCAACGCACCAGAAACGGCATGCGATAGGATTCTTCGTACATGAAGCGTTTATCAAACCAGCCATGATCTCCCAGATAAAAGCCCTGGTCTGAGGAATAAATCACAATCGTGTTTTTCGCGAGCCCCGTTTTTTCCAGGTAGTCCAGCATGCGTCCGACATTGTCATCGACCGAGGCGACACAGCGCAGGTAGTCTTTCATGTATCGCTGATATTTCCAGCGGACTAGATCTTTCCCCTTCAGGTTGGCTTTGCGGAAGGCTTCATTTTTAGGTTCATAAGCGGCATTCCAGACCGCTAACTGTTCGGGAGTCAGGTTTCTCGGTGGTGTTAATTTCAGATCAAAGGCAGTCATGGTTTTGGCAATCGTCATGTCCTGCTGTTTGGCGGCTGTTCCGCGTCCCTCGTAATTATCGAACAGGTTGTCGGGTTCGGGAATGGTTACATCGTCGTACATGTGTAAATACTTGGGACCGGGTTGCCAGTTGCGGTGTGGTGCCTTGTGCTGGAACATCAGCATGAAGGGCTTGTTTGGATCACGGCTGTTTTTGAGATAATCGAGGGCCAGATCGGTAATGATATCTGTAGTGTAGCCGACGTGTTTCACACGCTCGCCGTTTCGGATCATGGGGGGATTGTAGTAAGGGCCTTGTCCGACCAAAATTTCTGAATAATCAAAACCGGTAGGTTGTGTTGCCAGATGCCATTTTCCGACGATTGCGGTCTGATAACCATTTTTTCGGAGGATCTTGGGAAAGGTTTGCTGAGAACCGTCAAATTTATTGCCGTTTTGTTTGAACCCGTTCAAGTGACTGTGCTTGCCAGTCAGGATCACAGCGCGGCTGGGGCCACAAATACTGTTTGTACAGAAACAGTTATTAAACAGCATACCTTCACGGGCAATCCGATCCAGGTTTGGCGTTTGATTGACCTTGGAGCCGTAGCAACTCATTGCGTGAGATGCGTGGTCATCGGTAAAAATGAAGAGGATGTTGGGTCTTTGCTGTTTTTGATCAGCACTGGCTTTTGCGAGGCCGCCAGCCATCAGGGTGAGATAACAAAAGACCAGACTCAAAATGAGTGAAAGCGAGCATCGGGGTGATGGCTGAAAGCGCGGCAGCATGGGGGCATCCTCAGTTTGAAGAAAAATGATCTGGTTCGAAGTCGTAAAATCATTGTTGGATTTGACTCCTATCATGCAGGGTTTGAGGGGGAAGTGCAAGTTTTGTGATGTGCTGTGAACTGGATTGCAGGTAGAGACATCAAAAAAGAATGATGTAGAAATTACAGGTGGATTCCGGGTAGAAAGTGCATTCTTCTCAGTTCCTTCGGATACGAAGTAATAATTCTTGTAGCTAAAAAGTGTTTGCGTATAGCGAGATAGGCGAATTCAACGATGGTGATTTTCAGTTTGGTACGAGGGTTGCTTTTGTGAACCGGTATGAGTTTTTGTGTCTCAGAGGACTGAGACCTGTTATGGAAACAAAATGCAGCCGGGCAATGGATTGCTTGCCCCACCGGTAAAAAAAGGAATTGAATAATGTTAGAAAATGTTTCTCCCAAAGTGATTCACAAGATTATGGCCGCCGAAGGATATCTGGAACTGGGCATGCCCATTCAGGCACTGGACGCACTTCATTCAATGGACGACGCCGGTGTACTTGAAGCGATGCGGCTTTATCTGATCGGCGAAGCATACCGTCGTCAGGAAAAGTATCACGAAGCAATTGAACCATTGCATCAGGCAGCGCGTCTGTTTCCCGTCATGGAAAGTCGTAAGGCTTGGAGTTCTTTGAGCGAATGTTTTCGCCTGGGAGGGTATCATGAACTGGCAGAAGTGGCTTCGCTGACCGCGGAAGCCGTTGAGGAGATCGAGGTTACCTGTGCGGTGTTGAGCCTGACAGAAACACGAAAAACGACCTTTGAGTGGAGCGATATTCCTTCGCGAATGACCGGTTTTACAGAGTCCCCTCGGTTTGGTAGTCCTCGGATTCCCCGTTAAAATATTGGAATTTGTCAGAATTCTCGTTCAGATGAGTTTTATGAATATGCTGTAAGTGTTTTTATTGTATTGGTTTGTGTTTATTTTATTAGATTGAAAATCATATTTGAGTTTCGCGATGCGTTCGTTATACTCCGCCCCTGAGTTGATTCCTTAATTCCTCTCACTTGAGGATTCACTCAGATTCATCTGTGTCTTTGATCGTATCCCATACGTTTCAGGGCAGAGTAACAACCTCCTGGTCTAAGTTCCTTCCTGGTTCTGGCCACCTTTCCCACACAATTAAAACAGAAATACGAATTGAACAATCAATGCTGTATTTGATTGCAAAATGATTACGTATGGACGTTTCATTTCACACAGTGTTTCCGGGCTGCTGCCTGTCGGGATTTTCCGCCGGGTCAGTGGAAATCGTGTTGACTATTTGTGCTGAAAAGACGATCGCTACAACTCATGTTTGATTTCAATCGATTCATAAATAATCGCGTACATACCTGTTTTTGTATAGCCTTGCTGACTCTAATGGCTGGGTGCGGCAAGATGCTTAGCAATAGTGCGACCGAACAGTTATTGACTTCCGATGCGGTTGATCAGACGATTTCCCATCTTGATTTCAGTACACTGGCGAATAAAAAAGTCTATTTCGACACCACATATATTAAAAATGTGAAAGGAGTCGGATTTGTTAATGGCGACTATATTGTCAGTTCATTGCGACAGCAGATTGTGGCGGCCAATTGTCTGATTCAGGAAAAAAAAGAAGACGCCGATTATGTGATCGAAGCCCGTGTAGGCACTCTGGCGACCAACGGGCATGAAGTGAATTATGGAATTCCAGCAAGTAATATGCTCTCGTCTGCTGCATCGCTGGTTCCCACGGCTCCCGCGATTCCAACTATCCCTGAAATCTCTTTAGCAAAAAAGAATAATCAGACCGCAGCCGCAAAAATCAGTGTGTTTGCTTATAACCAGAAAACACGTGAGCGTGTCTGGCAATCAGGAATCCTGCAGGCGAAGAGTACCGCCCGTGATACCTGGATTCTGGGAGCAGGACCATTCCAGCGGGGAACGATTTATAAAGAAGGCGCTCAGTTCGCCGGCTCAAGGATTTCGAATCCTTTAGCGAGCGGCGAAGAATTTGCAAATGCAAGCACGGTTGATTATCTGGAGCCAGCTCGCTTCGTTGAAACTCCTAAAGCATCGACGGTCAAAAAAGAGGCCCCCAAGCGAAAAGTGAAAACGCTGGAAGAATGGATCAAAGCAGAGACGGCAGCCAAAGCAGAGCAGAAAGTCGAGGCAGCGGCAAACGCTTCGAAAGCAGAAACCAAGACGGAAGCCCCCAAAACGCAAGAGGCGGAAAAAGTGGCTCAAACTGATGCTGCTGAAACAGAAGCCGGTACTGAATCGAAGACTGAGATTGATCCCTCAAAAATTAAGACGGTTCTCTTCCTGAAGCCGGAGAAGGCAACCAGCCACCAGGACTGGTTACAAAGCGACCCTTCCCGCATCTCAACCGTCTGGCCTAAAGATCCCGAGTCGGCGGAGCAGAAGGCTCCCCAGGCATCGGTCGATCAAGAACCAGCAGAAAAGTTTGAATTTGACGGCAAGTTTCGCAAGATTCCTGCTGAGTAAATTCCGGTTTATTACGTAGTGAAAGCAGAGGCTTTTGTGATCTGCTGTTTTACTTGAAACATTCGTACAGACTTAGCCCCCGAACCGGCTCCTGCTGTTGATTGTCTAAAGAAAAGCCCCTGTAAAGTGCAGCATGTGCAGTTTTGATGCACGTTGCAACCACTCTGATATCAGGTTGGCTGTCAAAATGGCACTGTCTATGTTGGATGTGAGACTGCCACGGTTGTTTAAGCTATTATTCAGTAATGGTTTACATTTATTAATTATCGTTAGAGAGGAGATTTGGCACATTCTATGCGGTAAAATTGATCCAGAGGACTCTCAATTACGTTTTTCCAGAATGGGAAAAAACAAATCTGGCCCAGAGGCGTTGATTTCCCCAAAAATTCAACCAGCTAAGTTCACCAGATCAGGTGAAACTGGAGGTTACTATGATGATCCCTCGAATTCCTAAAAAAACAGTGCGAAGATTGATTGCTGCAGAAGGCTATCTGGAATTGGGGATGCCCCGACAAGCACTCAGGGAACTGGATAAAGTAAAAGATCCCGGTTCGCTCACCGCATCCTATTCTTTTTTACGTGGTGAATCTTTGAAACGAGCCGGCCGTTACTCAGAGGCGATTCAACCCCTGCAATATGCGGCTGATTTATTGCCGATACCCCATAGTCAACTCCCCTGGAAGTCGTTAGGGGCCTGTTACCGCGAAAGTGGCCAGAATGATTTAGCCGAAACGGCGGAAAAGACAGCGGACGAAATTGCTTCTGAAGCGAATATCCATCTCCGCTTCGAACCCCTGGGCGAACAATTTAACCCGGTTGTCCATCATAAAGTTCATCTCACCATTTCTTTGGAACCCGTTCAAGAAGCTGAAGAATCAGATTTCGATGAGAACGCATTTCTGGAAAATGAAACCGAAGAAACCGAAGATTTTGGAATTGATCCTGAAGGGGATTATGATGTTTGATTTCTAATGATTGTTTATGAAGTTGGTTTTGGAGAATCTTCAAAGCTGATTTGCTACCTCAAGATTGAGATGTCTCTCCGGTTATAGTACCGTAGAGTGTGCTGTTTCTGACAGGATCTTATTTCTCTCTACTCTTTTGAATTGAGGTAGCGTGCATGTTGCATGTTCAAATGCGTTTGTGGAACTCGCTTCTATGTCTTGCCTTTATTGTTTTGCTGACTCCCACGAGTGAGGCTGCGAACAAACCGGCGTCTGCCCGTCCCAATATCATCATGATCTTTGCTGATGATGTCTCCTGGAATGATCTAGGATGTTATGGGCACCCCACTATTCGAACTCCCAATCTGGATCGACTGGCGAAAGAAGGACTGCGGTTCGACAACGCATATCTGACAACCAGCAGTTGCAGTCCCAGTCGATGCAGTGTGATTACCGGTCGCTATCCGCATAATACCGGCGCTCCTGAATTGCACACCCCGCTCCCTGAAGGGCAGGTTTTATTTCCTCAGCAATTAAAAGATGCCGGCTATTACACGGTGATTTCCGGCAAACAGCACATGGGGCCTTATGCGTTGACCGCCTTTGATCATGTTTCGAAAGGCAAGGGCCCAGGCCGGGAAGCGGACTGGGTTCCAATCCTGAAACAGCGGCCGAAAGACAAACCATTTTTCTGCTGGTTTGCTTCGGTAGATGCACATCGGAAGTGGCAAGCCTCGAACGAATACCAACCTCATAAGCCCGAAGAGGTTGTCGTACCCCCTTATCTGATTGATGCACCCGAAACACGCAAGGATCTTGCGCAATACTATGATGAAATCAGCCGCATTGATTTCTTTACTGGCAAAATTCTTGATGAGCTCGATGCACAGGGAATCGCCGACAATACATTGGTGCTGTTTTTTGCCGATAATGGTCGTCCTTTCCCACGTTGCAAAACCAGACTGTATGACAGCGGCATCAAAACACCATTGATTGTGCGCTGGCCAGACGCGATTAAGCCGGGTACGGTGAGCCAGAGTCTCGTCAGTACGATCGATATTGGTCCGACGTTTCTTGATGTCGCGGGAGTAACACCTGACTCGCGCATTCAGGGAGTCAGCTTTGAAAACGTATTCAAGCAGCCAGAGGCCAAGGTTCGTGATTATGCGATTGCGGAACATAACTGGCACGTTTTTAAGGCCCATGAACGGATGGTGCGCTCGGGGAATTTACTTTACATTCGCAATGCCTGGCCGGAACAGCGAAACCTGTGCGTAGAATCAATTGAATTCCCCTCGGGTGAAGTGCTCTGGGATCGATTCAAGGCTGGCAAGCTGAATGAGTTTCAGAGAGATGTCTTTTTAAAACCTCGACCGGCCGAAGAACTCTACCTGGTCACAGAAGACCCGCATCAGTTTCAAAATCTGGCTTCAAAAGCCGAGTATGCTGCCGACTTAACCCGGCTCAGGAAGGTGTTGGATCAATGGACGGCGGAAACAGGTGATACCGTTCCCAGCAATCCGACTCTGGATCGGAATCAGCGACCGGGTGAGCCAAAGCCTCCCGAGTTTGAACACCGTGAAATGCCGGGCGATGCCAGGCAGGCGACGACAATCAATGCACCGGGACCGATACTGGCTCCGTAGTGGAGTTGATGGTACGGCTGCTCGATTTGTAGCTCCCGCTTTGTTAAGATGGCGAATCTGCTTTAGAACTAATATCAACACTGAGACTTTTTTGGAGAGAAAACATGACACGAAAGCGCGTATTAGGAATCAGTATGGCTGTCCTGGCGGCTGTTTGTCTGACAAGCAGCGTTCAGGCGGGCGAAAAGTCAGGCTGGGTGAATTTGTTTAATGGCAAGAACCTCGATGGTTGGATCCAGCACAATGGAACCGCGACCTATAAAGTGGTCGATGGAACGATTCAAGGGACGACTTCAGAAGGCAGCCCCAACTCATTTTTATGTACCAAGAAAAAATATGGCAACTTCGAGCTGGAGTTTGAAGTCAAAGTTCATAACAAGTTGAACTCAGGCGTGCAAATTCGTAGCCAGCAGAAGGACGGGAACGGACGCGTAAATGGGCCTCAGGTCGAAATTGAGGCCAGTGGCGACAATGGTGCCGAAGCTGGGTATGTTTATGGTGAAGCAACCGGACGTGGCTGGTTGACTCCCCAGGAGCGACTCAAGCCTCATAAGAATTTGAAAGATGGCGAGTGGAACAAATTTCGGATCGTTGCGAATGGACCACGCATCCAGACCTGGATCAATGGTCAGGAGATTGAAGACCTGACCGATGAAGCGATTTATAAAACACATCCCAAAGGTTTCATTGGTCTGCAGGTGCACGGCATCAAAAAGGGAACTGGCCCTTACTCTGTTGCCTGGAAAGATATTCGGATCAAAGAACTAAAGTAGTCGCTTTGAACTGAGCGACGACGAATTCAAAAAACAGCCGACAGGGATCTAATTCTCTGCCGGCTGTTTTGATTCCGGTTTTGTCTTCAGGAAGGTTCTCTTACTCAGGGACGTTCGCCGCCTGATATTCTTCCTGTTTCTTCGCTTCCAGGGCATCGAGAATCGGCTGAATGCCGGCATCCAGGGCGATCATTTCCGCGTCTTCTGCCGTGCGCCATTTGGTTTCGATCTCACCATTTTTGAGTCCTTTACCGCCGATCACCACACGGTAAGGGATTCCGATCAGGTCGGCGTCATTAAATTTGACTCCCGCGCGGGCATTGCGATCATCAAACAGGACATCCACGCCGGCCGCTTTGAGCTCGTTGTAATAGCGTTCCGCAGTCTGCATGACTTCCTCGTCTTTTGTGTTCAGAGGAATCACGAGAACTTCATATGGGGCGATCGAAAGGGGCCAGATCAATCCCTTGTCATCGTGACGTGTTTCAGCCAGCCCCGCGACAATCCGGTTTACGCCGATTCCGTAACAGCCCATGATAATCGGATGCCGTTTTTCTTTTTCGTCCAGAAAATTGGCATCGAGTGCTTCCGTATATTTGGTGCCGAGTTTAAAGACATGGCCGACTTCGATACCGTGTACTATGGTCAGCGGCGCGCCACTTTTAGGGCAGGGATCGCCGGCTTCCGCGTTACGCAGGTCGTACGTTGTTTCCAGTTGATAGTCTCGGCCGACATTCACATTTAAGAGATGCATGTCAGCTTCGTTGGCACCAGTGATGGCGTTTTCGATCACGGGGATATCATGGTCGGCGATGGTTTTACACTTGATTCCCACAGGGCCGGCGAATCCGGTGGGAGCACCAGTGACCTCTTGAACGGCTTTGTCGTCGGCCATTTCGACTGATCCCGCATCCAAAGCGCGACGGATCTTGCCTTCGTTGGCTTCGTGATCACCGCGAATCAGGACTGCCACCGGTTCTTCATCGGCGAGATAGATCAGTGTTTTGATCATCTGGGAGGGCTTACAGCCCAGCAGTTTGCTGACTTGCTCGATACTGGTCGCCTCGGGAGTCGCTTGTTTCTCCAGCGTGCCTGCATTTGCCGATGTCTTGATTTCTGGCGCCTTGCGGCCTGTATCAGCGCGTTCCATATTGGCAGCATAGCCGGATGTTTCACAGTACACGATCGAATCTTCCCCGTTGTCAGCGGGAATCATGAATTCGTGAGACGCGTCGCCCCCAATGGGGCCGCTTTCGGCTTCGACGGGGAGGTATTTCAAACCACAACGTGCGAAAATCCGGCAGTACGCCCGATACATGCGGTCGTAGATTTCATCCAGTTGCGCGACTGAGGAACTGAAGCTGTAAGCGTCTTTCATTAGAAATTCGCTGGTGCGTAATACGCCGAAGCGAGGCCGTTCTTCATTCCGGAATTTGGTCTGAATCTGATAGACGGTCAAAGGAAGTTGTTTGTAACTGCTGATGCAGTGACTCATTAAGTCGGTCACGACTTCTTCGTGAGTTGGCCCCAGGGCCATCGGAATCAGGCGGTTGCCACGGGGGACATCAAATTGAATCAGGACCGAGCCAAAGGCATCTTTGCGCTGTGTTCGTTCAAACAGCCCCAGGGGTTGGAGGGCCGGCATGTGAAGTTCTGCGGCATCGGCGGCGTCCATTTCTTCCCGCACAATCTGCGCTGCTTTCTGTATGGCTTTCCAGCCTAGAGGCAGATACGTATAAGCGCCGGCCATCAACTGGCGAATGAGCCCTGCGCGGAGCATTAACTGATGGCTGGGAATTTCTGCATCAGCGGGAACTTCTTTGATAGTCGGAATCAGAGTGTTTGACCAGCGCACGTTATTTCCTTAAGTATTTGATTTGAAAATGTTTACGTAGTTGAATGGATCTCAGATGAAGTCGGCGTCTCTCAATCTAATATACCCGGTCCAAATGGCCTTGGAGACGCTATGGTAAAACTGGACACAGTCTAGCAGAACAGATTCGTATTCAAAAGGTTCGGCCTTGGCTGTCGAGAAAATATTCTAATCGAGCTAAGTATTGGCGAGGGAATGTGTTGTTGTATTCAGGCGACGCTGGCGGGACCTACGGACAGGAGTAAATCAGAAGCAGTCGGAATCAAATGGGACAGACTTTCAGAACGGACTGGTGTCGGACTTGTTGAGCAGAATCGAACGGCGTAAGATCGCTCTATTGTGTTTCTTAGCGAAACTTTAGATCGACAATAGCGTTTTAAAAGTGTTTCTGAAAGCCGACTCGAGATGTCTCGTCAATATATAAATCAGTTGAAAGATGGTGATACGGTCAATGAGGTTTTTCTGTTGGTTGATAAGCAGTTACGTGCCAACCGGAATGCCAGCCTGTTTTTATCAGCCGATTTGCGAGATTGTACCGGTGTCGTGAATGCCCGGATGTGGAACGTCGTTGAAGAACGGATGCAGCATTTTCAATCCGGAAATTACGTCCAGGCCAAAGGCAAGGTGCATCTGTTTCAGGGAACCTTGCAAATTATTCTGACCTATATTGAACCGGTTTCCGCGGAAAATCTCGACCCTGCCGAGTTTCAACCACAGGCACCACAGGATGTGCAGCAGTTGCTGAGTAAACTCCGCGAAATGCTGTTGAGCATCGAAAACAATGAGATTCGCACGTTAATGGAGTGCTTTCTGGTTGATGAAGGGCTCATGGATGAATTCTGCAGAGCACCCGCAGGCGTCAAAACCCATCACGCTTATCATGGCGGATTGATCGAGCACGTTGTCAATTTAATGGAGACCGCCCAGCGTGTGGCGGATTTATACCCCAAAGCAGACATGAGTCTACTGCTGGCGGGTGTCTTTTTGCATGATCTTGGCAAAGTGCGCGAGCTTGGTTATGAGAATGAATTCGTCTACACGGATGAAGGTCAGTTATTGGGGCACCTGATTATCGGTGTGGAAATGCTGACCGAAAAGATCAATGCCTATCAGGAAATGACGGGTGAATCGTTTCCCAAAGAGGCAGAACTGCGGTTAAAGCATATGATCGTCAGTCATCATGGGACGTATGAATTTGGTAGTGCCCGGTTGCCAATGACTCCCGAAGCGGTTGCCTTGCATCATCTTGATAATCTGGATGCGAAAGTAAATGAGTTTGCGCGATTCATCGATGATGACCTGAACTCCACGTCAAACTGGACCCCTTATTCGCCCCGCTTGCAGCGAAAATTATTTAAGGGAATAACCGAGGACTGAGGTGATGCCCGATTTTGAGAAGAAAATTCTCGATTATGTAACCAGGCCCGGTTATACGCCCGTGCGTGAAAAGGCACTGCTGAAAAAAGTGGGAGGCTCGAAGTCCACATCTGCGGAATTTGAGCAGGCAATAGAGACGCTCCGTGCCCGAAAGGATATTCTGGTTTCGGACTCGGGATTAATCCGCCCGGTCAAAAAAGAGGGTTGGATTGCGGGAACCATCAAGAAGACCAGTTCTGGCGCGGGTTATCTGATTCCCCATCATAAGCCTGATGATATCGCACACGACCAGCGTCACGCAGGCGATCTTTATATTTCTGAACGGGATATGGGAGATGCTCATACGGGTGATGAAGTCTATGCCACAGTGATCAACCGCCGACGTAGCGGAGGCCAGATCTGCGGCCGCGTGGTGGAAATTATTGAGCGGGCTTCCACGACGTTTGTTGGCACCTATTTTGAATCACACGGCGAAGGTTATGTCCACGTGGATGGCAAAATCTTCAATTCACCGATTCATGTCGGAGACCCCGGTGCTAAAGGGGTGAGTTCGGAAGACAAAGTGGTTATCGACATCCTGCATTTCCCTTCCAAGGATTATCTGGGGCAGGGCGTTATTTCCAAGGTGCTGGGGCCGCACGGGAAGCCCGGCGTGGATCTGCTTTCCATCGTTTATGAATTCGGAATCCCGATGGAGTTTCCGGAAGAGGTCCTGATAGAAGCCCGTGAGCAGGCCAGTCTGTTTGATGAAGCAAAACTGGGGAATCGTCGTGATCTGACCAAAGAGACAATTGTGACGATCGACCCCGCTGATGCCCGCGATTTTGATGATGCGATTTCATTAACGCGAAACGAAAAAGGGCACTGGCTGCTAGGCGTGCATATTGCTGATGTGGCCCATTTTGTGAAAGAGGGTTCGATTCTGGACCGCGAAGCGAAACGGCGGGGAACCAGCGTGTATCTGCCTGGCCAGGTCATTCCGATGTTGCCGGAAATTATCTCGAATGGATTGGCCAGTCTGCAGGAAGGTCAGGTACGGTTTACGAAATCCGCCTTCATCGAGTTCACGGCTGAGGGGGTTCCCGTCCATACGGAATTTGCCAATTCCGCGGTACAAGTCACACAGCGTTTCGCTTATGAACAGGTTCTGCCAATCATTCAGGGACGCGATGACGAAGGGAAAGACGTTTCTGCTGAAGTGCGAGAGTTGCTGAAAAATATGCATCACCTGGCGATGATCCTGCGGGGGCGCCGGTTCGCCGCTGGTGCGCTGGAGTTGCACCTTTCGGAAGTCCGGCTCACTTTTGATGACAAGCACCGTGTGAGTGGCGCGGTCGAACGCGAGCATGATGAAAGTCATCAGATCATCGAAGAGTTTATGCTGGCCGCCAATATCTCTGTAGCAGAAGCGTTTAATGACCGGAAACTGCGATTTTTGAGACGCGTGCATCCCTCTCCGGAATTGCCGCGGCAGGTAGCGTTTGCAGAATTCGTCAATGCGATGGGCTATACGCTTAAAAAAGCCCAGAGCCGTAAAGATCTCCAGCAATTGATCGAGCAGGTTCATGGGACACCTGTAGAACAGGCGATCAATTATGCGTTGCTGCGTAGTCTGAAGCAGGCAGAATACACTGATGAGGAATTAGGTCACTATGCTTTGGCCGTTGATCACTATTGCCACTTTACGAGCCCGATCCGCCGTTATCCCGATTTAACGATTCATCGCATGATTGATGAAATTCTGGAACGGCCGGACAAGGGGAAGGGGCAAAGCCCACAAGGGCTCAGGCAGTTGGGGCATGAGCTTTCCCTGCGAGAGCGTCGGGCGGAGTCAGCTGAGCGTGAGTTGACCAAAGTGAAACTGCTTTCATGGATGATTGAGAATAACATTAAAACCCTGAAAACCATGATCACGGGCGTCGAGACCTTTGGGCTGTTTTGCAGGGGGACGGATGTTCCGGTGGAAGGGCTGTTGCACATCAGTCGTCTGGGAAAGCATGATTACTTTCATCAGGACGCCGCCAAATTCAGTATTGTTGGGGAACGGACGGGGCAGGAATACCGGATCGGTGATTTCTTAACGGTGGAAGTCGAGAAGATCGATCTGGATCGCCGTGAGTTGGATTTCCGACTGCCAAGTTCTAAAAAGGTGGCAAAGACATCAAACGCAGTCCCCTCTCGCCAGAACAATAAAAAGTCGGCCAAGAAGTCTTCGTCAAAGACGCAGCCGAACACGAAGAAGAAAAGTCGGAAGGTAAAATCACAACGCAGCAAGAAGAAAAAGAGAAAATAATCGTAAAGGTCAAAGGAGGAGCGGAGATCAATCGGCGTCTATCCGATGTAAAGAGAACAGAGGCGAGCAAAAACATTAATTTGCCTCCAGATGGGTCGGAATGAATTGATATTCGGATGTTTCGATTGAAATCAGTCCGTCTTGCTCTAGAACTGATTCAGGAGCGCCTGATATTTGGAAAAGCATCCAAGTTTATAATTAGGTAAAGATTGATGTTCCAAGGTAAAGAAATATAATAACTTAAGTAGTATCAGAAATCTGGCTGCCCTTCCGTTGAGTAAGAATAGATTCAGAGCGAAAGGCTGTGAACAGGGCGATCAGATGAGATTTTCATATCGCAAAATGGTTCACAGGATCGCCTCAGGGTAACCGGGTGAGAGCTTGATTATGGTGACGAAATTGGGTGAGAAACAACAGGCATCTCCGTCAGCAGGCGGAAAATCAGCTACGAAATGGTTGATGACTTTACTCTCCTCTTCCATTGGTCAGAAGTTCGTGATGGGGATCACCGGGCTTTTACTGTGCAGCTTTCTGGTTGTGCATTTAGCGGGCAATCTGCTCGTGTATGTGGGCGCAGACTCTTACAATAACTACGCTCACGAGTTGCACAGCATGATGCTATTGCCGGTCGCCGAAACCGGGCTGTTCCTGTTGCTGTTTGTGCATATTGCCCTGGCATTTAAATTGACTCGTGACAATCGCGAAGCACGTCATATCAGTTATCAGGAGACTCAAAGCAAGATTGAGGAACCACCTTCCATTTTTGGCCGTACTCCAATGGGGCGGACCAGTTCCTGGATGTTTATTTCCGGTTCGATCATCCTCGCGTTTCTGGTGATGCATATGATTGATATGAAACTGCATGCGAATCCCACCGTCGATTATAAGGACGCAACACCTTACGGCATTATCGTTCAGGTACTAGGCAGCAGCCTGAGTGCTCCGATTTATATTGTGGGAACGATTGTGCTTGGTTTTCATTTATCGCACGGTTTCTGGAGTGCATTCCAGTCACTGGGTTTGAATCACCCCAAATATATGCCGCTGATCAAAAAACTGGCAATCCTGTTTGCGATTGTGATTGCAGTCGGGTTTGTCAGCTTGCCGATCTGGGGATATTTCATTCATTGATCACGATCATTCAAGTGTGTTTGTTGTCACAGCTCATTTTTTAGTTTAACAGTTTCCGTTTTGAAGGTTGATATCATGGCCGAGGCGGCTACGACGGTTTTAAATTCTCGAGTTCCTGAAGGTCCGATGGCCCAGAAGTGGGACCGCTGTAAACAGGAAATGAAGCTGGTTAACCCGGCGAATAAACGGAAGAAAAAAATCATCGTTGTCGGGACCGGCTTAGCAGGCGCTTCTGCAGCCGCTTCTCTGGCGGAACTGGGCTATGAGGTGCAGTCGTTCTGTTTTCAGGACTCCCCGAGGCGTGCTCACAGTATTGCTGCTCAGGGGGGGATCAACGCCGCCAAGAATTATCCGAATGACGGCGACAGCGTCTGGCGGTTGTTTTACGATACCGTTAAAGGGGGCGACTATCGTAGCCGCGAAGCCAACGTGCACCGCCTGGCGCAAGTCAGTAACAACATCATCGATCAGTGTGCAGCGCAGGGCGTTCCTTTTGCTCGCGATTATGGCGGGTCTCTGGCAAACCGCTCTTTCGGGGGAGCACAGGTCTCGCGAACGTTTTATGCACGCGGTCAAACCGGTCAGCAGTTACTCCTGGGAGCCTACAGTGCGCTAATGCGACAGGTGGGGGCCGGGCGGATTGAATTATTACCGCGACGGGAAATGCTGGATCTGGTCGTCATTGATGGCGTCGCACGCGGCATTATCGTGCGGAACCTGATCACGGGCGAATTCGAAAAGTATTCGGCAGACTGCGTCTTGCTTTGTACCGGCGGTTATGGAAACGCCTTCTATCTTTCGACCAATGCCAAAGGTTCCAACGTAACCGCTGCGTGGCGGTGTCATAAACGGGGCGCTTTCTTTGCGAATCCGTGTTACACGCAGATTCATCCGACCTGTATTCCCGTCAGCGGCGATTATCAGTCCAAACTGACGTTGATGAGTGAAAGTCTACGGAACGATGGTCGGGTCTGGGTGCCTCAAGCACAAGGGGATAAGCGTCGTGGAAATGAGATTCCCGATTCCGAACGAGATTACTATCTGGAGCGTCGTTATCCGGCCTTTGGTAACCTGGTGCCGCGTGATGTGGCTTCTCGGGCTGCGAAAGAACGCTGTGACGCCGGCTATGGTGTTGGTGCGACGGGCCAGGCGGTCTTCCTCGATTTCCGGGATGCGATTGCCCGCGACGGAAGACATGTGATCGAAGCGAAGTACGGTAACCTGTTCCACATGTATGCCAAGATTACCGGCGAAGACCCGTATCAGGTTCCGATGCGAATCTATCCCGCCGTCCATTACACGATGGGAGGCTTGTGGGTTGACTATCATCTGCAAAGTACGATTCCCGGGCTGTTTGTTCTGGGAGAAGCCAACTTTTCTGATCATGGTGCCAATCGATTGGGAGCTTCGGCTTTGATGCAGGGACTGGCAGATGGCTATTTTGTCGCTCCTTATACCACGGGGCATTTCCTGGCTTCACATAACTTGCCTTCTGTTTCAACAGACGATGAAGCTTTTACGGCCGCGATGGCAAATGCTCAGGATCGGAATGCGAAAATTCTGGGAATCCAGGGCACGCGTTCCTCTGACAGTATTCATCGTGAGCTGGGGCATATACTCTGGGAATATTGTGGCATGTCCCGCGAACGCCAGGGGCTGGAAACAGCGATGGGTAAGATTCGTGACCTGAGGGATGAGTTCTGGTCCAGCATCAAAGTCATCGGCGAGGGACAGCAGTTGAATCAGAATCTGGAACACGCCGGTCGTCTGGCTGACTTCCTGGAATTTGGTGAGCTGATGGTGCGTGATGCACTGGTGCGGGAAGAGTCGTGCGGCGGTCATTTCCGTGAAGAACATCAGACGGAAGAGAATGAAGCAAAACGTGACGATGAAAATTTCTGTCATGTCACGGCCTGGGAGTTCACTGAGGTTGGAAAAGAACCAGTGGAACATCGTGAGCATTTAGAATTTGTCGAAGTACCTCTGACTACGAGGAGTTATAAATAATGAGCGAGACTTTGGATCTGACGCTCAGAGTTTGGCGACAGCCGGGACCTGATGCCGCCGGGCGTTATGTCGAATACAAGCTGACCGACATTTCCACGCATATGTCGTTTCTGGAAATGCTGGATGTATTGAACGAGCAGCTGCATGAAAAAGGCGAAGAGATGATTGCCTTTGACCATGACTGCCGCGAAGGGATCTGCGGCATGTGCAGCCTGATGATTAACGGTCAGGCACACGGTCCTGATTCAGGCACGACCACCTGCCAGTTGCATATGCGACGTTTCAAGAACGGCGATACAATTGTGATTGAACCCTGGCGCGCTAAGGCATTTCCCGTCATTCGCGACCTCGTCGTGGATCGCAGTGCCTTTGATCGCATTATCGAAAAAGGGGGATTCATTTCAGTCAGTACCGGGAATGCCCCTGAAGCCAATGCGATTCCGGTTCCCGCGCATATTCAGGAAACAGCAATGGATGCGGCTGCCTGTATTGGCTGTGGTGCCTGTGCGGCTGCCTGCAAAAATGCATCTGCCATGTTGTTTGTGTCGGCGAAAGTTTCACATCTTTCCACGCTGCCTCAAGGCGAGCCGGAACGTGCTTCGCGAGTCGAGAATATGGTCGCACAGATGGACCTGGAAGGCTTTGGTAACTGTACGAATACGGAAGAGTGTCAGGCCGCTTGTCCTGCGGAAATTTCTGTATCGAATATTGCCCGTCTGAATCGGGAATATCTGCGTGCCAAACTCTGCTCCAAAGAGTAGCACCAGCAAAATTGAATCTCAAATTTTCAAGGCGAGGTCTCCCGTCCGGACTCCTCGCTTTTTTTCTGCGCGCCGAGTTTTAGAAATTTTAGATTCTGTCTGCCTGATGATTGCGTGACAGCAGGCAAGCTTCCACAATAGAACAGCCTCGTT
This sequence comes from Gimesia fumaroli, assembly GCF_007754425.1. NCBI lineage: Bacteria > Pseudomonadati > Planctomycetota > Planctomycetia > Planctomycetales > Planctomycetaceae > Gimesia > Gimesia fumaroli. Next base: position 1,686,872 of record NZ_CP037452.1, read on the forward strand.
AAGAAAAGAACCCCCGTTTCCGTTCCAGCAAAGATTCTGTTCTCAACAGATATTAAAGAGAGAAATCCCGTGTCTGATTCATTGTTATCTACTGCCTGTCATCAATGGCATGTTGACCATGGCGGTCGCATGGTCGATTTTGCCGGCTGGGAAATGCCCCTGCTGTATTCCAATATTACTACAGAACATCAGGCAGTACGAAAAACGGCCGGTTTGTTTGACATTGCCCATATGGGACGCCTGTTTTTTTCGGGGCCGGATGCCTGCCGTTTTCTGGATCGATTGCTGACGAATAACGTGGAGTCCCTTAAGCCGGGGCAGATTCGGTATTCTCTGGTCACAAATGAAGCGGGCGGAATTCTGGATGATGTGCTGGTTTACCGGTTTTCCGGTTTTTATCTGCTGGTCGTGAACGCATCCAATCGTCTGAAAATTGTGGAGTGGATCGAGAAGCAACGACAGGGATTTGATGTCCAGATTGATGACCGGACCTGTGAAAAGTTCATGCTGGCGTTGCAGGGACCTGAATCACTGGGCGTATTAAATCCGCTGGCTGAGGCAGATCTGAGCGAGATCAAATATTATTACGGCGTGGAAACTCAGGTTTTGGGCGTTGATGCTTTGGTCAG